>CACYKR010000066.1 GCA_902774995.1 uncultured Bacteroidales bacterium | reverse complement strand
TCAGAAACTCAATCTCGCCGAAGCCGAGGACATCACAACGGCGATAATATAAGAAAGAACAACGCCCTTTGTGAGCGTTGTTCTTGTATGCTTCCTTCTTCGCTGTTTTTTCTGAGATTTGGTTATTTTGCGCTGCTTTTTCTCTTAATCTTTTTTGCTTTTCCCCCTTTTAATAAGGTGTTCGCTCCGCTCACGGCTGGTTTACCCTCCTCCGCTTCGCTCTGTCGATTATTGCGCTCCGCTCACGGCTGTGTTTGTTTTATGTCATGAAAGGATCGCTGTATGAGAGAAGAAAAATCGGGCAAATAGCATAAAAGACTTGCACAATCCAGAAAAAAGCAGTATCTTTGCACACAGTTTGCGTGCGGAAAAAAACACGCAGCAGCCTAATTAGTACAAATTAACATAAAACAAAAATACTATGACAGATTTATTGATTCTTTTTGCGGTGGCGATGGCGGTTTCCGCAGTAGGGTGGAAATACTTTGTATATTTCTTCAGTCTCGGTTACGGGTACGGCATTGCCGCTCTGGCGGTGGCGATGGGTGTGCTATACCATGCGAATCTCACGGTGCCGACGATGGCTATGTTAGTGCTGCTGTTCATCTTCGGCGTGCGGCTGGGAACGTACCTGCTGGTGCGCGAACGCAAGGCGGTCGGTTATCGCAAGATTCTTTATGGCGAGGGGCACTCGGACAAGAAACCCGCCGGCGTGATGATTATGATATGGCTGTTCTGCGCGCTGCTGTATGTAGCGCAGGTGAGTCCGGTGGCTTTCCGGCTGGCGAACGGTCCGCATGACAGCGAGTTGTGGGCATGGATAGGTGCTGCGGTTGTTGCTTGCGGTATCTTGTTAGAGAGTATCAGCGACGCGCAGAAGAGTGCCGCCAAGAAAAAGAACCCGAAGCGGTTTGTAGATACCGGTCTGTACCGTATTGTCCGCTGCCCGAACTACTTAGGCGAAGTGACCATCTGGACGGGTGCGTTGCTCAGTGCTATTGGCGCAGGGCTGAACTGGTGGCAGTGGCTGATTGTGGCTATCGGGTACGCAGGCATCGTGTTTGTGATGTTCAGCGGCGCACGCCGGCTGGAGTTGCGTCAGAACGCCGCCTACGGCAATGACCCTGAGTATCAGGCGTATGTGAAGAAAACGCCTATCCTGATTCCGTTCCTGCCCATCTATTCCGTAGCCAAATATGAATGGCTGAAGGCATAAGCGATATGAAAAAAGAATTATTTTTCGTAGTGGCAACACTATGCACGGTGTGCATGGTGTCCTGTCAGCCGACGCCCAAAGGCGAGATGGCGTACCCGCAGGCGGAGTGGAGTGAAGCAGGAGATATTTTGATGCACACGCCCGGTGCTGAACTCTTTAATGGCGTGATTCATCCTTCGGCAGGGCTGTTTGAGCACTATTTTGATGTAGAGAAGGCCGCTGCGGAGCATCGCGGGTATATCCGCCTTTTGGAGAAGAACGGCATCCGTGTATATACGGTTGAAGAAATCTTGAAAGAGACGGGCATTGACACCTTGCGGGTGTTGGCTTCCAAAGTGTTGCGGTACGATATATCCGCTATCCCCGGTGAGGACGCCGAGGCGTCAGAGGCATACCGGCAGCAGACGATAAGAGAGATGAGCCGCGGCGATTTGATCCGTTGCATCTTGTTGCAACCGACGGTCAAACTCAGCTGCACGGACAATAACACCGGCTATGAGGCACAGTATATCCAGAACCCGCTGATGAACCTCTATTTCACGCGGGACCAGAGTATTACCACTCCGCGCGGACATGTGATTTGCAAGATGAATTCCTCGCAACGTGCACCGGAAACGGATATTATCGAGGTGTGCTATCACCATATGGGCGTGCGCCCGATTTTGCGTATTGAGGGCGAGGGCAGGCTGGAAGGCGGTGATTATTTTCCTGCCGGCACTATTTCGCTCATCGGCTGCGGCATGCGTACGAACCGGGAAGGTATCCGCCAAGTGATGGAGGCGGACGCGTTCGGACATGACACGGTGGTAGTAGTGCGCGACCATAAGTTATGGCAGATGCAAATGCACCTTGATACATATTTCAATATCATCGACCGTGACCTGTGTACCATGGTGCGTAGCCGGTTAGAGGCAATGCCGGATGAACCGGAGTATGTGACTTGCGACATCTATGCCCGTGCAGCCGGAGAGAAGGAGTATCGCCTCATCACGGAAGATATGCCGTTTGTGGGTTTCCTGCGCGAACGGGGTATGCAGATTATCCCGATAGACACCGAGGACGAAATGCACTATGCCAATAATTATCTGACCATTGCGCCACGTCATATCATGGCGGTGGGCGGTCAGAGTGCGGCATTGCAGCAACGGCTTCGCGATGCCGGAGTGAAAGTAGAGTGGGTGCCGTTGGAAAGCCTGATAGACGGTTACGGCGCCGCGCATTGCATGACGCAAGTAATGAATAGAATGAAACACTGACAGACTGATGGAAGAGTTTGTTTTTTTAGGTTTTAATGTGCACGCATGGATCACGATAGTGACTGTGCTGGCATTATTCAGCATTCTGCTGTTTACCAAAGTACGCGCAGACGCAGTTTTTCTGGGCGCGATGGTCATCCTGTATGTCACCGGCGTGCTGAACGCCAAAGAGGCCTTTTCGGGTCTTAGCCAGTCCTCCGTGGTGGTGGTAGGTGTGCTGTTTGTGGTAGTGGCAGGTCTGACATACACCGGTGTGTTACAATGGATAGTCAAGAACCTATTGGGACAACCAAAGCGGTGGAGTACTGCCGTCGTCCGGCTCATGCTTCCGGTGGCGGGGCTGAGTTCGTTTCTGAGCAACACCACGGTAGTGGCACTGTTTATCGGCATTGTGAAGATGTGGTCTAAGAAATTAGGTATCGCCCCTTCCAAGTTGCTGATTCCGTTGAGTTACGCCTCGGGTATGGGCGGTGTGTGTACGCTGATCGGTACGCCCCCGAACCTCATCATCAGCGGCTTGTATGCCGAGGAGACAGGCGTGCAGATGAATGTGCTGGCAACGACCATTCCGGGACTGTTCTGCCTGGCAATAGGTGTGCTGTCGGTCATCGCTTTGCGGCGGTTGCTGCCCGAACGCGAAGCACCCAAAGAGGCATTCGAGCAAACAACGGAATATACGGTGGAGATGTTAGTACCTTCCACCAACAAGTTCATCGGCGAGACGCTGGGCTATGCGGGGTTGCTGAATGTGGAGGGCGGCAGGCTGGTCAAGATGCACCATTTTGACGGCGTGGCGGTTCCGATTGATGAGAATGAGTTTATCATGGGCGGCGACCGTCTGGTGTTCGCCGGAGATATAAAAGCCATCACGGAACTGACCAAGACGCACGGGCTGGTGCTGGGCGATGAGGTGGTCGATATAGGTATCAAGACCCTTCTCTCGTCGCTGATTATGATTACGATGGTAGTATTGTCTGCATTGGGTATCATGCCTCTGCTGATGTGCGCTTGTCTGGCGGCACTGGCGATGGTCATCACCCGCTGCTGCACGCCCAACCAAGCTATGAAATCCATTGATTGGAGTATTCTGGTCGTTTTCGCCGGCTCTGTAGTATTAGGACTCGCCATCCAGAAAACCGGTATCGCCGAACGGATGGCAACGGGTATCTTAGATATATGCGGTACGAACCCAATCATCGTGATGACGGCGGTGTGTCTGGTAGCTACATTCATCACGGAGTTTATCTCCAATACGGCAGCCGGCGCGATGTTCTTCCCAATCATGTATCAGGCAGCTGTCCAGTTGGGGTATGAGCCGATGACGTTCCTCATCGCCTTGATGATCAGCGTCAGCAGCAGTTTTGCAACGCCTATAGGTTCGCCTACGCACATGATGGTGTATGTTCCGGGCGGTTACCGGTTCACGGACTTTCTGCGGATAGGTTTCTGGATGAATCTGATTATACTTGCGGCAAATATATTGATTACAAATATCGTCTATCCGCTAACTCCCTTAGGTTGACAATCCGAAACACCATCGTGTCAATTGGGCTACAATGGTACAATAAAGAACAATAATGCAAATTTTTCTGTTTTTTATTTGCATATGTCAAAAAAAAGCAGTACCTTTGCAGTCTGAACGGGCAGAAATTTATACCGGTAACGCGCAAGGGATACTTGCCGGCAAAATAATGACCATAATAAATGGCATAGAGATAGAGGTGGAGCGGAAGCTGATACGCAGTATCCGGCTGTCCATCAAGCCACCGGACGCACGCGTGCATCTGAGTATTCCGTTTTATCTGCCGGAGAGAGAGGCAGAGACTTTTCTGCTTCGTCAATGGGACTGGATATGCCGCACCAGGGAGAAAGTGCTCAACATGCCCCGATTCGGTCAACCGGAATATATCTCCGGCGAGGAGCATCTTCTTTTTGGACAACGGTACAGACTGCAGACAGAGCCCGTCACCTCGGGATCGAACTCAGTCACCCTTCTGGATGGGGTACTCGTCATGCGCTGCCGCCCTGCTGCTACTCGGGAGAACCGCCAAGCGCTGCTCCGGGAGTGGTATAGAGAACAGTTGCAACCGGTGTTAGGAATGCTGGTGGAGGAATGGAGGAAGCGCTTAGGCGAGGCTCCGGTAACATGGCGGATACGGCTGATGCGGAGCGAGTGGGGGAGTTGTACTGCACGCAAGAGACATCTGCTGTTCAATCTTGATTTGGCGCGTGTGCCGGTAGAGTGTATCGAGTATGTGGTGGTGCATGAGCTGACGCACCTGGCGGTCCAGAACCACGGACCGGCATTTCAGGCGCTTATGACGCAGCGTCTGCCGAATTGGAAGAATCTACGCAAACAACTAAATGACAGTATAATATGGAATACAAGATCCAAACAATCGGAGTGCTGACCTCTGGTGGTGACGCTCCCGGAATGAATGCTGCGGTACGCGCTGTGACGCGTGCAGCGTTAGCTAATAACATCCGCGTGAAGGCTGTCTTCCGCGGCTATAAAGGTCTGATGGACGACGAGGTGCAGGAGTTTACTACACAGGACGTGAGCGGTATCATCCAGCGCGGCGGAACAATCCTCAAATCCGCCCGCAGCGAGGAGTTTAAGACGCCGGAAGGACGCAAGCGTGCGTATGATACCATCAGGAAAGAAGGAATTGACGCCCTCATCGCCATAGGCGGTGATGGCACTTTCACCGGTGCGCGGCTCTTCGCGCAGGAGTATAACATCCCCGTGATAGGTATTCCCGGCACGATTGACAATGACCTATGGGGCACCGATTCGACGATCGGCTATGACACGGCGCTGAATACGATCACGGAGTGTGTGGACAAACTGCGTGACACCGGTACGAGCCATGAGCGGCTGTTCCTGGTAGAGGTCATGGGCCGCGACGCCGGTTTCCTGACGCTCAACGCCGCGATAGCTGCCGGTGCCGAAGCGGCCATCATCCCGGAGCGCGCTACGCTGGAGGAGCAGCTGGAGGCTGCTATCGGTCAGGGTCGGCGAAAGCACAAGAACAGCGGTATCGTGCTGGTGCAGGAACATGCTATCCCCGGCGGTGCGCAGGCCGTAGCGAAAGTCATTGAGCAGAGCCATCCGGAATACGGCACGCGCGTGACGATCCTGGGTCACCTGCAGCGCGGCGGTTCGCCTTCCGCTTTTGACCGCATCCTCGCCTCGCGTCTGGGATGTGCCGCCGTGCAAGCTCTCATGGATGAGCAGCGGTCGATCATGGTAGGTCTCCAGAACGGCGATGTGGTCTATGTACCGCTCACCAAGGCTATCAAGGAGAAGAAAGATATCAAGGATGACAAATGGCAGGCGCTGCAAGTGCTAAGCCTGTGACGCAAACAAAAATGCGGAGCCGCAAGCTCCGCATTTTTGTTGTTACTTGTACAGGAATCGTTTGATGGATTTCTTCGGGGTCTTCTCGAACGGTTTCTCCTGCACCTCGATATTCGATACCTTGCTGTAAGAAGGGATGAGGTGGTTGAGTTTCTCGAGGTTGGCTTTCATCAACTGCTGAATCTCATCAAAGGTCATCCGTTTGGTCAGTGTCTCATCCGGGAAGACAAGCGCAACGAGTTTACCCTCGCGCTCCACGATGAGCGATTCGCCTACCGCCTCCTGGTTATTAAGTTTGTCCTCTATCTCCTCGGGGTAGATATTCTGGCCCGAAGCACCGAGGAACATAGTCTTGCAGCGGCCTTTGATATAGATGTTTTTCTTCTTGTCAAGCCGTCCCAGATCGCCGGTGCGCATCCATCCGTCCTCCGTGAAGACGGCTTTGGTAGCTTCTTCGTTCTTGTAATAACCGAGCATGACGTTCTCGCCTCTGACGAGAATCTCGCCGATACCCGCTTCGTTGGGGTTGTCTATCTTCACCTCCATGTTCGTCACCGGCACACCGCCCGAGCGGGCTTTGAAATACTTAGGCGGGTTACCGCCGATGAGTGGGCCGCACTCCGTCATGCCGTATCCGATGGATAGCGGGAAATGGATGTCCATAAGGCATTTCTCTACGATGGGGTTCATCGCAGCACCGCCGCAGATGAAATATCTCAGTTTGCCGCCGAAAGCACTGCGAAGACCGCTTTTGACGCGTGCCTTGAGCAGATCGCCGACGATAGGTACGTGCCAGAATGTACGGATGGCCCACTTGCTGAGGGTGGGGTCGAGGTTCTTCTTGTAGATTTTCTCAATCACCAGCGGCACCGTGACAACGAGGTACGGCTGTACGTCCTTGAGCGCTTTGAGTAGGATAGAGGGGGTAGGGCTCTTGGTCAGAAAATAGATATGCGTACCCGAGCAAAGAGGGTAGAGCAGTTCGCAAATCTGGCCGAACATATGCGCCAGCGGTAGCATGGAGACAAGTCGTTGCCCCGGATCCACCGGCAGCATTTTCATTCCCACCTCCACGTTGTTGCTCAGCGAGCGGCCATTGAGCATTACGCCTTTCGGGCTGCCCGTAGAACCGGAGGTGTAATTGATGAGCGATACGGTATCGGGATCGGCGGTGAAAGAGATATCCTCCGGCTCGATGCTATGTACATATTTGGCTTGGAAAGCCTCGTCCCATTTGCTTTTGAGACTCTGCTCTTTTATGCCCTCCTCATCGTTGAGGTAGAGCGGTCGCCAGTCCTCAAGCGAGAGGGCGGCTTTCAGACGCTTGGGCAGCGGCTGGTGCTGTAACTCCTTCCATACATACGGACCGACGAAGAGCAGGTCGCTGTCCGAGTGGTCCAGCAGATGGTTGATGTCCTCAGCCGTGAAATCCTGCAGGATACTGACGCACACGCCCTCGTAAGACGCGATAGCGAGATAGGCTACCGCCCAGTTGGCGCAGTTACGGCCCGCCAGTGCAATCTTGTCTCCGCGCCGGATACCCAGCTGTTCAAACAACACATGCAGACGCAGCATTTCCACCGCCAGCTCGCCGAAAGTGTACTCATGCTCCTCTCCGTAATCCGTCAGCGCGGCATCGTTCCACTGATGAACCATGACATCCGTCAGGTAATGTAAATAGTGTCTTTGCATAGCCAAACCAATTTTGCCTGCAAAATTACAAAAAAAAAATGATATATGCAAATATAATAACAAAAAACAAGCGCAGAGCCTCCCGGTTATGCGCTAGCTTTGATTTCCCATCTCAGAGAAATCCATCTACTTACTCACTTTTTTATATAAATATACAACAGAACGTTGTATATGGGTATTTACTTGTACAAATAGCGTTTGATAGAGCGTTTCGGCGTCTTCTCAAACTCTGATGCCACGAGTTCAATCGAGCTTATCTGGCTGTACTGCGGCAGGTCTCTGTTCACAGCAATACGGTTCTCCTCCATCTGCTGTGTCAGGCTCTTGGTGCCTAACTGCTTCTTGCCGTCCGGCGTGGTGTCCGGGAATACAAGTGCAACGAGTTTATGGTCGCGGTCCACTACAATCGATTCTACTACGCATGGCATGGAGTTGAGCTTGTCCTCCAGCTCCTCGGGGTAGATATTCTGGCCGGAAGGACCGAGTATCATGTTCTTCGACCGTCCGTGGATGAAGATATTTCCCTCTTTGTCCAGTACGCCCAGGTCGCCGGTACGCATCCATCCGTCCTCGGTGAAGACAGCCTTGGTAGCCTCTTCGTTTTTGTAGTAGCCCATCATGACGTTGACGCCCTTTACCTGAATCTCGCCGTCCTTGTGGATTGGATCTTCGCTGTCGATACGTACTCGGCATTGCGGCAGGTCTTTTCCGCAGCTGTGGAATTTGTATGCCCACCAGTCTTCGTAGCTGATCAGCGGTGCGCACTCGGTCATTCCGTATCCTACGCAGTATTGGTATTTGATATCATGGAGCACTTGCTCTACCTCGCCGTTCAACGCAGCGCCGCCGATGATGAGGAAACGGAGCTTGCCGCCGAATGTCTTGTCCAGACCCTCTTTGACCTTGCCGCGGATGATGCGGTTGATACCCGGAGTCTTCCAGAGAATCTTCATCATCGGGCTGCTGATTTTCGGCAGCACGCCTTTCTTTATAATCTTCTCGATCACCAGAGGTACGGTCAGAATCATGAACGGCTGTACCTGCGCGAAAGCCTTCATCAGCACGGTCGGGGTAGGAGCTTGGGTCAGGAAATAGGTCTCTGCGCCCTCGCATACCTGATAGAGGAACTCGTACATCAGACCGAACATATGCGCGATAGGCAGCATGGAAAGCACGCGGTCACCCGGTTTGTGCGGAATACGGTGAGATGCAAAATCTACGTTTCCGCTCAGGTTCAGATGGCTCAGCATGACACCTTTCGGGTTGCCCGTTGAGCCGGAAGTGTAGTTGATAACCGCCAGATCATCCAAGTTATCGGTAGGCAGATTCACATCTTCCAGTTGCACGCCGTTGGGGTATGCTTTGGCAAACGCAGCCTCTGCGCCCTCGTAAGCTTTCCTGGTCTCCGGCTCTGCATCTACGATGGTCATGTCGTCCATGAAGATGGTCGCCTTGAGACCCTTCATTTGGGTGGTGTCAATCTTTTTCTTGACGTTCGGCCCTACGTACAGCAATACGGCGCCGGAATGGTCCACAAGGCTGTAAATACCCTCTGCTGTAAAATCCGGCAGAATGGATACTACTACCGCCTTATAGCTCTCCGCAGCCAGGAAGAGCAGACCCCAGTTGGCGCAGTTACGGCCGCAGAGCGCAATCTTGTCGCCCTCCTTGATGCCCATTTCTTGCCAGGTAATATGGAGTTTCTTGATAGCTGCAGCCAGCTCGGCATAGGTATATTTGTTCACGCCGTCCAGATCCTTCAACGCCAAATTGTTCCACCGGCGCGCCATCGTGTCTTGCAGATATGAAAAATAATGTCTTGTAGCCATTTTTTGTAAGTCTCATTTTTCGAATACACTGCAAAGGTAACGGTTTATTTTCGAATGTTTGTTCGAAAGAGTGATTTTTTCTTAGATTTTCAGTAATTTATGTAATTCTGAATATGTTTTATCCAATAATGAAAAGTCCATCTGGGCTTGAGCCATGCCATAATCGTAGCTGTTTTTGACATGGGCGAACATGAGTGCCATCTGGTCGCGGTCAATGTCCCGGCGGACGAGTCCGGCGCGTTGGTCATGGTATATCGCCTTGCGCCAGAGCTCCACCTCTTTGAGCGCCAGGCGTTGGGCTTTGCGGTGGAGGGAGGGGAAACGGCTATAGGCGGTGAACATCAGGTTATTGACATTTCCCGTATTGATATTTTTGACATCAAAGGTCATCAGCGCTTCTTCCAGACTCATGAGGTACCCCCGGATAGCAGCAATCATCTCTTCTATCCCGGCGTCCTCCGGCACGGAGTTCAGCGCCCGTTGCTTGGGTTCCAGGAAATAACGCTCCATGCATATCCGGAAGAGCTCGTCCTGGTCGCGGAAATAATAGTAGAGTGTGCCACGGCCCATATCCAAAGCGTATTGGAGATCCGTGATGCTCACGTTCTGAAAGCCTTTGAGCGCATACAGCTCCATCGCTTTGCGGATGATATAGTCCCTGCGGTCTTTCATGTGTAATCACGCGTGTGCGCGTTCGTATTTATATATAGCGTCCGTCATGAGCCGTCTGCCCTCTGCGATAATCTCTTCCGCGCGGTCGAAATCGAAGGTGTTGTAAGCGTACTGGCGCATTACGGCGTGGATATCCGGCGGGGTAAGGCGGCATTCGAGGAGGGTGTTCTGCTGGATCTGGATGTCGTTCATGCGGTCGAGGATACCGACAAAACGTGCGTGCTCCATAGGCTTGGAGTCCTTGCCGCTGATATCCATGGCTGCCAGCAGGTCGCCTTCCTGTCGCTCCACGGCGTGCAGGGGCAGCGGGCTGACGATACCGCCGTCGATGAGCACGCGGTTGTCTATCCGTACGGGCTCGAAGAACAGCGGGATACTGATTGACGCACGTACGGCTTGGAATAGACTGCCGGAGCGGAAGATCACCTCTTCGCTGGTGCCCATGTCGGTGGCTACGACGGAGCAGGGGATATCCAGTTCCTCTATCGGCCTGTCCGGCACCACTTTCTCCAGCTCCTCGATGATCCGCTGGCCTTTGACCAGCGAGTTGCCGCTGAGCAAGTTGATATCCATCATTCTCAGAATGAGCTGTTTATCGACCTGCAGGAACCACTCTTTGGCTTCTTTGAGCTGTCCGGCGGCGTACATGCCGGCGATAATCGAACCCATGGAGCAGCCGGCTATACTCGTGATGGTATAGCCGTGCTCCTCCAGAGCTTCTATAGCTCCGATGTGCGCGAGTCCTCTTGCGCCGCCGGAGCCGAGAACCAGCGCTACACGTTTACTCATACGATTTTCGCCGGTTGCAGTTTCTCGCGGATCTTGATATAGATGACGGTCTCTTTCTTGGCGAAAGGTGTCTGTACGTACCCCATGCCGATACCTACCTTGGTGTTCGGCAGCATGATACCCGATGTCACGTGTCCGATTACGTTGCCCGCCTCGTCGCATATCTCGTACCCGTTGCGCGGGATAGCGCGCTCCAGACACTCGAAATGTACCAGCTTGCGTTTTACGCCCTCGGCTTTCTGCGCCTTGAGGTAGTCGCGGTCGATGAAGTCTTTGGCATCGAGCTTGGTAATCCATCCCAGACCGGCCTCCAACGGCGACGTGGTGTCGTCGATGTCATGGCCGTAGAGGCAGTACCATTTCTCCAGACGGAGGCTGTCGCGTGCGCCCAGACCTATCGGAGCGAGTCCGAACGGTTTGCCTACTTCGAAGAGTGCGTCCCAAATCTGTTTACCTTTCTCCGCCGGGAAATAGAGCTCGAATCCACCGGCTCCGGTGTAGCCTGTATTGGAGAGAATAACACCCGGA
>CACYKR010000065.1:11377-20993 GCA_902774995.1 uncultured Bacteroidales bacterium | reverse complement strand
CACGACAGGCGCACTGACGACGATCTCGTCCATGCGTTTGCTCAGATAGAAAGAGGTGTCCTCTCCAAACGGATCCGGCTGGTTAGTCACTTGCGCACAAAGGTGCGCGTTCATTACGGATACGCATGCGCATACGCATAGCGTACGAAAAGAAAGAGTTGTGTTCATTTTCTTTGACGGCATTACCCGCCCAAGTTCCACGGGTGTAATCTCAGCAAATGCACCCCGAATGATTAATAATTATTACAGTCTGAAGCTGACGCTTATAAACCAGCCCCATTCCGACATATACCGGTTCGGTAGTCCTTCCACCTTCCGTGCCAGGTTGTTCAGGCCGAAGTCGTATCCCGACAGCAGCCGGTAACGGTCCCATTCCAGACCGCCGCCGAGACCCCATTGGATATTCGTGCGGAACCGGTCTTCTTGCATGCGGTCGTAGCTCTCGGTGGGAATACCCTGCGCCGCAAGCCATTCCGCTGTGCCTTCGCTCAACTGCGTCTCTATATTGTCCTGCTCCGCCAGACCGATATGCAGCTGCGGACCGGTGTAGAAGAACAGGTTCAGTTTCTTCCATAGCGGCACCGTATAATATACGCGCACGGGTATAGTCAGGTTATGCTCCAGCACTTTGTGTTGAACCACTTCCGTCTGCACCGCCTGCGCCGTCATCGACCGCCAGTGCTGCTCGTTCTGTCCGTAGGTCATCGTATAGAGCAAGCCGGTCTGCATGCTGAAATGCAGAGGCAGCAGAAACTGGAACGTGGCGCCTACGCGTATGCCGTGCAGAAACAGCTGCGGGTAGGTCAGCTCATGCGTCCGCTGCTCATGCTGCGCATAGCCGATCTCCAGCCGGTACTCCACGCCGAACCGGTAGGCCTCTTCCGCTTGTTTCTTCGTGGGGTCGAAGAAGGTGTTGTCGGCTATCTGCAACGCCGGTTTGTTCGTCTCGTCGGCGAGCGCCGGCGTGCCGGCAAGCAAGGTGCAAAGGACAGCCGCCCAAACGGCTATCCTTTGTCCCTTGTACATTATCTCTTTGTTCTTTACCATATACTAACGCGGTTTTCCGGAGCCACGTACAGCGGGCTCTCCTCGGTCACGTTCCAAGCCTCGTACCAGGCGTTGATCTGCGGCAGTGCGCCGTTCACGCGCCAGCGGCCGAGCGAGTGGGGATCGCTCTTCGTGCGGTTCAATATCTCCTCCGGACGGATATTGCCTGCCCATACATTGGCGTAAGCCAGGAAGAAACGCTGTGCGGGCGTGAACCCGTCACGGGTCTGCAGACGGTCTTTCTCCGCCTTGGCTTCTTCGTTCAGCGTGAAGGCCAGATACGATACCTGCAATCCTCCGTGGTCGGCGATGTTCTCGCCTAACGTGAACGCACCGTTGGCATGTACGCCCGGAGCCACCTCGATCTTGTTGAATGCCTCTTCCATCACTTTCGTGCGGGCGTCGAAGGCCGCTTTGTCCTCGGCTGTCCACCAGTTGACCATGTTGCCGTCCTTGTCGAACTGGCATCCCTGGTCATCGAATCCGTGGGTCATCTCATGGCCGATCACCACGCCGATAGCGCCGTAGTTGAATGCGTCGTCAGCCTCCATGTCGAAGAACGGGTATTGCAGAATACCGGCGGGGAAGCATATCTCGTTGGAGGAGGGGTTATAGTATGCGTTCACCGTCTGCGGCGTCATATACCATTTCTTCTTGTCAACCGGTTTGCCGAGGTAGCTCAGGCTGTACTCCTGCTCGAACTTGGCGGCACGCTCCAGGTTGGCGTAATACGTGTCCCCGGCGTTGATGTCGAGTTTGCTGTAGTCGCGCCACTCGTCCGGATAACCGATCTTGATGGTGATAGCGTTCAGTTTCTCCAGCGCTTTGGCTTTGGTCTCGTCACTCATCCATGTCAGGTTTTCGATACGGATGCCGAGGGCTTTCTGCAAGTTATGAACCAGCGCTAACATACGCTCTTTGTTCTCCTCCGGGAAGTATTTCTTGACGTACATTTGACCTACCGCTTCGCCGAGCGTGCCGTTGACGATACCTACGGCGCGTTTCCACAGCGGAGACGGCTCTTCCTTGCCGGAGAGCACCTTGCCGTAGAAATCGAACGAAGTCATGTAAATCTCCGTAGTCAGATACGAAGCGGCACCTTCGATGGCCTGCCATGTGAACAGGGTCTTCAGGTCCTCCAGTGGCTCGTCGGCTAACATCTTACCGGCCTCCTGCAGGTGGGGTATCTGTCCGATAGAGAGGCTGTCGAGCTCTACGCCCAGCGCCTCGAAATAGGTCTTCCAGTTCACTTGCGGCACGAGCTCCTGCAGCTCGGCGACGCTCATCTTGTTGTAGTTACGGATGGGGTCACGCAGCTCCACGTTGCTGTAAGCGGCGGTGGCGAGTCTCGTCTCCATGCGGAGCACGGTCTGCGCTTTCGCGGCGCCGTCTTCGAAACCGAACAGGCCGAACATCTTCTCTACATACGCTACATAGGCGTTACGGATAGCCGTTGTCTGCTCGTCGGTGTCGAGGTAATACTCTTTCTCGCCGAGCGAGAAACCGGCCTGGCACTCGTTGAGGATGTTCATGGAGCTGTTCATGGCGTCGGCTTCTACGTACATCGCCCAGAGCTGGTAATCCATGGATTTGCCCAATACCTCCGACAGCTCCTCACGGCTGCTGATAGCGGCTATCTCGTCGAGCGTCTTCCGTATCGGCTCAATACCCTCGCGGTCACGGCGGGCGGTATCCATCGCCAGGTTGTAGATATCACCTATCTTCTGCTCAATGGAGCCTTTGTACTTGGTACTTTGTCCCTTGGTACTTTCTGCGATCTCCTGAATCAGACCGTTTACCTGCTCCAGATTGTTCAGCCCTAATTTGTCGAACGAACCGAAACGGCTGTATTCGGGTGTCAAGGGGTTGTTTGCCATCCATCCGCCACAGGCGAACTGGTAGAAATCATTTTGAGGTACCGCCGTAGTGTCCAGATTATCAAGGCTGATACCGGTCGTTTGTTGTTTGGTAGTACAAGCTGTTGTCATAAGCGTTAACGCTGCCAGCGTAGAAACAATAATTTTCTTCATATACTTTTTTTGATAAATCGGCTGCAAAATTACAAAAATTCTTGCACATATGCAAATTTTTTACTAACTTTGCACCCAAAATCGCAATTAATCAAAGCAATCGTAAAAATAAATTATTATGATACTCGACAAACTGGAGAACGCCGACAGGTACTTCGACTGCGTACCGGGCTTTGAACAATTCATGAAATTTTACAACGAGAACGACCTGGAGGAGATGCCTGCCTGCAAAATCTATCTCGATGGCAAGAACCTCTTTGTGAACATCAATGACTTCAAGGGCAAGGAGGAGTCCAAATGCCGCATGGAGGCGCATAAGGACTATCTGGATATCCAGATTCCCCTGGGCGACGACGAAGTGATGGGGTGGAAAGCCCAAGTGGATTGTCAGGAGGTTACCCAGGAGTACGACGAGGGCAAGGACGTAGAGTTCTACGGCGACAAGGCCACGGCTAAGTTCACCGTGCCCGCAGGCCATTTCGCTGTCTTCTTCCCCGAGGACGCCCACCAGCCGGGTATAGCGCCGGGCAAGGAATACCGCAAGCTTATCGTCAAAGCACGCGTGGTATAAAGAACAAAGGAATTACCATCAGAAACACACAAATTATGGCAACAAAGTCAAAAGTAGAAAGTCAAAAGTCAAAAGTCGAAAGCCCGAAGCATTTACCTATCGTGGCACGTGACTCCTATCTGGAGCCCTACGAGGGTGCGTTGCAGGCACGCGCAGACTATGCGGCACGCAAGGAAGCCGAGCTCCTCGGTCATCAGCCGGCTCCGACGGATAAAACAGCACTCGCCGACTGGGCAAGCGGATACCTCTATTTCGGTCTCCACCACAAGAAGCCTTACACGAATGAAAAAGGCAGGAAAGTATCCGGCGAATGGGTGCTGCGCGAGTGGGCTCCGAACGCTACCGCCATATATATAAAAGGAGATATGAACGGCTGGCAGAAAGAGGAGAAATACCGTTTGCAGCCGGTCGGAAACGGCGTGTGGGAAGCCCGGCTGCCGGAGAAAGCCCTGCAACACGGACAGCTCTACAAACTCCTCGTCGAGTGGAACGGCGGTTACGGAGAGCGTATCCCCTCTTACGTCCGCCGTGTGGTGCAGGACGAGCAGACGAAGATCTTCTCTGCCCAGGTGTGGGACGAACCGGAGTACGAGTGGAAGAACCGTCAAACTTCCAAACCTTCAAACAAGCGGCAGAGCCGTGCAAACAGCGAAGCTCTTTTTATCTACGAATGCCATATAGGCATGTCCTCCGCGGAGGAGAAGGTCAATTCCTATGAGGAGTTCCGCCGTGACGTCCTGCCGCGTATCGCCGAATTAGGCTACAACTGCGTGCAGATCATGGCGATTCAGGAGCACCCCTATTACGGTTCGTTCGGATACCACGTGTCCAATTTCTTCGCTGCTTCCAGCCGTTTCGGTACGCCTAACGAACTCAAAGCCCTCATCGACGACGCCCACGGACGCGGCATGAAGGTGATCATGGACCTCGTGCACTCCCACGCGGTGAAGAACGAACTGGAGGGACTCGGTAACTTCGACGGCACGCCCTACCAGTATTTCCACGACGGCGCGCGCCGCGAGCACCCGGCATGGGACAGCCTCTGTTTCAACTACGGCAAGAACGAAGTGCTCCATTTCCTGCTCTCGAACTGTAAGTTCTGGCTGGACGAGTACGACTTCGACGGATTCCGTTTCGACGGCGTGACCTCGATGATCTACCTCAGCCACGGACTCGGAGAGGACTTCAACGGCTACGGCTCTTATTTCAACGGCAACGAAGACGGCGATGCAATCATGTATCTCACCCTTGCCAACAAGGTGATCCACGAGGTCAAACCCGATGCCGTCACGATAGCGGAAGAGATGTCGGGAATGCCCGGTCTGGCGGCGCCGATAGTAGATGGCGGCGTGGGCTTTGACTATCGGCTCGCCATGGGCATTCCTGATTTTTGGATCAAGTACATCAAGGAGGTCAAGGACGAGGACTGGAAAGCCGGTCATATACTCTTTGAGATGACCAACCGCCGCGAGGACGAGAAGACCATCTCCTATGCCGAGAGCCATGACCAGGCGCTTGTGGGAGACAAGACGATTATCTTCCGTCTCGTGGACTCCGATATGTACTGGCATTTCGAGCACGGCCATTCCACCTATATGGTCGATCGCGGTATCGCGCTCCATAAGATGATACGCCTTGTCACCGCCTCTACCATCAACGGCGGATACCTCACTTTCATGGGTAACGAGTTCGGCCACCCCGAGTGGATCGACTTCCCCCGTGAGGGCAACGGCTGGAGTTACAAATACGCCCGCCGCCAATGGGACCTCGTGGACAACCCCAACTATTTCTTTGCAGACCTCAACCGTTTCGACGAGGCGATGGTGCACCTGCTCAAAGAGCACCTGCACATCTTGAAACCGACGGCAGAGGAGAAGAAATACCACGTGACGAACCACCTCCCGTGGGTGATGAAATGGTGGGACAACGAGGGAGACCAGGTGGTAGCCTACTCCCGCGGAGACCTGCTCTTCATCTTCAACTGGAACGGACAGAAGTCTTTCTCCGACTACGGCATGCTTGTTCCCGAAGGCAAATACAAAGTGGTGCTCAACACTGACGCGAAGGAGTTCGCCGGTTTCGGCCTCAGCGACGACTCCGTAGAGCATTTCACGCAGCACGACGAGCTGTACGCCAAGGACGGCAAGGGCTGGCTCAAGATGTACCTCCCTGCCCGCAGCGCTGTAGTATTAAAAAAGATAGATTAACTAGATAGACTAGTTAAACTAGATAAACTAGAAAAAACAACAATGAAAAAGTACTTATTGATTCTCGCTGCGGCGCTTGTGATTGCCGGCTGCGGCAAGAAACCCGCAGAGCAAACTACAGAAACTACGGAAACAACGGAAACTACGCAAACTACGGCGGATCCTTCCGCCTACATAGACATCACCGCCATCACTCCGGAAGGCCAGGAGCTGTCGCTCAGTTCACTCGTCGGGCAGACGGATTATGTGCTGCTGGATTTCTGGGCTTCGTGGTGCGGTCCCTGCCGCCGTTTCATCCCGGTGCTCAAGGAGATCTACGCCTCGCAGCCCGCAGGACGGCTGCAGATACTCAGTTGCTCCGTGGATCAAGAGGAGGAACCCTGGCGCGCAGCTTTGGCGGAGGAACAGATGCCGTGGCCGCAGATGCGCGAGGATGCCGCACATGTATGCTCCGACCTCTATCAGGTGCAGTATATCCCGCACACCGTCCTCATCAACCGCGAGGGACAGATTGTCGGTGTCAACCTCGAGGAACCTCAGATTGTAGAGATCCTTCTCGGAGAATAAAACAAATCCCCTCTCCTGTCCGTTAGGCAGTAGTTACCGGCAGGAACGGGCAATAATAATTAACAATTTAACATTCAAACAAAAAACAATGCGAGTAATTATCGAACCTTCGTATGACCTGCTCAGCCAGTGGGCTGCGAACTATGTAGCTAAAAAAATCAATGAGTTTGACCCTAAGGAGAGCAAGCCTTTCGTCCTGGGTCTTCCTACCGGCAGTTCGCCGCTGGGCATGTACAAAGCCCTCATCAAACTGTATGAGGAAGGCAAAGTATCGTTCCGTAACGTTGTGACATTCAATATGGACGAATACGTCAACCTGCCCGAAGAGCATCCCGAGAGCTATCATAGCTTTATGTGGACCAATTTCTTCAGCCATATCGACATCCGCAAGGAGAACGTCAATATCCTCAACGGCAACGCCCCTGACCTCGCTGCCGAGTGTGCGCGCTATGAGGAGAAAATCAAAAATATGGGCGGTATCCATCTCTTCCTCGGAGGCATAGGCCCCGACGGACACATCGCCTTCAACGAGCCGGGTTCGTCCCTCTCCAGCCGTACCCGTAAGAAAGAGCTGACCACCGATACCATCATCGCCAACAGCCGTTTCTTCGACAACGATGTGAACAAAGTGCCGAAGACCGCCCTCACCGTAGGTGTAGGTACCGTCATGGACGCGCAGGAGGTGCTCATCGTTGTCAACGGACATAACAAAGCCCGCGCCCTCCAGCACGCTATCGAGGAGCCTATTTCGCACATGTGGACCGTTTCCGCGCTCCAGATGCACCAGCACGGCATCATCGTCTGCGACGAAGCTGCCTGCGACGAACTCAAGGTAGGTACCTTCAAGTATTTCAAGGACATCGAGCGTAACAACCTCGATCCTAAAACGTTGTTATAATGTTAGAAATCTATAATTCTTTATCTCGTTACAAAGAAACCTTCAAACCGTTGCATGAGGGGCACGTAGGCATGTATGTCTGCGGTCCTACCGTGTACGGTGACGCCCATCTGGGACACGCCCGCCCTGCCATCACGTTCGACGTACTCTATCGGTATCTGATGCACCTCGGCTACAAGGTGCGCTACGTGCGTAACATCACCGACGTAGGCCACCTTGAGCACGACGCCGACGAAGGCGAAGACAAGATAGCTAAGAAAGCGCGGCTGGAGCAGCTGGAGCCGATGGAGGTGGTGCAGTATTACACCAACCGCTATCATCGCGACATGGCGGCGCTCAACGTCCTGCCCCCTTCTATCGAACCCCACGCCTCGGGACATATCATCGAGCAGATTGCTTTTGTGCAGAAGATACTCGACCGCGGCTATGCCTATGTTGTCAACGGCTCCGTCTATATGGACGTGGAGAAGTACGCCAAGGATTATCCTTATGGCAAACTCTCCGGGCGCAACCTCAATGACATCGTTACGGAGACACGCGAGCTGGACGGACAATCCGAGAAGAAGCACAGCTATGACTTCGCCCTCTGGAAGAAAGCGAGCCCCGAGCATATCATGCACTGGCCCAGCCCTTGGTCCGAAGGATTCCCCGGATGGCACATGGAGTGCTCCACAATGGGCACCAAGTACCTCGGCGAGCAGTTCGACATCCACGGCGGCGGACTCGACCTCATCTTCCCCCACCACGAGGCGGAGATAGCGCAGTCCTGCGCCGCACTCGGGCACGAGTCCGTCCATTACTGGATGCATAACAACATGATCACTATCGCCGGCAAGAAGATGGGCAAGAGCTACAACAACTTCATCACCCTGGAGCAGTTCTTCTCCGGCAATCATGAGCTCCTGTCGAAACCCTTCGGCCCCATGGTTATCCGTTTCTTCATCCTTCAGGCGCATTACCGCTCCACGGTCGATTTCTCTTCCGAAGCACTCGAAGCGGCAGAGAAAGGACTCCAGCGCCTCCAAGAGGCTTACAGCCGACTGATGAAGATTCAGCCCTCAGCGGAAACATCTCCCTCCCTTGTGGAGAGAGACGGGGTGGGGTTGGCATCTCGTTGCGCCGAAGCCATGGACGATGACCTCAACACGCCGTTCGTCATCGCCGCCCTCTTCGACTCCGCCAAACTCATCAACACCGTCCACGACGGTAAGGCCACTATCAGCGAAGCGGACCTGAAAGAGCTTCGTGACGTCTGGAAGACCTACGCCATCGACATCCTCGGTCTCAGACTGGAAGAAGTGGCTCCCTCCCTTGAGGGGATGGGTGGGGAGAGGTTATCCGCCTTCCACGGCGCCATCGACCTGCTCCTCGGCATCCGTCTGCAAGCCAAGCAGAACAAGGACTGGGCTACCTCCGACAAGATACGTAACGAACTGACCGCCCTTGGCTTCCAGATCAAAGATACCAAAGACGGCTTCGAGTGGTCTATCTGACAGACGAGGCAGTTTGTCTCATAGAGACCGGCATCACTTGACTTTGGTCAGGTGTTGCCGGTCTCTATTTTACTCCCCTTGCCTCATTCCCCGCTTACAGAAAAACGCGCATAAAATCGCCTTTTTCTTGCATATGTCAGAAAATTGATGTACCTTTGCGCCGAATTACACTTTTTTAACATCCTGATACATGACGAACCGCTTGAACTCCATTACTGATAACGGCATCCTGCAGGAGATTACTCCGTTAGGCGAACATGATTTCATGTACGTAGCGGACAGGCATAAGACCGGCTATGATTTTCCGTTGCACAAGCACGACTTGTTTGAACTGAATTTTATAGAGAACGCGCGCGGGTGCCGGCGCATAGTAGGGGATAGCGACGAACTGACGGATGACATAGACCTTGTGCTGATTACCTCGCCGCAATTGGAACACCAATGGGCGCAAGGGGAGTGCAAGAGTATGGATATCCATGAGATTACGGTGCAGTTTTATCTGGATTTCCAGGTAGGTATGTTTGAGACGAATCCCTTTGCCTCTATCAAGACCATGTTTGAACGGGCGCAAATGGGCTTGGCGTTTCCTAAATCGGCTATCATGCAGGTTTATCCGCGTCTGACCAAATTGAGTAGTTTGAAGGGGTTCTGGGCTGTGAATGAGCTGTTTACAATCCTGTATGAATTATCCGTATGTACCGCTGCGCGCACGTTGGCGTCCTCTTCCTTTGCAAAAGTATCGGAGACCAGCGAGAGCAGGCGCGTGCGCAAAGTAGAGACCTATATCCGAGCGCATTATGCGG
>CACYKR010000065.1:0-11356 GCA_902774995.1 uncultured Bacteroidales bacterium | reverse complement strand
CTATATCCGAGCGCATTATGCGGAAGAACTGAGGCTGGAGCAACTGAGCGAGATGGTGGCGATGTCTCCGTCTGCTTTCTCGCGTTTCTTCAAACAGCGGACAGGCAAGACGCTGGCGGAGTTTATTGTGGATATCCGTCTGGGACACGCGGCGCGGATGCTCATTGACACGATTGCGCCGGTGAGCGAAGTGGCGTATGTCTGCGGGTTTAATACGCTCAGTAATTTTAACAGGCTTTTCCGAAATCGCAAAGGCTGTTCGCCATCGGAGTTCCGCGAGCGGTATGTCAAAAAAAAGGTGATTATTTAGCAAAGTGTCAGTCCCTGCAAAAATTGTGTCAGTCGGATTGCTGGAAATGTAGTAATTTTGCAGCCGAAAACACTAATTGCTATGAGACACGGACATCTTCTTTTATTTTTTTTGCTTTTATTAGCCGGTTGTACCCAGGCGCAGGAGCCTGAAATACAGCCGGTTTCATCATACGTCTTATGTAACAAGAACGCTACGCCGGAGGTGAAGCGGCTTTGGTCTGTCTTGTGCTCCGAGTACGGCAAACGCGCCATGAGCGGCGTGGTGGCGAATGTGGACTGGAACACACGCGAGACGGAGAATGTCTATCAATGGACAGGCAAATATCCGGCGTTGAACGTCTTCGATTTCATCAATATACATGCTTCCAGAGATGTCAACAAGCAAGGGTGGCTCGACTATAGTGACCTCACGCCGGTCACCGAATGGTACGAAGCAGGCGGCATAGTCGGCTGTATGTGGCACTGGCAGGTGCCGGCTAATAACGGCACTAACTACACCTGCTCGCCCGGTACCCAACCCGGAGAGACGAGTTTTGACCCCGAGAAAGTGAACGACCCCTCTTCCGCCGAATACAAACGTATGATTCACGACATTGACCAGGTGGCGGGGTATCTGAAGAAGATGCAGAAACGCGGTATACCGGTTATATGGCGTCCCCTTCATGAGGCGGCAGGCAACTCTACGGAGTTCAGCGGTGGCGGCGCATGGTTCTGGTGGGGTGCCAAAGGACCGGAGGCATACAAAGCCCTCTGGCGTTTTCTATATGACCGAATGGTCAATTATCATAAGCTCAACAACCTCATCTGGGTCTGGAACTCACAGATGAACGACCATGATTGGTATCCGGGGGACGATGTGGTGGACGTGGTCGGTCGCGATAACTATTATGCGCTTCAATACCCGCTTGCCAAGGAGTACAAGCAGCTGCAAGCAGAGTACCCGAACAAATTGATCACCCTTGCCGAGTGCGGTAACGGAGACGAGGTGGAGATGTCCCTCTGGTCCAAGATATGGGGTGAAGGAAGCCGCTGGAGCTGGTTCATGACGTGGTATGACTACAACTATAACGCCGGCACAAGCGATGAACATCAGTTTGCCGGAGAGAAATGGTGGCGCGATGCGTTCAACACCGGTCTCGTCATCGACCGTGAGGAAATGAAAAGACTGTTAAATTTATAGAAACATGCGCGCGTATAAATACATATTTACCGTTCTCCTTGGTACTTGGTCACTTGCGGCTTTGTCACTTGAGCGCACCATCCTCCTCGGCCCGAAGACCATCGGCAAGGCGTGGAAAGATAATATCCTCATTGAGCCGCGCCATTTCACGGACGCGAAGCCCGGCGACGTGCTCACTGTCTATAACGATAACGCAAAGGGCATGTCCCAAGCGGCGTTCCAGCACCCCAAAACTTGGCAGGGCGTAGCACCCGAATACGGCTGTTTCGGCTTTGCCGGTCCTTTCCGCATGACGCTCTCTGACTCCATATTAAATATCGCGCGCACGCATGGAATCATCCTCGGCGGTCACGACTACCGTATCCTGCGCGTCACGCTCTCCGAGGCTTCGGATTATGAAGAGACAATCGTCTGGTCCGGTCCGGCAGTGACGATGAAAACCGATTGGTCTGCCTCTGTGGAGATCCCCGGACGGTGCTTTGAGAAGCTGCAAGAGGGCGACGGTTTGCGCCTGCATGTCAGCAAGGTTCAGGAGGGAGCGGCAGCCAAACTGATGGATTTTACATGGAATGCCCTCGCTCCGTCTGTAGATGGTATGCCGGTAGGGGAGAACGGAGTCACGTGGTTTGTATATGACCGTGCGCCGCTCTTGAAACTGCAACTGGCGGGCTATGGTGCGCAGACGGCTATGCGTATCGGAGGTAAGGGATACCGGTTGGATAGTATCGGTATTGTCCGCCAGACGGGAGAGGTGTCGGAAGACCTCACCGGCGTACAGCGTGCCCCGCGCGAATACCAACTGCAGCCCGGCGAACTCTTCCGCGGAGAGAAAGCCTTCCCTGCCGACTGGAGCGGAAACCTGTCCCTGACCGCTGCGCCTTTCCAGGAGAGTACGGAGAACGACGTACTTCTTGTCTCTTACCGCCTGGACAAAGAGGCGCAAGCCGCAGGCGTCAAACCGCAGCTCTCCATCCGCGACTCACGCTGGCAGGAGATAACGGGAGCCGGCGAACCCGTATGGTATCCCCTTGACGGCAATGACCTCATCTATATCTTCGACCCCGTGGCGCTAGACCGCGTCAAGACACGCGGACTCATCGTCACCGGAGTGGGATTTACCTTGACCAAAATAGAACTAATATCCGCACAATAACATGAAACGATTAGTAACCTTTGTACTTTGTACATTGTCCCTTTGTACATTTGCCCAGACCACCGTCACCGGCCGGGTGATGGACGGGGCGAACAACGAGACGGCTATCGGTGCTACAGTCATCGTGGCGGGCACGCAGGTTGGTACCGTCACGGATTTTGACGGAAACTTCGCTATCGACGTGCCGGAGGGTAAGTTCATCCTCCAAGTATCCATGGTGGGGTATAAGACCCAGGTGGTGAATATCAAAGGCAAGGAGCGTGTGGAGGTCACTCTGCAACAGGACGTGCAGGAGATGGACGAAGTGGTGGTCGTCGGATATGGAGTGATGAAGAAACGGGACCTCTCCGGTTCGGTCAGCCAGATCAAAAGCGAAGACCTCCTTTCCGGGGCGCAGATAGGTACGGCGCAGAGCCTGACGGGTAAGATAGCCGGTGTGGATGTCAAGGAGTCGGACGGTGCTCCCGGCTCAGGGGTGAGTATCACCGTCCGGGGCGCCAACTCATTCACTACCTCCTCGCAGCCGCTCTATATCGTGGACGGCGTCCCCTTTGGCACGGACCCGAACGGCGTGCCTGCCTCGGGAGCCAATGACGGACAGAATACCTCGCAGAACCCCCTCTCGATGATCAACCCCAACGACATAGAGAAGATAGAAGTGCTCAAGGATGCCTCGGCAACGGCTATCTACGGTTCGCGTGGTGCCAACGGCGTCGTCATCATCACCACCCGCAAGGGACAGCAGGGCAAGCCGAAGGTGGAACTCTCCGTCCGCGGTTCGGTCAGTCAGATAGCACGGAAGGTGCAGATGCTCGATCCCTACCATTACGCCCTCTATCAGAACGAAGCGGCGGCCAACAGCCGTCTGTATGAGGGAGGCACGCAGCGTGACCCCTATCGCGGCGAGTGGGATTATCCGTATATCGGTTCCGGCTATGTCTATACACAGGGCAAGTACAACCCCTCGCCGGAGGATTTCCTCAACCCAGGTCTCCGCACTGACCGGTACGGCAACGTGGATGAGATAGCGGGTGCCGACTGGCAGGACGAGATATACCGCACCGGCTGGTCGCATGAGTACAACGCCTCCGTTTCCGGTGGAACGGACAAAGGCTATTACGCCTTCTCCGGCAACTACACCGGTCAGACGGGTATCATCAAGAACACCGGTTATCAGCGCTACGGCCTCTCCATCAACACCGCCTGGCATATCACCAAGTGGCTGGAGATAGGTACCTCGCAGCATTTCACCCATGCTACCACCGATTTCCAGCGCACCAACTCCGAGAACACGGGTATCATCCGCTCCTCCCTCATCTTCCCGGCTACCTACGGACCGCACCAGCAGACCGAGCAGCTGGACGAACTGAACTGGCTGGCGGCGAACCCCGTCAATTATGTCAACGGAGCGAAAGACCGGCTGAGGCAGATATCGTGGTTCTCGTCCTCCTTCGTGGAGTTCACGATACTCCCATGGCTCAAGCTCCGCCAGAACCTGGGACTGGGCTATAACGACGGCCACCGGGAGACCTACTACGACCGCCATACCCAGGAGGGTAAGTCGCCGGCTAACGGCAAGGCGGGAAAAGCGTCGAACATCTGGAAATCGCTTACGGCGGAGACCTTGCTCACTTTCGATCACAAGTTCAATGAGAACCATAGCATCAATGCGGTGCTCGGTGTCACCTTCGAGCGCGGCGAGGGGAGCAACGAGTCCATGACGGCTACCAATTTCCCCAATGACCTCACCAAGGATGCAGACATGTCCCTGGCGCTGGATAAAGCCGTGCTCAAGAGCAGCCGTACTGTCCAATCGCTGGAATCTTACCTCGCTCGCGTCAACTACACCCTCATGGGACGGTATCTCTTCACGGCTTCTGCCCGTGTGGACGGCTCGTCCTCGTTTGCCAAGAACCATAAATGGGCGCCGTTCTTCTCCGGCGCATTCGCCTGGCGCATGATAGACGAGGAATGGATGCAGTCACAAGAGGTCCTTTCCAACTGGAAATGGCGTGTCTCCTTCGGCGAGACAGGTAACCAGGCTATCGGAGCCTACCGTACGCTCACCGTCTTCGATGCCGCTAACTATCCTTATAACGGCATGTTGGAGTCCGGTCAGGCGATGATTGACTGGCGCGGACCGACCAACCCAGACCTCCGATGGGAGACAACCGACCAGGCAGACGCCGGCTTGGACATCGGATTTCTCAACAACCGCATCAACCTCACCCTCGATTATTACTGGAAGAAGACCCGCGACCTGCTCCAAAACGTGACAATTCCCTCTTCCTCCGGTTTCAGCCAGATGATGGTCAACTCCGGATGGGTCATCAACCAGGGTTTCGAACTGACCATAGGAGCATTGGCTATCGACATGCGTGACTGGAGATGGCAGCTGGATGCCAACTTCTCTCTCAACCGCAACCGTATCGGCGGACTCAAGGGAGACCAGTACGCTACAGCCCTCTGGTCCAAAGCAGACCAGGTCTTCCTGCAGCGTAACGGATGCCCTATCGGTACACTCTATGGTTATAAGGAAGAAGGGATAGACCCCGCTACGGGAGAGATTATCTACGCCGACATCACCGGGGATGGAAAAATAACCGAAGCGGACCGCACCATCATCGGAAACACCAACCCCGACTTCACCTACTCCCTTACCTCGCGACTCTCGTGGAAAGGACTCTCCCTCAATTTCATGCTGCAAGGCTCGCACGGCAATGACATCTTTAACTATAACCTCACGGACATCACCATGTCCAATATCGGTAATATCACCAAGACGGCGTACGACCACCGCTGGACGGCCGAGAATCCCGACGGGGCACTATGGCCCAAACCTACTGCCGGATATAACCGCACATGGCTCGTCTCCGACCGATATGTAGAGGACGGCTCGTTCCTCAAAATCAAATATATCACCCTTGCCTACGACTGGAACAACCCCGCCAAAGGGATAGAGAAGATCAACTTCAACTTCACCGTCAATAATGCCTGGACTTTTACCCGCTACTCATGGTTCGACCCGGATGTCAATGCTGCCGGCACCAACCCTGCCTGCCCGGGCGTAGACTCCTATTCGTACCCCTCCGCGCGAACTTATAGCCTCGGTATTAACTTTGTATTCTGATGAAAGGAGAAATAGTTATGAAAAAGAATATACTACGCATCCTTGGTACTTGGTACCTTGTTACTTTGTCCCTTATTATGCCTTCCTGCTCATGGATAGAAGAGAACCCCGACTCGCTCATTACGCCCGCCCAACTCGGCGACAGCGAAGAGGCATGCGACCAACTCGTCACAGGGGTCTATTCCAAATGGATATACGACATGTTCTGTTGGGGCTATTTCCCGCGTATGTTGGAGTTCGATGCGGATTACATATCCGGTCCGGATTGGCTCTTCGGTACCTTTGGTGCAGGTAATTTCCAAGGAGAACCCGATCTTACCGATGCGCTATGGAAAGGTTGCTACGGACTCATCGGGCGCGCCAATACGGCTGAACGATATATCTCAGAAATGAAGAATATCTCATCTGCCTATAAGAACAACGCCTTGGGCGAACTGCGTTTCCAGAAAGCCTTCGCCTATTTCCTCCTTGTCCGCGCCTACGGACCTGTGCCTATCCAAAATGAACAAATGGTAAATGAACAAATGGTAAATGGACTGAGTAATCCTCGTCAAGAGGTTACGAAGGTTTATGACCACATCATAGGTCTGCTCGAACCTGCAACGCGTATGCTCTACAAGAACACCGACGAAGCTTACCGTCCCGGACATGTCTCCGCTGGCTCGGCTGCAGGACTGCTCGCCAAGGTCTATGCCACCGAAGCGGCATACGCCATGCCTGCCGGAACAGAACTTATTGTCCGTACGGGTGCTCCCTATACAACGGTTAATGGCAACAAACGCTACGCACCGCTGCAACCCCTTACCTTTACCAAACAAACGGTTCCCGGATATGAGTCCCTTGACCCGCTCCAGCTCTATCAGCAGGCAGCCGACTGGGCGGAAGAATTGCTCAACGGTACGTACGGTTCGTACGAGCTGTCCGACTATTCCGTCCTCTGGACCAAAGCCAACGCTACCGCCTCAGAGTTCCTTTTCTCCATCGGCACGGTCTCCGGCGATGCTACCTATAAGACTTCCGTCCACACCCAATACGAGGGCTATATGACTGCTGCCGGCTCGGACTTCATCCAGTCCGGCGGATGGACCGGCTGCACGCGTCACTGGTATGACCTCTTCGACCATGACGACTTCCGTATCACCAAAGGTGTCCGCCACCGCTGGCGCAACTACACCCAGCGCGAGTCCAACTCCGGTTTCTATTACCCTTACGATGACGAATACACCATTATGGCTACGGGTCGTAACCTCAACGGCGACTGGGTCAAAGACCCTTCCGGTATCTATGCCGATGGAGTCAATTATTACTACTCCATGGATGCCCAGTGCCTTGCTTTCACTACCAAGTACGAGGATGTGACCGACCCTTCTATTGACCAAGCGGATGCCAACTGGCCCTTCCTACGCCTTGCAGATGTTGTCCTTATCTACGCCGAAGCGCTCAACGAACTGGGCAAACCCGGTGACGCAATCGCCCAACTCAATAAGGTACGCGCACGTTCGAATGCCGCGCGTGCCTCCATGGGAGGAACCAATGCCCTCTCTACCCAGACCCTCCGACGCTCGGCGATCATCGAGGAACGCGCCAAAGAGCTTGCCTGTGAGGCCGACCGCCGATGGGATCTCCTTCGGTGGGGCATCTACCTCGATGCCATGAATGCCATCGGAGGAACAGATGACTCCGGCGTCAACAAAGCCCGCACATCCCGTAATCTCCTCTTTCCCCTCCCCGTGCAGGAACTCAATACCAACTCCGCCATCACCGCCAACAACCCCGGATGGCAATAATCAATCTATGCGAACCCAATAATCTATGTTAATTAGGTCGGATGTCATCCGACAAAAAGAGATATTCATTATTCATTATTAATTATTCATTATGAGAAAAATCTTTACTTTCATCGCAGCCCTTGCTGCCACCCTCTCTCTCTCCGCCAAGGAGACTACCGTCTGGACGGGCAACGAACCCATCTCATGGAACGCCGAAGTCTATGCCGGCTCCCAGTTTGAAACACCCGACGGCACGTTCACAGGGCTTCAATCAGGCTACACCATCAAAGTCGCTGTCACCCCCGGCATCGACGAGCCCCAGTATGTCATGACCTACAAAGCCGGGGATAACTGGTCATGGACAGACCTCACTACGACCATTGAAAACGGAACAATGTCTTACACTGTTGCTTCCGACCAAATCGCTACCGAGATAGCCGAGCGCGGACTCATCTTCCGTGGCCAGGGATATAACATCACCGCCATCATCGTGGATGACAATACTCCCGATACGCCGGAGCCTGAAACCCCGTCGCTCAACGAGAAAACGCTCTGGACGGGTGACTCGGCTATCTCATGGAACCCCGAAGCATATCCCGGAGGACAGTTCGAGACGGAAGCTACGCTCTTTGCCGGACTCAAGAAAGAGGACACCATCCGTGTCTATACAGCCCAGGCCATCGAAGGCGCGCAATATAACCTCACCTACAAAGCCGGTGACTCTTGGGACTGGACAGAACTCTCCGTTTCGGTAGAAAACAACGTAATCTCTTATGTAGTAGAGTCTGAGACTATTGCTACAGAGATTGCCGAGCGCGGACTGATTATCCGCGGTCAGGGCTATCACCTCATCCGCATCGCTCTGTCCGCTTGTCATTCTGAAGAACCCCAACCGCAGCCCGAGACCAAAGAGTATGTGGACTCCACCGTCTGGACAGGCGATATGGCTATCTCGTGGAATCAAGATGAGTATATCGGCTCCGAACTCGATACTTACAACGTACGACAAGATATGCTGGCAGGACTTGCCAAAGATGACTCCATCAAAATCTATTATGCCGAAGCTATCGAAGGCGCACAGTTCGCTCTTACCTACAAAGCCGGAAATAACTGGTCATGGACGGACCTCACCGTCACCAACCATGACTCCTTCTTTGCCTACAGAGTGGCTTCCGATGAGATAGCGCAGGACATTGCCGACCATGGACTTGTCATCCGCGGACAGGGCTACCATGCTACACGCATAGTCATCGGCAAACCTAAAGACACCACCACCGGCATAGAGAATACCGTATCCGCCACATTGGACGGATCTCAGAAGATCCTCCGTAACGGTCAAGTGCTGATTATCCGTGATAGCAAAGCATACAACATGCTCGGTCAATTAGTTGACTAGTAGACTATATAATTAACTTTAAAATATAATCATTATGAAAAAACTATTTAGTATTTTATGTGCCTCGCTTGTCGCATTGGCGATGCAGGCTGCCCAAGTAACCCAAAATGTGTGGGGCGGTTCGCTTGCCTTGACCAACGATGAGTTCCAACCACATCAAGAGACTTTGTTTGCTGCCGGACAGACTTTGCGTCTCACGTTTGTTAACAACGGCGGTTGGATGCAGGTCTTCCACAAGGATGGTTCTCAAAATTCATGGCCGGGAACTAATCTGGTAGAGGGACTGGATCTTAGTGCCGGTTATGTAGAGGTGGTGCTCAACGCTACGGCTGCTGAGCAAATCCGCAAGTACGGCGGCTTGTATATCAAAGGCGAAAACATTACGCTCAAATCCATTGATTTGATTTATGACAATGGCGTCGCACCGGAGATGGAGAAGAGAACCCTATGGGAAGGCGAATATTCGGGAGAGATTGAGATTAGCAGCGAGCAAGTGGCTACTATGCGGTCGGGTAATGTTATTCGTGTGCATGTGTCTGTTCCGGAGGGAGGAGCAAATTTCAAGATTGTATATAAAGGGGCACCCGATTGGTCGGAGACCACAATCCCTTCCATTGACAACCAGTGGCCATGGGTTAATGGTGGCGAGACTTACAAAGATTTTACATTGACAGATGCCGACATCGCCGCTTTTAACGATAAAAAAATATACATCTACAAAGGGGATAACTCTGTTATAACAAAAGTTGAACTGCTGCAACCGGCATGGGTAGCTGCCTCAACATGGACAGGTACTATTCTTGCAGAAACAGAAACCAATATTAATGCTTCACATTTCGGAAATGCCCAAGTAGGAAATAAGGTACGTTTCTATTTTTCGAATAATGATGGTGCGGGTCTTTATCAAATGGCAGCACAAATTAAAAACTCCAGTTGGAATACTGCTCATCAATATCTGAATTATTCAAATGTAGAGGCTCCATATACGGAAATTACATTGGTAGAAGAAGGTTTGGAAGATTTAAAGGAACGCGGTTTGTACATAATGGGTAAAAATATAACCATTACCAAAGTCGAACTGCTGCGCCTGAAAGTGTCCTCCGATGAACAAGCGGCTGCTGTATCGGATGAGCAAGACCCGACGGCGCTGCTGGAAAACCTGAATGGTGAGACCGTAGATTTTACACTCAATCGTACAATGTACTGCGATGGATATTACAACACGCTCTGTCTGCCGTTCTCGTTGGCATCGCTGGAGAATACGCCGTTGGCGAACGCCGAAGTGGTAACGCTTGTAGATGCAGACATCACCGGCACTAAAGAGGGAGGAGATATGGTACTGAATATTGAAATAGAACAGGTTTCTGCTATCGAAGCAGGCAAACCTTATTTGGTTTCCTTCCCTTCCGGTAATGATCTCACTTCGATGATATTTGCTGATGTTACTATCTCTGCCTCCGAACCGCAGACCATCTACACTACTTTGCTGGATATGGTGGGTATTCTGGCACCGACTGAGATGGCGGCAGACACGGATTCGCAACTCTTCCTCGGTGCAAACAATACGCTCTATTGGTCGGATGGAAGCGCACCGTTAAAAGGATACCGGGCTTACTTTAGAACAAATAGTGTATCTGTCACTCCAGGCATGCCTGCACGCATCGTAAAACACGAAAATACAACGACTGCTATTAGTAATGTTTTAGACGAGCAGCACGTACAGAAAATACTTCGTGACGGACAATTGGTAATTATCCGTGACGGAAAACAGTATAACGCATTGGGTGCAATTATAAAATAAGTTTCACATTTAATTGATTCATTTATGAAAAGCATTTATTGTAGTCCTAAAATAGAGACAATATTATATTCTCCGGCATGTACACTATGTGCAAGTGGCGATCGTCATCAATCATTTAGCACGGGTAGTACGATTAGTCCGAATAGCGGGCGTTAAAAACACCAGTATTCCTATGAAACGAACAGGTAAAATGTTCCTTGCGCTGTGCGCCTGCCTCTGGGCAGGCGTGCAGTCGCATGCTATAGACTTGTTGCCAACCTTCGGTGACATTGACCATATCCATCTGCCGGCGCTCCTCGTGCAGCACGCCGACGGCGACCAGAGTCTGCAACTGAGAGCGCAGGACACAACCTACATCGACAATCCGCAATATACGGAGACGGTCATTGCTACCAAAGACCTTGTGCAGCCGTTCTATGTGACGCTCCATGTGCGGAAATGGAAGGCGGTGGAGATGACCGAGACATGGTACGATATTTCCCACACCGAGAAGAGACCTGTGCGCTTGCAGCGGTACGACAGCGGTTATCTGCCTATCGAGGGAGACAACCCGCACTTGCTGCATCTCCACGGTAACTGGGCGGCGGAAGGTGTACCTACCGTCGAACCCCTCAC
>CACYKR010000064.1 GCA_902774995.1 uncultured Bacteroidales bacterium | reverse complement strand
CCCGAGACTGGCATCGGTCACCAAGAACGCCACCTACCGCGCCGTCTATACTCGGTACGACAAGACGCAAGGGATAGAAGACGTGCAGCCGCCATATATGGAGGCTCAAAAGATCCTCATCGGCAACACGATCTACATCCTCCGCGGCGGCAAGACCTACACCCTCCAAGGGATTCCTGTTGAATAGACCTTAGCCACAGCTTCGAGGCTTAAAACCGAAGCAGATACGATCTTTGACATATTGTGTACTTATAGAAATGAGAGAAAATGTAGTCTGAAATTCATTTTTTTAGGCAAAACTCTTGCATATGTGATTTTTTTGTAGTACCTTTGCGTCGCTAAACGCAAAGCAATACAGAAGGGAGGTCTCTATGCAAGCCGTAAAAAATAACCAGCTTGGACAAACTCAACCTAAGTGTAGTTTGGATTACGCGATGGCAGATATTGCTGCCGGGCGTATCAATCATTATACTTCCTTGGAGGAACTAATTAATAAGTTTAAGTGATGTATAGTGTTGATACTACCGAACAATTCGAGAAATCGATTAAGGAATGCACGCGTAACGGCAAGCGAATTGAAGATTTATGGGATGTGGTAGCCATTCTTATTGAGGATGGTTGTTTGCCTGTTGAGTTCAAGCCTCATATGCTACACGACAAGTATGCCGGCTGTTGGGAATGCCACATTGAAGATGACTGGTTGTTGATATGGCGCCAGAATGATAGGCAGCTCACGCTTTTGTTGACCGATACCGGAACACATACATATTTATTTGGAAAGAAGGGAGAATAATATGAGCGAAGAGTTAAAAAAGGCTTTGGATATTTCGATAGCAGAAGCTAATCGTGGAGAAGTTAACCACTATGAATCATTAGAGGATTTAAAGAAGCACATCGGCTAATCCATCCATCCGCAATCATTTCTATAAGCAACAATTCCGAAAGGGGTTGTTGCTTTTGTGTGTACACAATACCAACCCCAGTCTTCCTCCCCTCCAAGGAGTGGAAGTGCGCTAACGCCAAACACCCTCCGAAACCTCCGGAATAGCGTCAGCGGTCCAGAACCTCCGGAATATCCGGCAAACAACAAAAACAAAACAATTAACGTGGCGCAAGCCACCAGTATTAACCAAATAAAGAAACTAAAAATTTCAAAACAACTAATTTTTAATTAACGAGGGGTAACCCTCACAGTATTAACCAAAAAACTTAAAACGAAAATGAGAAAACTTTATTCTCTCGTGCTGATGGCAACGGCGTTGCTGATCGGCACAAACGCTTGGGCAAGTCTTCATGACTCTGAAGAAGCAGAAGATGTAGCCAAAGTGCAAATTGACGGTGGTGCATGGCAGTACACCGATAACCTCAAGGAGGCTTTTGATGCTGTAGGCGAAGGCAAGACAGCAACAATCGAACTCTTGTGTACTGTCCATCTTTCAACGCCGATTACAATGCCTAAAATGGAAGACCTTGAAGATGGCGAGTTATTAAACTATACCGGTCAGGATATTACACTGAACCTTGGTGGATTTGAATTATCTGCTGATAAACAGATGTCCGTTATCCGTCTGATTAAGGGTAAGTTAGACATTAAGAATGGTACTATCAAGAAAACAGAAGTTGGATCGAATGACTGGTTGGGAAGAAACCTTATTGTTGTCACTGGCGCAGAGGATAAAAGTGCAAAAGATTGGTCTGTTCTTACTATAGAAAAGGATGTAATATTATCCATTACTGAAGATGGTCAGAAAAATGGTACCGGTATCCAAGTTCTTTGCCACAATGGTTGTTGCGGTGATGCAAGCCAGATATCTTCATCTGATGTGATGTATGTACAAAGGCAGACTCTTGGAAATACAACAGAAACAAAAGAAGCAGCATGTGCAAGAAGATTTGGATTCTGTACGTATTACTATCCCGACTCCTTTAGAAGAGGTGATAAGAACTACAATATTCCCTTCAGAACTGCAGATAACTTACAGAGTCTGATTAACGCAAACAAAGGCTTATTCCCAATGGCTTGTGGAGCATTGGCCGATGGCCCAATTCCGTCAGATAAAGATCCGCAAGCTCCTGCAGGTGCCTATCGTAATATTCAACAAGCGTCTGCTTTTGGCGTAAAGATTTATATTTATGGCCAAATCTATGCTAAACGTCGTCCATTGCAAATCTCAGGTGTTATTAACCAAAAGCCTGTATGTACTGAAGACGACGCTGCCACCAAGCGAAATCCGTCAACTTACCCCAATGCTCCTTACTATAAATACCAATACCCGTACATCTATATTGGTCAGGATGCGAAACTTATTGCTGGCAGTGATGCTGGAACAAATGGCATCTACGGTGCAGGTTACGGTGTATTCGATATTCAAGGTGAAGTTCAGGGTGCAACAGGAATCTATCTGAAAGCCGGTGATGTAGAGCTGAAAGATGCTGTAGTGAAGTCTAATTGTGAATCTTATGGTGAACCTTCAACATTAACTGCTAATACTGTAGATGACGCTGGTGGCTCGGCTATCATCGTTGAATCCAATGACGCGTACGCTGGTAATATGGGTGTTAACATTACTGGTGATACCAAAGTAGAAGGTAACGGCGGATATGCTATCTTTGAAGAGACATTTAAAGCGGATAATTCTACTACAACCTCCAACATTACGATTAACGGAGGTACAATCCAAGGTGGTGATCAGGGCGCAATTGAAATCGAAGTATCTTCTAAGAATAAAGATGTGGTAACAGTTCAAGGTGGTAGCGTTACGACAACTGGTAATACACCGGTTATCACGGTTGATGGAGGTACTGATATCAATGTTCCCGAACTCTTCCCGAATACAAGCTATCATACGACCGAAGTAAAAGTGGACAACAAAACAGTTATCGTAGTTAGCCAAGGTGCTGCTCCCGAAACTCAAGAAGGTACAGATCCTACTCCTTGGTCTTGGTGCGCTCATAATGATCAGAGGGGAAAGAGCGTAGCATGGACAAAGATAGAAGCGGATGAGATTGAAGCCAATGCAACGGTCGTTCTGAATGAGTTGCAGATCATTTCCGGTACAAAAAACAATTTGCAGGAACTGACCATTAAGAGTGGTGCTACGCTGCAAGTTAACCACCTGATCATGAACGACTACGCGCGTATCATCGTGGAAGCCGGCGGTAGCCTGATCATAAAGGGCAAACAGGGTATCGTTGCTCCGAAAGTAGAGAATATCGTTCTCAAAGCTTCTGAGACCGCTCAGGCTCTGTTCCTCTTCCATCCGGAGGTTGAGTCTAACCGTCACCCGAATGCAACGGTTGAGTTCATCTCGAACTCCATTACCAACAATCCGTTCTTCTCCAAACAGCGTTTCGGTATTCCGACATGGAAACAACTGAGTTCTATCACTACTAAAAACGGTGGCAATAATGTACAGACCGCTATCGCTTCCTATAGCTTTAAAGCGCATGATTGGGTGGATGTCAGCTGGATCAATATCGACGGTAAGAACGAGAACCTCAACCTGATCGCTAATCCGTTCGAGTACTACCAGATGCAGCATAATACGCCGAATGCAGGTACCGTTGTCACGATGACGGGCGAGTTGTATGGTAATACTAATCCGACCCTTCCTATCCTCGGCAACAGCTGGAATGGCTATGCCAACAGCTACATGGCTCCGATCGATGGTGAAACCCTGATTAATTTGATTCCGGATGAAGTGGATAAATCGTTCCAGATTTACGAGTTGGAAAATGGTGCAAAGGGATACTGGAGACCTGCTTCTAATCTTGATTTGGCGAATATCAATCCGATGCAGGCATTCTTGATTGGTAATACCAAAGAGGCGGCTAATGTGACCGTTGATTACTGGGATGCAGTATATACTCCTATCACCCACGAAGGCAAACCGAATCAGGCACCGGCCCGTCGCAGTGCGTTGAGCAACATCACCAAAGCGAAAATGATTGTACGCGGCGAGGGCTACAAGGACGGCGTAGTATTGGCTCAAGACGATCAGTTCTCCGCAGCATTCGACAACAGCTACGACTGCCGCAAGTACATGAACGAGGGTATCAACCTCTACGTAAGCGCAGACGAGAAGATGGGTATCTTTGCTACCGACAATCTGGAGAACACCTACGTAGGTTTCCAGAGCGTAAACGGTGGCAGCTATACCATTGAGTTCACCGACGTTCAGGGCGAAGAACTGACCCTCATCGACCACGAGACCGGCGCTAAAGTAGCTATAGTAAACGGCAATGTATATGAGTTTACGGCTAATGGTACCAACGACTATCGTTTCGAGGTAGTAGGTGCTGCTAAACTGCCGACCGCTATCGAGAATGCCGAGGCTGTTAAGAGCGCGAAGGGTATCTATACCATCACCGGTCAGTACCTCGGCGAGATGAGCGTTTGGAATTCGCTCCCCGCAGGTGTGTATGTAGTGAATGGCGAGAAACGTGTAAAATAATTTAATCTTTAGTTGGTTCCGGGTATCAACTCGGAACTGACTAAACCTTTAGCAAATATGAAAAAGAAATATTTTAGTCCTGAGACTGCGGCAATGGAAGTTCAGTTCACTTCGGTACTTTGCGGAAGCGGAATGGGTGAGGAGAATATGAAAAATGAGAACAACTCATTTGGTGCTCCCGGCCGCAAAGCGTTCTAAGCAAAAGGACGGTAATAGTATAACATAATTTAAACCATTTGAAAAATGAAAAAGATTATGATTTCGCTGCTCATGGTAGCAGCTACGTTAAATGCCATGGCAATCACTTATTCCGGCAAGGTAAAAGTGAGACTGACCTCTTCGGACAACCAGTACTGCGAGGCAGTTGTTGCGACGTCCGATGCGCTCAATGACGGCCTGAACAACAGTTACTATGCACCTTTCAATGACGAGAACAAAGAGGTGCATCTGTATGTGGAATTTGGCGGTACGCGCTATGCGCACTTCGGCTCCAGTGCCGCTACAATGACGAATATGCCGCTGCTGATGAAGGCTGATGCGGCTACTTCGTACACCTTCACGTTCTCCGCTATGGTGGGTACGATTGAGATTTACGACAAGGAAGCAGGTGCTAACATCGATAAATCCCAGCCGTATAACTTCACCATCGATGCAGGTCAGGCAAATACCATCATCGCTGACCGTTTCGTCATCAACTATGTTCCGGCTCCGGTAGCGGTTGCTTCCGTGACCACCAATGCCTACGGCTGGGCTACGTTCTCCTATAGTGAGGACCTCGTTCCGGTAAATGCAACTGCTCAGACCCTCTACAAGGGTGCTATCAACGGTTCGTATCTTGATTTGACCGAAGTGAATGATGTTCAGGCTGAAACCGGCGTACTTGTTTACGGCGCACCGAATACAACTTATCAGTTCGCTGCCGGTACAGCAACTTCAGACTTTTCGGCTAATGCACTGCTGGCTACCTCTTCTTACAGCTATCCGATGGAGAATGTATATGTCCTCAAGGACAATGCCTTCCAGCCGTATGAGGGAACCAACGCGCTTGCAGCCAACAAAGCTTATATCCGGCTGTCTGCAAACAACGCTCCTGCACGTATCTCCTTCCGTTTCAACGGCGCGCAAGCTATTGAGAACGCAGAGATGGAAGATGCAAAAGCTATTAAGTTCATCGAGAACGGACAGATATTCATCCGCCGCGGTGAGGCTGTGTATAACATGCAAGGTCAAATTGTAAAATAACAGGAGGACACGATTATGAAAAAGAATTATATTGCTCCGAATACGGAGATGACGAACCTTGCCGCTAATGGCATTATGCAATCGCTGTCTATCCAGACAGGTTCAGGTGCAACTCCTGTCACTGATGGAGAAGCGATTGACTGACGTATATCGTGTTATACGATAAAAAGAACCTCACGCAACGGCGTGAGGAATTAGAAAAAGTTTTTTTGGTAGGCGTTCCCTCTTTGTGAAAAGCGGGACGCCGTTTTTTATGTGTCCAACCCACTGAACAAATTAATTTTTGGAACATATTTGATAATTTTTGACTGATAGAAAAATCAGAGGACTTGCAAAATTGTTTTTTATGTTTATGTCCTAAAAAGAATAAGAGCCGTAAAATACGACATTATAACAGGACCATCACGGGACCATCTCCTGAGAAAAGGCAAAATAGAACATAACGACAACCCGGAAAATAACAATTAACGTGGCGCAAGCCACCGGTATTAACCAAAAAACAATTAACCAAATGAGAAAACTTTATTCATCGGACTTTTATCGGACTCTCATCGGACCATTGTCGGACCATTATCGGACCATTGTCGGACCAATTACGGGAGATGGCGGACTATCCCGGCTTGCATTTTTTCTGTTTTTTCTTGCATATGTCGGAAAAAAGTTGTACCTTTGTAGCCGTTTTTGGATGAATCACTAATAGAGAGAAGCGTTATGACGATACTTTGTATCGAGACCAGTACATCGGTTTGCTCTGCGGCAGTGTGCCGGGACGGCGTACCGGTAAAACAATATATATGCCGCGAGGGGAGCAACCACGCACAGTTGCTGCCCCGTTATATCGAACAGCTGCTGGACGAAGCGCGCCGGCAGGGATGGCGGATGGACGCCGTGGCGCTGAGCGAAGGACCGGGCAGCTATACCGGTCTGCGTATCGGTACCGCTACCGCCAAGGGGCTCTGCTACGGGCTGTCCGTGCCGCTGATACCCATACCGACCCTCGACGTGCTCTGCGAGAGCGCCGGGGAAAAGTACAAAGGGACCATGTACAATCTACAAGACGCTATCCTTGTGCCGATGATCGACGCCCGGCGAATGGAGGTCTATACGGATGTACAAAGGAGCGATGTACCATGTACGAAGGAAAATCGGGCGCGGGCGGTAGTCGTGGAGAGCGAGGAAAGCCTCATGAATCTACAAAAGGACGATGTACCGGGTACAAAGGAGATTTATTATTTCGGCGACGGAGCTGCGAAATGCCGGACGGTGCTGACCGGAGAACGGTGGCATTACCTGCCGGATGTCGTTCCCGAGGCGCAGTATATGGGTGCCCTGGCGGAGACCGGACAGCTGCCGGCTATCGTCCGTCAGCAGTTGGCCTATTACGAGCCGTTCTATCTCAAAGAGTTCGTCGCCGCCCCAAGCCATGTGAAAGGACTGAAATCTTAAAAACAGTACATTTTTACGGGCCGTTCAGCCCGTTTGGGACAAGGTAAAGAGTCCGATAAAAGTCCGATAAGAGTCCGATAAAATAGGCAATAATACCGTAATGGGTAAAATCTTAAAAATAGTAAACTTTTGGGCAGCAGGTTTAAGCCTGCTTTTCCTCTCTTCCTGTTCCACCCAGAAGAACACCTGGGCGACCCGTTCGTTCCACCAGACGAAAGTCAGTTATAACATTCTCCATAACGGTAATATCAAATACGAAGAAGGTCTGAAAGCCATCCGCGATGCGCACACCGACGACTATACGCAGGTCCTGCCCCTCTACCCCGTGAGCGACCACAAGGCTGCAGAAGCCGCTACCGCCCAGATGGATGTGACGATAGAGAAATGCCGCAAGTGCATCAAACTGCACTCCATCAAAGCCAAACCCAAACGAAACCCCAAGAAAGCCAATGACCCCAAATACAAACTCTGGCTGCAGTCGGAGGAGTTTAACAACAAGATGGGGCTGGCATGGATACGGCTGGGCGAAGCAGAGTTCCATAAAGGCGATTTCTTAGGCTCCGTGAGTACGATGCGGTATATCATCAACCATTATCAGAACGACCCGGACATGATTGCGCAGGCGCAGCTATGGATAGCCCGCGGCTACGCGGAGATGGGTTGGCAGTACGAAGCGGAGGACATGCTCAACCGCGTGCAGATAGACGCGCTGAGCAAACGCCACGCACGCCTCTATTCCGCCGTCAAAGCCGATGTCCTGCTCCACGGAAAGCATTATCACGAAGCTATCCCCTTTGTCAAGATAGCGCTCCCCTACGAGAAACGCAAAGTCTATCGCCCGCGCTTCGCCTATGTGTTAGGCCAGCTCTATGAGATGGAGCACAACCGCGACGAGGCTGTCCGCGCCTACCGGTCGGTGGTACGCATGGCACCTCCCGTGGAGATGGAGTTCAACGCACGTATCCGCATGGCGGAACTCGGAGGAAAGAGCTCGCTGCGTAAGCTCCGGACGATGACCAAACAGTCGAAATACAAAGACAAGCTCGACCGCATCTACGGCGCTATGGGAAACGTGTATCTGTCGGCGCAGGACACCGCCAAAGCCCTGGAGATGTACGGGAAAGCCATTGCCGAGGCTACCGAAGCCGGAGCTGCGAAAGCGGCGGTGCTCGTGCGTGCAGGAGATATCTACTACGACCGCCGCGAGTACAGTCCCGCCCAGCCGCTCTACCGCGAGGCGGTAACGATCCTCACGGCGGAGAACGAGGCTTACGCCCGCGTGCAGAAACGCTCGGAGGTATTGGACGAACTCATCGCGGCGTACGACCAGGCGCAGTTGCAGGACTCGCTGCAGCATATCAGTCATCTCCCGGAAGAGGAGCAGCGCGCCATCGCAGACAAGATCATCGCCGACCTGATTGAAGCCGAGAAAGCAGATTCCGCCAAGCAGGCGCAAGAGGCACGCGAGCTGGCACGGGGCGACAACGAGCTCCGCAGCGTGAACACCGCGAACATGCTCGGCGGCGGCATGGGGCAGAAAGGCGAATGGTATTTCTATAACCCGCAACTCATCAAACAGGGCAAGCAGGAATGGCTCCGCCGGTGGGGCAACCGCAAACTGGAGGATAACTGGCGGCGGCAGAACAAACAGGTGCTGCTATCCGAAGAACCGGGCGAACAGGACGAGACAGGCGGGGAGTACAGCGCAGACTCGCTCCGTACCGATACGGCAACGGTCAAACAGGCAGCCCCAGAGACGGACAACCACAAGCCGGAGTATTACCTCCAGCAGATACCCCGTACGCCGCAGGACTACGCTGCCAGCGACAGCCTCTGGCGCGAAGCGATGGTTGCGCTCTATTTCATCTATCTGAACAAGGTGGAGGACGAGCCGCTGGCGGAGGAGACTTTCCAAGAGTTAGAGAGACGCTTTGCCGGTCACCCGGCAATGAACGATATATACGAGGACAGACGTCTTCGCGCGCTCCGTCATGACGAGGCGTACATTGCCCGGATGCGGCATATGCTGGATACCCAGGACTCCCTCTATGCCGCTACCTATACCGCTTATACCCAAGGCCGTTATGCTGCCGTGAAGGCGAATAAGAAAACCGCCGAGCAGGATTTCCCGCAAAGCAGGCTGATGCCCCGTTTCCTCTTCCTCAACGCCGTCTCCGTGGCGCGCACCGAGGGGCAGGAGGCGTTCATAGCAGAGCTCCGCACGCTCGTGGAGCGCCACGGAGAGACGGAGCTGGGAGCTATGGCGAAAGACATGCTCGCGATGATGGGACAGGGTATGGAGAGCCGGAAAGGCGGTAGTACCGGCTCATTGGCAGAGATGCGCGGGCAGACCGACAGCAGCGTACCCGAAGAAGAGACCGCTACGCAGGAGCTCCAATGGAGCGAGGACCGCAAACAGCCGTCCGTGGCGTTGCTGGTGCTGCCTGAGGCGGACGAACAGGCGCTGAACGAACTGCTGTACGAGGTGGCGCTGTTTAACTTCAGCCAGTTCCTCATTCGTGATTTCGACCTGCAGAAGATGCCGGTATTCGGAAAGAGCTGCGCACTCCGTATCAGCGGTTTCGCCGATATGGACGAGGCGGAGTGGTGGGTAGGACTGGTGCGAAAAGACGCGCATATGCAGTCTGTCCTCCCGGGGATAGAGATCAAGACCGTAGCCGAAGTCAATCTCCCGCTGCTTAAATAAAAAAAGAGAACCGAAGTTCTCTTTGTCGGGAAGACGTGATTCGAACACGCGACCTCCGGTCCCCCAGACCGTTGCGCTACCGGGCTGCGCCACTTCCCGCTCACATTCGTTTTTTACGAAAGCGGGTGCAAAGGTACTGCTTTTTTTTGACATACGCAAATAAATTGCATTTTTTTTAACGAAAATGAGTAAAAAATTCTATATTGAGACCTACGGATGCCAAATGAACGTGGCGGACAGCGAGGTGGTAGCCGCTATCATGGAGACTACCGGCGCCGGGATAACCGACCGTTGGGAGGATGCAGACACGGTTCTGCTCAACACCTGTTCCATCCGCGACAACGCCGAGCAGAAAGTAGGCGCGCGTCTGCGCGAGCTGAAGGCGCACCTGAAGAACCGGGACTCGAAAACCGGAGACCGGAAAACGGTCATCGGCGTGATAGGCTGCATGGCGGAGCGCATGGGGCAGGAGCTGATAGACGAGTTCGGCGTGGATTTCGTAGCGGGGCCCGATGCCTACCTTGACATCCCGAACCTGCTGGCGCAATGCGAACAGGGACACAAGGCGATGAACGTGGAGCTCAGTACGACGGAGACCTACCGCCAGATTATCCCCTCCCGTATAGGCCGCTCCATCAGCGGGTTTGTGTCGATTATGAGGGGCTGTAACAACTTCTGCTCCTATTGCGTGGTGCCTTATACCCGGGGCCGTGAGCGCAGCCGTGACGTCGAGTCGATTCTCAACGAGGTAAAGGACCTGCAGGCGCGCGGATACAAAGAGGTGACGCTGCTGGGCCAGAACGTCAACTCCTACCGCTTCACCCGTGCGGACGGCGGAGTGGTGGATTTCGCAGACCTGCTGGAGACTGTGGCCGACGCCGTGCCGCAGATGCGTATCCGCTTCACCACCAGTCATCCCAAAGACATGTCGGATAAGACGCTGGAAGCTATCAGCCGGCATAAGAACCTCTGTAAGTTCATCCATCTGGCGGTACAGTCGGGCTCCAACCATATCCTCAAACTCATGAACCGCAAATACACGCGGGAGTGGTATCTGGACCGTATTGCCGCTATCCGGCGTATCTTGCCTACGGCCGCTATCAGCACGGATATCTTCTGCGGCTTCCATGACGAGACGCTTGAGGACCATCAGCAGACGCTCTCCCTCATGCGCGAGGTGGGATTCGATAGTGCGTTTATGTTCAAGTATTCGGAACGCCCGGGCACGTATGCACACAAACATCTGCCGGATAATATTCCGGAGGAGGAGAAAGTACGCCGGCTCAATGAGATTATCGCCCTGCAGACGCAACTCTCGCTGGAGTCCAACCAACGGATGATAGGCCGGACGGTGGAGGTGCTGGTAGAGGGTTTCTCCAAACGCAGCCGAGAAGACATGTACGGACGGACGGAGCAGTACAAGACGGTGGTCTTCCCCCGCTCCGGACAGAAGATAGGAGATATGGTGCAAATACGCGTTTTGGAAGCCTCTGCCGCTACTTTAAGGGGCGAAATCGTATAAAAAGAAAGAAAAAA
>CACYKR010000063.1 GCA_902774995.1 uncultured Bacteroidales bacterium | reverse complement strand
CGGTGCAAGGCAAGGACTACAGTTACGATGAACTGGTGCAGATGGCGCAGTCTGTCAAGAGCAATCCGACACTCCTGTTCAATCCCGACGAACCGCGTTTCGCCAAACCAAAGAGTATGTTGGCAGAAGTGCAAGGCGGCAAAGCGTTGACTGACCAAGAGATCATCTGGGCTATCTACAACAGCATGGCACACCGCTACGGCGAGATATTCCGGATGATGCAGAGTCTGGCGCCGTGGCAGATAGAGTGTCTGTACGTCATCGGCGGCGGAGTACAGAACAAATACCTGCTTCAACTCACAGAACAAGCCGTGGGCGTGCCGGTAGTAGCGGGTCCGTCCGAAGCCACCGCTATAGGTAATATCATGGTGCAGGCTGCAAAAAATGAATAAATATATAAATACAAAAATATTAAAATGAACAAGCCATTAGTAGAAACTAAAGCCCGCGTGGGAGTGTTCTCCATCGCTCTGGGCGCTTATCTGCCTCAGTTTCCGACCTTAGTGCCGGAGTTTGAGGCGCAGTATGTAGCCTTCAAAAAGAGCCTGCCGACGAGCGTTGAGCTCATTGACGGGGGCATCGTGACTACCAAAGAACTGTCGCAGGCAGCGGGAGACAAGTTCCGCGCCGCGGATGTGGATTTGGTGATATTGCAGCTGCTGACTTATGCCACCTCGTACAACATGCTGCCGGCAGTGCGCGATCTGGATGTTCCGGTAGTATTGGTGAACCTGCAGAAACTGCCGGCTCCGGACTACCAGCACACAGACACCGCTACATGGCTGGGCGAGTTGTACGCCTGCGGCGCTGTGGGGGAGATGGTAGCCGACTTGGAGCGTGCCGGTAAGCGGCATGCGGTCATCACCGGTCTGCAGGGTGATGATCCGGAGGTGCAACACGAGATAGAAGACTGGTGTCGTGCGGCACAGGTGCGCCGCCGTTTCCGCGACACGAACATTGCGCAGATCGGCCGTCCGTATCCGGGTATGATGGATCTGTATATCGACGAGACCAACCTCTACCACCGTATGTGGCTATATACCAAGCAGTTTGACTGGGAGAAGATGTGGGCGATTGCAGACCATGTGATCGATGAGGCTGCCATCCGCGCGAAGGCGGAGGATATCTTAGATACTTTCGAGATAGAAGGCGGCGCGACAGTAGAGACCGTTTGGGACATGGCGAAATACGTCGTGGCGTTCGAGCAGTGGGTGAAGGACGAGCAGCTGGGTCTGATTGCTTCGCACTATGACGGTTTTGCACAAGGCATAGCCGGCAAACTGGACTCGATGCTCATTCCGGCGTTCTCCATGCTAATCAAACAGCACACCGCCTGCGCCGTGGAAGGCGATATCAAAGTAGCGATGGCGATGAGTATCTTGAAGACCATCAGCGGCACCGGTCAACTGAGCGAGATGTACTCGATTGATTTCCCGGCAGACATCTGTATCATCGGGCACTCAGGTAGCGGCGATGCGGCTATCTCGCAGGCACACAAGCCGACGATGAAGATCGTGCCGGTGTTCCACGGCAAGACTGGCGGCGGCTACCTGACGCAGTTCTATCCGCCGACCGGAGCGGTGACCTATTTAGGTATCACCCAGGACAAAAACGGTGTGTTCAAGTTCGTGGTGGCAGAAGGCGAGAACGAGGCAGGCGAGATATTCATGTTCGGTGACACGAACATGCGTACGCGTTTCTCTATCGGTGCGCGTGAGTTCTGCAACCGCTGGTCGGAAGCCGGGCCTACTCACCACATGGCTGCCGCCGTGGGACGGCATATCGACACCATCCTAAAGGTAGCCAAGATATTCAATGTGCAGGTAGAAGTGATTTGCAGGTAATTGATAATTGAAAATTGACAATTATGGCAAAGAGCAGTAGTCTGAAGAGCACACTGGCGGTGTCGCTCAATAATTATCTGGACGCCGGAGCGATTGTAGCCGGAGCCAGCGGTCTGACGCTTTGGCAGAACTACCTCGGTCTGAGCGAGGTGAGTCTGGGTTGGCTCAATTTCATCAGCGCCAACTGTCTTGGCGCCGCTATCGGTGCTATCATCGGTGGCTTTCTGGCGGACAAGTACGGACGCAAGTTCATCTTCACCTACAACCTGCTGGTGTATATGGCGGGTGTGCTGATGGTGATGTGCGCGGTCAATTTCCCGATGCTGCTGGCAGGATTCCTGTTCACGGGTATCTCCGTAGGCGTAGGTGTACCGGCATCGTGGACGTATATATCCGAGAGTTCGGAGGTGAACAACCGCGGACGCAACATCGCTATCTCGCAGATGTCATGGGGAATAGGACCAATGTGTATCCTGCTGTTAGGTATGCTGTTTGCGCCGGGTAACCCAGGTGAGGCGGACGGCGTGCTGTTCGGCTGGGTGCGAGGTCTGGCAGCGTTTTTCTACGGTGCTGACGCACCGATAGGAGCCGTGCATGTGTTCAGTTCGAGGATCGTGTTCTTCTCGCTGTTCATCGTAGCTTTCATTGCTTGGAACCTGCAGCGGCAGTTGCAGGAGAGTGCGGAGTTTGAGGCGCAGAAAGCCGCAGGCAAGCAAACCGGACTGATTGAAAATATCAAAGTGCTGTTCACCAACCGCGTAGCGGTCAAGACCGTTTGTTTTCTCGCGGTCATCTATCTGTCGTGGAACCTGGTGGCGTCCGTCATGGGATTCTTCCAACCGCATATCTATGAGTCGGCAGGCGGCATGAGCAACAAAGATGCCAATATGCTCAGTTGTGTAAGTTGGGCGGTGGTGGTACTGACCACGTTCATCGTGTCGCATTTCGTGGACAAGGTGGCGCATCGCGTTTTCTATATCTTCGGACTGCTATGCGCGCTGACGGCATGGTTCATCATCATCGGCATCGGCGTAAACAATATCGTGTGGTTGTGGGTGTTCACTATCCTCTGGGGCATCAATAACGGCTGCTCGGTGCAGTTGTTCTACGCCCTGTGGGGCACCGAGCTCTTCCCTGCCAAGTTCCGCGCCGGCGCACAAGGACTGATGTTCTTCCTCGTCCGTGGTCTCTCGGCCATCTGGGGACTCGTTTTCACTTATATCTACGGGGAGAACGGCGAGGGCTTCACTATCGCCGCATGGTGCATGGTGGCACTGCTGCTGACCTCGCTCATCGTGGGTGTCATCGGAGCGCCCAAGACACGCGGCAAATCATTGGATCAAATCACTAAAGAACGTTATGGAAATACTATCGACTAATACGGCTCTGAAAACCGTGATCATGGATGTGGCGGAGGTTGCCGGCCATATCTGGGTACAAGGTTGGGGCGAGCGCAACGGCGGTAACATCACCGTGCGTCTCACCGAGTTTGCCACGCCCGAATGGGCTACTATGCCGGCGCTGAGCGACCCTATTGCTATCGGCTGCGAGTTGCCGTATTTGAAGGGACATTATTTCTACGCCAAGGGTACGCAGAAAAGGATGCGCGACCTCGCGCGTAACCCGATGGCGAACGGTTCGGTTATCCGTATCTGCGACGACTGCACGCACTATGAGATTATCGCCGACAGCGCTGTTATGCCTACCTCCGAACTGCCGTCGCATCTGATGGTACAGAACTACCTGTTGGAGTCCGGCTCGCGCTATAAAGCCACGCTGCATACTCATCCAATCCAACTGGTTGCAATGAGCCACCTGCCGCATTTCAAGAACAGCGAAACGATGACCCATACCCTGTGGTCGATGATTCCCGAGACGCTGGCATTCGCTCCGCTCGGCATCGGATGGGTGCCGTACGAAGTGCCCGGCTCATTGGAGCTTGCAAAGGCTACGCTGGCGAAGATGCACGATTACGATGTAGCCATGTGGGAGAAACACGGCGTCTTCGCTGTCGGACAGGATATCATGGATGCTTTTGACCAAGTCGATGTGCTCAACAAAGCAGCGGACATCTATCTATGTGCCCGTGCTATGGGTGGCGAGCCGGAAGGCCTCACCGACAAGGACATGAAAGATGTGCAGGATATTTTCCACTTGCCGACCTCCCGTCCTTGCTAAGTAAAGAAATTATACTGTTACATTAAAAGAGAGTGCACCAAATTAACCGGCGCACTCTCTTTTTGAATGTATTATAATACTTAGGATATAGCAAGGGTATAGCAGCCCTATACGATTAGCGCGAGGTTAGTTAGGCTTCGTTGGAATATAATTGAACACCCGCATTTAGCGTGTGTCGGGCAGACCTTCGGCGTTTGTGTCCTTGTGTAAAAACATGACACAAAGACGAAGGGCGACACATAAGATAATATGCCCTTTTAGGTGGAGACCGCTTCTCCCGTTTATCGGGAGAACGCTCCGGGAGAGAGGACGGCGCTGCGGTAATCTGCCTACACCGCAAGCCCCTAAACAAAACAAAACAACCCGCATACCATGCGGGACAATTGACGAAAGAAGGGAAACGCGCTAACGGAGATAGCGCGCACAGGACACCACTACGTCCGACCGATAGTAATTATTAAAAGCGAAGTGCTTCTCTTTCCCCCTTTTTGCGGAGAGAAACGGAGCAAGAAAAATGCTTGTCATAACAAAGAGAGCGGATACAGAAACACGGCAGGTTCGATGCCTGCCGTGTTTCTCACAATGCACGCGCATATACGCGCACTATTCAATTAAGGTTTTGCGCATCTACATGCGCACGCATAGGTCGGATTTGTATCGCCAACTGCGTTCCTTTTATGCTTCATCCTCGACGGCAGCTTGGGCGGCGGCGAGGCGGGCGATGGGGACGCGGAAGGGTGAGCAGGACGCGTAGTTCATGCCGACACGGGCACAGAACTTAACGGACGAAGGCTCACCACCGTGCTCGCCGCAGATACCGGTACGGAGTCCCGGACGAACGGCACGACCTTTTTCTACCGCCATCTTGATCAACTGGCCTACACCGTTCTGGTCCAATACTTGGAACGGATCGACTTTCAGAATCTTCTTCTCCAAGTAAGCCGGCAGGAACGAAGCGATATCGTCGCGGCTGTAACCGAAGGTCATCTGGGTCAGGTCGTTGGTACCGAAGGAGAAGTACTGCGCCTCTGTAGCAATGCGGTCTGCAGTCAGGGCTGCACGCGGAATCTCGATCATCGTACCAATCTCGAACTCCACCTCTACGCCGTACTCGGCGAATACCTCTTTCGCTACGCGCTGGATAATCTCTTTCTGCTGCTTGAGCTCATAGAGAATACCGATCAGCGGCACCATGATCTCCGGCATCGGGTTCTTGCCCTCCAGCTTCAGTTCGCAAGCAGCGGAGAGGATAGCGCGTGTCTGCATAGCGGTGATCTCCGGGAAGGTGATACCCAGACGGCAACCACGGTGACCGAGCATCGGGTTGTTCTCTGCCAACTGAGCTACACGGGTCTGGATCTCCTCAACGGAAACGCCCATCTCTTTCGCCATCTGCTCTTGTCCCTTCAGATCATGCGGAACGAACTCGTGCAAAGGCGGATCGAGCAGACGGATGTTCACAGGCAGGCCGTCCATAGCGTCCAAGATACCTTTGAAGTCAGCTTTCTGGTACGGCAGCAGTTTAGCCAGTGCTTTCTCGCGGCCCTCGCTGTCCTTGGCGAGAATCATCTCACGCATAGCGATGATCTTCTGGTCGTCGAAGAACATGTGCTCGGTACGTGTCAGACCGATACCCTTGGCGCCGAAGGCACGTGCCACAGCAGCGTCGTGCGGCGTGTCGGCGTTGGTACGAACCTGAAGGTGTGTATATTTGTCGCAGAGATCCATGAGTGCCTTGAAGTCACCGCTGAGTTCAGCAGCCTTGGTCGGGATCTCACCTGCGTACACCTGTCCGGTAGAACCGTTGAGGGAGATATAATCGCCCTCTTTGTAGGTCACGCCCTCGATCTTAACCGTCTTTGCTTTGTAGTCCACCTGAATGGCACCTGCGCCGGAAACGCAGCACTTACCCATACCACGGGCAACAACAGCTGCGTGGGAGGTCATACCGCCGCGTGCGGTGAGGATACCCTCGGCTGCAGACATACCTGCGAGGTCCTCAGGGCTGGTCTCGATACGAACCATGATCACTTTGTGACCGTTCTCATGCCACTCCTGTGCGTCGTCTGCGTGGAACACAATCTGTCCGCACGCAGCGCCCGGAGAAGCAGGCAGACCCTGGGTGATAACTTTCGCTTTCTTCAAAGCGTCCTTGTCGAAGACAGGGTGGAGCAGCTCTTCCAGTTTCTGCGGCTCGCAGCGCATGATAGCCTCTTTCTCGCTGATGACACCCTCACGAACGAGGTCCATAGCGATCTTCACCATGGCCGTACCGGTACGCTTGCCGTTACGGGTCTGGAGAAACCAGAGTTTGCCTTCTTGTACGGTGAACTCCATATCCTGCATGTCGCGGTAGTGGTCTTCCAGTTTCTGCTGGATGGTGTTGAGTTCGGCATAGAGCTCCGGCATAGCCTCTTCCATAGACGGATATTTGCTTGCACGCTCTTCCTCGCTGATACCCTGAAGTGCTGCCCAACGGCGGCTGCCTTCCAATGTAATCTGCTGCGGAGTACGGATACCTGCTACCACGTCTTCACCCTGTGCGTTTACAAGGTACTCACCGTTGAAGAGGTTCTCGCCCGTTGCCGCGTCACGGCTGAAGCAGACACCGGTAGCGGAGGTCTCGCCCATGTTACCGAAGACCATAGCCATTACGGAAACAGCGGTTCCCCACTCGTCAGGAATTCCTTCCATCTTACGGTAGAGGATAGCACGCTCGTTCATCCATGAACGGAACACAGCGCAGATAGCACCCCAGAGCTGCTCGATAGGATCGTCCGGGAAGTCCTTGCCGGTCTGCTCTTTGATAGCGGTCTTGAAACGCGCTACGAGGAGCTTCAACTCATCTACGTTGAGGTCCTTGTCCAGCTTGATACCGCGGATCTCTTTCACCTCGTCGATGATCTTCTCGAACGGGTCGATGTCGGTCTTGTTCACCGGCTTCATACCCAGCACGACGTCGCCGTACATCTGTACGAAACGGCGGTAGGAGTCATAAACGAAGTGCGGGTTATTGGTCTTAGCCACCATGCCTTCAGCTACGGTATCGTTCAGACCGAGGTTGAGGATGGTATCCATCATACCCGGCATGGACGCGCGTGCGCCCGAACGTACAGAAACAAGGAGCGGGTTCTTCGGATCACCAAACTTGCAGTTCATCAACTCCTCAACGTGCTTTACGGCAGCCTCTACCTCTGCGGTCAGTTCTTCCACAATCTTCTCCTGTCCTACCTGGTAGTACTCGTTGCAGACCTCGGTGGTGATGGTGAAACCTGGAGGAACGGGCACGCCCACAAGGTTCATCTCCGCGCAGTTAGCGCCCTTGCCGCCAAGGAGCTCACGCATTTGCGCATTACCCTCGGCCTTACCGTTACCGAAGGTATAAACTCTTTTTTTCTTTTCCATTGGGTTAAAAGTATTTATTGTTTATTGAATAAGTCATTTTTATGGTATTATTTCAAAATCACGGGATAATATACTGTGTATATTATAGGGTGTGGTAGGATACGATATAAGTCTTACTTTACCCTTAGTTAGGTCTTACTTGAGTCTTACTTAGGCCTTACTTGAGTCTTGCCGGACTCGTCGGTTGCATACCACGTATAGACATGTGTATCCACAATTTGGCTGCAAAGATACAAAAAAAGATTGATATATGCAAGAAAGGGGGCTTTTTTTTACAAAAAAAACGCAGATACTTGTATATGTCGCAAAAAAGCAGTACCTTTGTACCCAAATTGCGATAGTGAAACAACCCTGCAAATATGCCGAGGGGGCAGATAGACGAGGGGGAACAAAACAGAATATGAAAGGACAGAAGAATATGAAAGGACAGAGGAGAATAATACTCTTTATTTTTTTGTTTGTGTGCGTATGCGTGCGTGCGCAAGTGTCCGGCGTGGTGGTAGATGAAAAAGGCGAGCCGCTGACGGGCGCGAATGTCTATTGGGCAGGCACCACGGTAGGTGTGGCAACGGATTTTGAAGGACAGTTCACGCTGATGCCGGTGAAGACAACCAACCGGCTCGTGACCTCTTTCGTAGGATGCCATAACGACACCGTGACGGTAACCAGCCGCAAGCCTCTGACCATCGTGATGATTGACGAGGCGGTGCTGGACGAGGTGGTGATTATGGAGCGCAAGCAAGGTGTGACACGTCTCCGCGAGTCGGCGTTTGACATGCAATCCATCAACGGCGAGGAGCTCTGCCGTGCGGCGTGCTGCAACCTCTCCGAGGCGTTTGAGACCAATGCGTCGGTGGATGTGGCGTATGCGGACGCGGCTACGGGAGCCAAACAAATCCGGCTTTTGGGACTGAACGGCACGTATGTGCAGTTGTTGCAGGAGAACACGCCTGCGGTGCGAGGATTGGCGCAGAGTCTGGGAATGGAGTATATCCCCGGTCCCTGGATGGGCTCGATACAGGTGAGCAAAGGCACCTCGTCCGTCATCAACGGCTATGAGGCCATCTCCGGCCAGATCAACGTGGAGCTGCTCAAACCCAACACCCAGAACCCCCTCTCGCTCAATCTCATGGTCAACACCGAGACGATGGCGGAAGCGAATATCATGGGCGGTTGGCAGATCCCACTCAAGGAGCACGAGGAGGCATACCACGAACATGACGACCATTGCCACCAAGAATCGCTCTATACCGGTATTCTGGCGCATTACGGCGGCAGTTTCATGACGATGGACGAGAACAAAGACTCGTTCGTGGATATGCCGAAGATCCAGAACGGCAACCTCTCCAGCCGGTGGTTCTACCGCCACGACGATTATACATTCCAGGCTTTCGTCCGCGGTCTTTTCGACCTCCGCAGAGCGGGACAGATGAATGTACAAAGGGACAATGTACAAAGTACAACGGATTCCGAGACAACGGATATGCCGCCTTACCGTATCAACCTCAACACGTGGCGGGTGGAAGGATTCATGAAAAACGGCTATGTGTTTGACGACGAGAGCGGTTCGTCCGTCGCCGTCATCACCGCTGTGAGTTACCACGACATCGACAACTCGTACGGTCCGAGGATTTGGAAAGCCGACCAACTCAATGCGTACCTCAATGCCATCTGCCAGCTTAATTGGGAGGGCGCAGGGCTGATTGAAAATGACCACCGGCTGAGTACCGGTCTGAGTCTCAACTACGACAAATACGGCGAGACACTGTCTCTGCTTCCGGATAATATGAACCGTCAGGAACTGACGCCCGGTATCTTCGCCGAATACAGCTACACCTATTCGGACAAGCTGTCGTTAGTGGCAGGTGTGCGTGGCGATTACTCCACGCGTCACGGGTTCTTCTTCACGCCTCGCGCCAACGTACGTTACAGCCCTTGGAAATGGTGGACACTCCGCGCCAGCGCAGGTATGGGTTACCGTACACCGAACGTGATAGCGGATAATACATTTCTGTTGCCCAGCAGCCGAGTCTGGAAAATGTCGGATGACGAATTACGAATGACGGATGACGAAGGATGGGTGAAACAGGAGCGGGCGGTGAACGCAGGGTTCAGCACGACTTTCTATATCCCGATGGGCAGCCGCGAGTTGCAGCTCTCGGGCGAGTATTATTACACCCATTTTCTCCATTCCGTCATCGTAGATATGGACAGGGATCCGCACGCCGTCTATCTGTATAACCAGTCGGACGTACCGGGGGCGAAGTCTTTCGCCCATTGCGCGCAGATAGAAGCGACGATGGAGGTGCTGCGCGGCTGGACATGGACGGCAGCGTTCCGCTGGACGGACGTGGAGCAGACGACCTACGACGCTTCGGCGAAAGCGTTCGTGCTGCGGCCGAAGGCGCTTTCCAACCGCTTCAAGGGAATCATCTCCACCAGCTACCAGACGCCTCTCAAAAAATGGCAGTTTGACGTGACGGCGCAGTTCAACGGCGTAGGCCGGATGCCGGACGGCTTCACGGCGTACGGCGACCTTGCCGGCGGGTACGGCACACCCAAGCCCTTGAAATGGTACCCCCAGCTCATGGCACAGATAACCAAGTATTTCCGTCATTGCAGCCTGTATGTGGGGGCGGAGAACATGACGAATTTCAAACAAGACACACCTATTATTGATTCTTTTCATCCGTATAGCAGCGATTTCGATGCCTCGATGGTACTGGGCCCTACGATGGGGTGGAAGGCGTATATCGGCTATTTATTCACTATGATAGCCGTGCCGGTTCTGGCACAGCACGACGCCCATTTGACCGGCCACGTGCTGGACGAGAAAACGGGCGAACACCTCGCTTTTGTAAACGTGCAGGTCAAGGGTACCAATATAGGTACCGTGACCGACGAGTCGGGACACTACCTGCTGCAGGACCTGCCGGTAGGCAAACAAAGTATCGTCTTCTCCTTCGTGGGTTACGAGACGCTGGAGCTGCCGGTGAATATCGAAGAGAACAAGACGATAGAACTCAAAGCGGCTATCCGCGAGATTCCGCAGCAACTCAACACGGTGGTGGTGACGGCGAACCGTTACGCCACCAAACGCCAGGAGGCTGCCACGATTGTCAATGTGCTCTCGCCGGAGTTGTTTGAGACAGCGGCGGTGAGTTGCGTCGCGGACGCGCTCTGTTTCCAGCCGGGCTTGCGGGTGGAGAACACCTGCTCCAACTGCGGCAAGACGGAGCTGCGTATCAACGGTCTGCAGGGTCAGTACACCCAGATCCTGATGGACAGCAGACCGGTATTCTCGTCCATGGCGTCGGTCTATGGACTGGAGCAGGTGCCGGCGGCCATGATTGACCGCATCGAGGTGATGCGCGGCGGCGGTTCCGCGGTCTATGGCGCAAACGCCATCGCCGGCGTGGTAAATATCATCACCAAAGAGCCCGTCCGCAATTTCGTCAATCTGTCCAACACCTCTCATGTGAACGAGCACGCAGGGTACGACATCCATACGGACCTTAATGCGTCAGTGATGAGCGGCAACCGCAAGATAGGTGCGTATCTCTTTGCCTGCCACCGCACCCGCAGTGCTTACGACCGCGATGACGACGGTTTTAGCGAGCTGCCGCAGTTGCGGTCCACGACCGCCGGTGCGCGGGTGTTCTTCAAGACCAGCGCCTATAGCAAACTCACCGCCGAATACCACCATACGACGGACTACCGCCGGGGCGGCAATAACCGTGACGAGGAGCCGCACAAAGCCGATATAGCGGAGCAACTGCGCCATAACATCGACGCCGGTTCGGTCGCTTTCGACTGGTTCTCCGCCGACAACCGCCATTTCGTGTCGGCTTATTCCGCGGTACAGCATATAGGCCGCGAGAGTTATTTCGGCGCCGGCCGTGACACGGCGGCGTACGGCCGCAGTACGGATCTGACCTCCAATACGGGTCTGCAGTATCGTTTCTCGTATCCCTGCGGACGGATGACCGGCGATCTGACTGTCGGGGCGGAGTATAACTACAACAGCCTGTACGACAAAATGTTAGGGTACAACCGCGAGATGCGCCAGAACGTCCATGTAGCAGGCGCGTACGTGCAGAACGAGTGGAAGAACGAGCAATGGTCGGTGCTGGTAGGTGCTCGGGTGGAGAAGCATAACCTGCTCAAGTCGGTAGTAGCCACCCCCCGCGCCACCGTGCGTTATACGCCTATCAACGGTCTCGTGTTCCGCGCGGGTTACAGCAGCGGTTACCGTGCCCCGCAGGCTTACGACGAGGATCTGCACGTGGCGGCGGTAGGCGGCCAGGTGTCGCTTATCTCCCTTGACCCCAACCTCAAACCCGAATACTCGCACAGCGCGACTCTCAGCGCCGACTGGTACCGTGCTTTCGGGGCATGGGAAGTGAACCTGACCGGAGAAGGGTTCTTCACGTATCTGCAGGATGTGTTCTACCTCCGCGAAGAAGGTTTTGACAGCGCGAACAACCTGCTCTTCACGCGTACCAACGCGCCCGGCGCATGGGTAGGCGGAGTGAACCTGGAGGGCAAGGTGGCTTACCGCGTGAGCACATGGAATTTCAGCCTCTCGGCGGGTTATACCTTCCAGCAGAGCCGTTATACGGAGGCGCAGCAGTGGTCTGCCGCCGTAGCACCGCAGAAGCGGATGCTCCATACGCCGGATAACTATGCTTATGTGCTGTTCGACGTAGAGCCCGTCCGCGACTTCACAATTTCCCTCAACGGCAAGGCGACCGGTTCGATGCTGGTGCCGCACCTCCAGGGCTATGCTCCGAAAGACGAGGAGGTGAAGACACCGGCGTTCTGGGACATGAGTATCCGGCTGGCGTATGACATCCATCTGTACAAACACTACTGCCTGGAGATCAGCGGCGGTGTGAAGAATATCCTCGACCAGTTCCAGCGGGATATAGACAAAGGAAAGGACCGCGATGCGAATTACATCTACGGTCCCTCCACGCCCCGAACCTACTTTGTAGGTCTGGCTCTGAAACTATAATCCCAAGAAAAATACCTTCTTCGTCACCACGTGAAGTTATAGGTCATACAAACGCCTTCCTGCTGCGGCACATAACGGCACACCCCGCCGGAGCAGTTTAAGCCTTCAATGGTCTTGGTGTATCCCGCCATGACGCGGTGCGCGCCGTGGGTGTATGTGATAGCGGCTGTGTAGAAATGCTCATGCTCCGCTGCGGCAGTACCGCCGATGTTATAGAGCCATTGGCCGCTGATAATCAGTCTTTTGTAAAGTCCTATCTCGCATAAAGCAAAGCACCATTGCCCCTGGTCATCCGGTGTGTAAAGGTATTGCAGTTCGCCCCGGACGGAGAGGTTCTTCGTAGCCTGCACGCGTGCATCGACTACCGCAATGCCGGAGCGTACCATACCACCTGTGCCTTCTACCACCTGCATGTTAAACGCCTGATACATCACCATTGCGTTGAGCCACCAATGGCTGCTGATACGTTTGTTGAGCTCGAGGTTCACGTCGGTGTAGTACTCCCCCTCTCCGTGTACCCCGCGGATATGTGCGCCGTCGAGTTTGAAGGTAGTGCCGTATTTCCCGCCCATCTTTGTCTTGCGGGGGAAGGTGTAGAGCACCTCGCCTTGGAACGCCCATTCGCCGGAACTGTACTGCGTGGCGTAGGAGTAATGGGTAGCCAGGGTGTAGGTGTGCTGCCGGGCGAAAGCCGGCATATAGTTCAGCCGTCCGGCGATACCTGTCTCTTCCCGTTGCGAGCGGAACGCCATGTTATCCGAGCGTTTTACCTGCGCTAATATCGCCAACCCTTTCCTCGAGTAGCCGGCGGAGACCAGCCATGCCTCGCCCGGACGGTAGCTGAATCCGTTCTCGTAGGTCGGGTCGTTTGCCTTGCGCGCGTATTCTATAAGGATATCCCATCCTTTCATCTGCCATTCGGCTCGCACCTCGCCGGCTCCTACCCACCGCGGCAACCGGTAGCGGTAGAGCGCGTTTCCGATGACCGTACTGATGGTGTCCTCCGCCTCGTAGCGGGATACATAACTGCCGCCTATCGCCAGTACCATCTCTTTCTCCCGCAAGGCGCGACTCCATTGCTCAATGTGCAGCTCCGCGTCGCCTCCTACGGTTGCGTCCTTGCTGTAGTTCCACCCCCATGCTCCGTCGTCATAGCAGCTCCAGTAGCGTCTCTGCTTGCCGCCCAGCGCCGTGAGGTGAATACCACGGTATGGCTGCACTACGATCTTCGCGCCGCGGAGGGCGTTATCGACGCCTAAGAGCCTGTCCTCATAAAGGCTTAGGACCAGCCCCGAACCGAACTGGCCGTATATGTCGCCTATGCTGATCTCGCCCCAGTCGAACGCCGCCTCGGCGCTGAGGTGACCTAATCCGTAGCCCTTGAAACCCGGCTCGTAACCCGGCATCGGCCATTGCATCAGCTCACCGCGTGCATCCACCCGCAGCTCCCGGAAGCGGGCACTGTTGGAGTCATTGACGTAATGGAGCGAGAGGTCGAGGTAGGTGTTACTCAGATGGTCTATCTTCGCCCATTTCTCGCGAGGGGTGCTGCGCACAGCCGAGACCCCGGCTGTAGGAAAAAGTCCCTCGTGCTCGATGCCTCCGCTGACATATACCCGTTCGCCGGCGTACAGCCATACAGGAAACAGGATACTAATGCAGATATGTGCGAATCTCAGTCTCATCTCCGTCGGTGTACCCCGCATGGGTATATACGGTCTTTCCCTTGCTGTCAAGAACAAACAGATGGGGGATATTCTGTACGCTCATGGCGCGTTTGAGCGAGCCGTTAGGATCAAGCAGCACATTGAACTCCCATCCCTGGCCGTCTATCAGAGGCTTCACCTTATGGGTGTCCTGCGCCTGGTCGATAGAGACAATGTATATTTCCACGCCTGTCTCTTCCTTCCATTCCGGGTAGAGTTCGTCAATAGCCTCCAGCTCCCGCATGCAGGGTTTGCACCATGTAGCAAAAAACGACAGAATCACCGGTTTGCCTTGGTGCGCCAGCGAAGCTACGGCTACTTCCTTTCCGTTCACGTCCCGGAGCGTCACCTCCGGCAAGGAGGCATTGCCATTTTGTATGGAGAAGCATAGGAAAGCCAGACAGAAATACCATTTTCTCATATTGCAGATATCTTTATATGATAAACCGGGTGCAAAATTAGCATTTTTTTATGACATATGCAAATAAAAACATCAATCTGAAGCAAAATATACCGCTGCAACCCCCAAAAGGACTACAAAATAGACTTTTGCGGAAAAAAAGTAAGAAATTATTTGCATATGTCGGAAAAAAGTTGTACCTTTGCAGCGTGAAATGAATGAGGGGACCCCGAAAGGAGTTCCCTCGCGCGTTAAAACTATGGATAAAGAGCAACTGAAACAATGGATTGAGGAGTATCTGAAGGATACCGATTATGAGTTGGTCACGTTGAGTGTATCGGCGGGAAATGACATCTTGGTAGAGGTGGACCGTTTGGCCGGCGTGGACGTGGATTTCTGCGCGGAGCTGAACCGGTATCTGGTGGAGAAACTGGACGCAGTGGAGCCCGACTACTCGCTCGAAGTGGGAAGTGTGAGCCTGACCGACCCGTTCAAGACCAAGATGCAGTACGAGAAGAACCTCGGTCACGATGTGGAAGTAATGGTAAGTACCAAGGGGCAAAGTACAAAGTACAAAGGACAGCTGGTGAGCGTAGATGAAGAGACATTCAGCGTGGACGTGGAGGAGAAAGTAAAAGTAAGTACCAAGGGACAAAGTACCAAGTACAAAGGTCCTAAGACGCAGATCGTGACGCATACCTGGCGGTACGACGAGCCCAAATATGTGAAATATGATTTAAAATTCTAAATACAACAATGGCAGCAAAACAAGAATCAATCAACTTGATTGAGATTTTTTCGGAGTTCAAGGACTTCAAACGGATTGACAAACAGACCTTCATCAATGTGCTGGAGGACTCGTTCCGCAACGTGATTGCGAAGATGTACGGCTCGGACGCCAACTACGACGTGATTATCAACCCCGACAAGGGTGACCTGGAGATCTATCGTAACCGTCTGGTGATGGAGGACGACGATGTGGCAAACCCGGAGACCCAGATTGCGCTGAGTGAGGCGCGTGAGACCGACCCGGAGATAGAGGTAGGTGAGGATTTCACCGATAAGGTAGAGATGCAGTCGTTCGGCCGCCGTATGATTCTGAACCTCCGCCAGACCCTGGCGTCGAAGATTCTGGAGTTGCAGAAAGAGAACCTCTATCTCAAATACTCTGACATGATGGGTCATATTGTGACCGGCGAACTGTACCAGGTATGGAAGAAAGAGATGCTGCTTCTGGACGAGGAGGGCAACGAGATGTACCTGCCGAAACAGAACCAGATACCTACCGATTTCTACCGCAAGGGCGAGATGGTACGTGCCGTGGTCATTCAGGTGGACAACAAGAACCAGAACCCGAAGATCATCCTCTCCCGTACCAGTCCGCTGTTCCTGCAGCGTCTTTTCGAGCAGGAGGTGCCGGAGGTGAAAGAAGGTCTGATAGCCATTAAGAAAATCGCCCGCATCCCCGGTGAGCGCGCCAAAGTAGCCGTAGAGACATTCGACGAGCGTATTGACCCGGTAGGTGCCTGCGTCGGCGTGAAAGGAGCACGTATCCACGGTATCGTCCGCGAGTTGCGCAACGAGAACATCGATGTCATCAATTACACGCCTAACGCGAACCTCTATATACAGCGTGCGCTCGCACCCGCAAAGATATCCTCTATGGAGATTGACGAGGAGGCAAAGACGGCTAAGGTCTATCTGCAGCCGGACGAGGTGTCGCTGGCAATCGGCAAGGGCGGTTACAACATCAAACTGGCGTCCATGCTCACGGGGTACGAGATTGACGTCTATCGCGAGATGAACGAGCAGGATATGGATGATATCTATCTGGACGAGTTCAACGATGAAATCGACCAGTGGGTGCTCGATGCCTTCAAAGCTATCGGTCTGGACACCGCCAAGGATGTGCTGGGTACAAGCAAGGAAGAGCTGCTTGCCAAAACCGACCTGGAGGAAGAGACCATCGACGATGTGCTCCGTATCCTCTCGGCCGAGTTTGCCGATTAAGCAATTCACAATTCACAATGTACAATTAACAAAGGGCTTGCGGGGCCGGTACGAACCCGTAAGACCTGTACGGACAAACGAGATAGTACCAAACTGTTAGAACGCTTTGTAAATTGTAAATTTAAAATTGTAAATTATTTTATGGCGATAAAACTGATAAAAGCATGTAAAGAACTGAATATCGGTATGGCTACTCTCACCGCATGGTGCGAGAAGAACGGTCATGCCATCGAGTCCGACCCGAACGTACGTATTGACGACGACTTATATCTGCTGCTGGCCAAGGAGTTTAACAAAGACATGGCTACGAAGATAGAGGCGGATCGTCAGGCGGCGGCGCGTCTGGCTCGCGAGGATGCCGATAGAGCGGCAGCCGAAGAGGCCAAACGCATCAAAGAGGCGGAAGAAGCAGCCCGAAAGGCGGCCGAGGAAGCCAAACGTGAGGCGGCACGCCTGGCGGCGCAGCAGGCTGAGGAAGAGAAAGCCCGTCAGGAAGCGGCTCGCCGTGCCCGTGAGGAGGCAGAGAAAGCAGCGGCTGAGAAAGCTGCGGCTGAGAAAGCCGCCGCGGAACTCAAAGCGGCTCAGGAGAAAAAAGCCGCGGAGACAAAACCGCAGGAGCCCGCCAAACCCAAGAAGGAAATCTTCACCCTTGGCAAACCCGAACTGAAGAACGCCCCGAAGGTGATCGGCAAGATAGACCTCGACTCCATCGACACTTCCACCCGTCCGGCGAAGAAGACCAAGGAGCAGAAGCGTAAAGAGCGTGAGGAACGCCAGCAGGCCCAACAGGCGCAGCAGCAGGCTGCGGCGGAGAAACGCAAACGCGAGCGTATCAAGAACAACGCTGCGAAAGTGGACCCCAACGACAAGCGCAACCAGGCCGGTAAGAAGAGTAAGAAGAACCAGCCCCGTGAGGCTACCCAGGAAGAGGTGGATAAGGCGCTGAAGGAGACGCTCAGCCGTCTCCAGCAGCCGAAGGGCAAGAACAACGCATCCAAGTACAAACGCGAGCGTCGTGAGCAGGAGCGTGAGAAACACGAACTGGAGATCATGGAGGCACAGGAGCAGTCCAAAGTGCTCAAACTGACGGAGTTCGTGACGGCGAACGACCTGGCTGTGATGATGAACGTGCCGGTGAACAAGATCATCGGTACCTGTATGAGTCTCGGTCTGTTCGTTTCCATCAACCAGCGGCTTGATGCCGAGACCATCAACCTCGTGGCAGAGGAGTTCGGTTTCACCACCGAGTATGTATCCGCGAAGGTGGTAGAGGAAATCAACGCCGACGAGGTCATCAATGACGAAGACATGGAGCCGCGCTGCCCGATCATCACCGTCATGGGACACGTCGATCACGGTAAGACTTCCTTGTTGGATCATATTCGTAACGCGAACGTCATCGCCGGTGAGGCGGGTGGTATCACCCAGCACATCGGTGCCTATAATGTCAAGCTCAAGAACGGCCAGCATATCACCTTCCTCGATACGCCGGGTCACGCGGCCTTCACCGCCATGCGTGCCCGTGGAGCGAAAGTGACGGATATAGCGATTATCATCATCGCTGCCGACGACGCCGTCATGCCGCAGACCATTGAGGCGATCAACCACGCCCAGGCAGCCGGGGTACCGATGGTGTTTGCTATCAACAAGGTGGATAAGCCGGGAGCCAACCCTGACAAGATCCGTGAGCAACTGTCGAACATGAACATCCTCGTGGAGGACTGGGGCGGCAAATACCAATGCCAGGAGATCTCCGCCAAGAAAGGTACGGGTGTCTATGAACTGCTGGAGAAAGTGCTCCTCGAAGCCGAGATGCTGGACCTCAAGGCAAACCCCAAACGCCGTGCGAAAGGTTCGGTCATCGAGTCCTCGCTGGACAAGGGCCGCGGCTATGTGGCTACGCTCCTCGTGCAGGACGGTACGCTCCATATGGGCGATATCGTGTTGGCCGGTACATACCACGGACGTATCAAAGCGATGTTCAACGAGCGCGGACAGAAGATCACCGAGGTACATCCCGGCGAACCCTGTTCGATACTCGGTCTGAACGGTGCGCCGCAGGCGGGCGATGAGTTCAACGTACTGCCGACCGAGCAGGAGGCGCGCGAGATAGCCAACAAACGCGAGCAGCTCCAGCGCGAGCAGTCTATCCGGACCAAGAAACACATCGGTCTGGAGGAGATCGGCCGCCGTCTGGCTATCGGAGATTTCAAGGAACTCAATATCATCATCAAAGCCGACGTGGACGGTTCGGTGGAGGCACTCAAAGACTCCCTTATCAAGCAGTCCACGGAGAATATACAGGTCAACGTCATCCATGGTGCCGTAGGTGCTATCTCCGACAGCGATGTGATGCTGGCTGCGGCTTCCGATGCCGTCATCGTCGGTTTCAACGTCCGTCCTACCGGGTCGGCACGCAAGATGGCGGAGCAGGAAGAAGTGGATATCCGTATCTACTCCATCATCTACGATGCTATCAACGAACTCAAGGCGGCCATGGAAGGTATGCTCTCGCCGGAGATCAAGGAGGAAGTTACCGCTACCCTCGAGGTGCTACAGACCTTCCACATCTCCAAGGTCGGCACGATTGCCGGTTGTATAGTGCGTGAGGGTAAGATCAAACGCGGCAACAAGGTACGTGTCATCCGTGACGGAATCGTCATCAAGACCGTCGAACTGGCGTCCCTCAAGCACGTCAAGGATGATATCAAGGAGGCGGGTGTCAACACCGAGTGCGGTCTGTCGCTTAAGGCGTATGACGATCTCCAGCCGGGAGATATCCTGGAGGCCTTCGAGGAGGTTGAGGTAGCTAAGACATTATAACATGAGTTAACAATGGATATTCTGACTAAGAAAATAGCATTGTTGGCTACTGTAGCGCTTAGCCTTACCGGTTGCTGGACGAGTATCTGGACGGTAGCGCCTACGACGGAGACGGTAGTGCCTGTAAAGACGGTTTATACCACACAGGTCACTACGCCTGCGCCGAAACACACTACCACCACTACCGTCACGGTGACTACCTATAACTCCGATCCTTCGTTCTATCTGGATCTCAATGCCGTAGCGGCAGCGTTTGCGGAGTCGCGTACCGTACGCGAGTTCGAGCAGATACTCAACTCCGGCCGGTACATGATCAACAATCTTGATCTCAACCGCGACGGGTGGATTGATTACCTGCGTGTGATAGAGACGTACCGGGGCACGTATCACACCCTGTTGATACAGGCCTGTCTGGCGCCCTCTGTCTTCCAGGACGTGGCTACGCTCATTGCGGAGAGACGGCCGCAGGCGCTGTATGTGGAGGTGGTAGGTGACCGCTATCTGTATGGCTATAACTATGTGGTACGTCCGGTGTTCGTGAAACGTCCGCCGATGTGGGATGTGTACGGCCGGCCGGTATATGAGGCGTGGTCATCGCCGTATTACTATGGCTCATGGCCGTCGTATTATACCCGGTCCACGCCCGTCTATCTCAATCATTACCAGGCCTATGTGACTACCTACCTGGCGAACCATCATTACTGCCATACCTGCGACTATCCCTCGCAGCCGTTCTATAGCGGCTATACTCAGATGACACAGACCTATTCGCGTAATGACTATCATACGGCGCACCCCGATGAGGCTTTTGAGCGGCGGGTAACCCACACCCTTTCTGCCAACGGCTCGGGTGTCACGGTGCGTAATGCCGGCCAGCTCCGTACAGAGGTAAGCCGTGTTACCACAGGTGTCTCCTCCAGAAATACCGGAACCACGAAGCCCCGGACTTCAGTTCCCGGCACGACGGTCAACTCGCGTGTCAGCAAGAGCGGTACGACGCGTACCACCATCCGGACGACCGATGCTTCGGGGCGGACGACGACGGTCAAGCGTGAAGCTTCCGTTTCACCCTCCCGTACCGCTTCTGCTACGCGTGCCACCGGTACCACAAGTGGTTCCCGTACCTCCGGTGCAACCAGCACACGAACGTCCGGTTCGTCCGGGGCAAGCCGCCGATAAGTACTAACAAAAAATCGTCAGCCGTTGGTTGACGATTTTTTGTTAGGGTAGAGGGGGCGGGCTTATATCCGCTCCAGGTTGTTCTCTCTGATCCAGCCTTCGTTGTTTCCTACGCGGATGTTGCACCATTCGCCCAGGCTCTCCCGGATGGTCACTTTCGTACCCTCGTGGATGGTGAAAAGGTCTGTACCCGAGCGGTCAGGAGACGACTTGGCATTGACCACTCCCTGGGTGATGACAGCTTCGTTGCGCAACGTATCTCGTTGGTGAAGCGAACCGCCGTTGAGACCGGCGATGAGGGAGAAGAGCAGGGCTGTCCACGCTACGTGGAAAGCCGTCTTGCGCACCCATAACTCGCGGCCGAGGAGGAAAAGCAGAAGGCCTGCCAAACCTAAGATAAACAGCCCGATGGAGAGAATAAACCACGTGTTCTCTTGCAGACTGTTACGCACGGCGCGTGCCCACACGGAGAGGAAGAAATCCTGTTCGGCGATGTTATCCGTGATACGGCTCTGCGCAAAGGCGAGCAAATTCGCATCCGGGAAGATGGTCGCGTCGACGGGGATGTTGCCGTTGGCCAAGTCCAACCACTGGGCGTAGAGGGTGAGGGACTCGGTCAGGGTGATCTCAGCTCCGCCGGCATAGGCCGTGCCGCTGCCGTCCGCCGCGGTGTTCCAGCCGGAGAAGACGTAGCCGTCCCGGGTGAAGGGGTTAGCCGTGATGGCTGTGGCAGTAGATGCCGAAAGTCTTTCGGATGGTGGCCTTTTCTTTCGGCATGTTGTTCTTTATTTCTACCGGTTTCCTTTTCGGCAAGAAACGAGAAAAAATGCTCATGTTGAATCACCTTTCGCTAGTTGGAATGTACCGTGTGGAGGCACTCTATATATTTTAAAGGTATTTAACGATAAAAGCAAGTCTCCCTTGACTTCTGTAACTTTCATAGTAGCTAGTCCTGAGTATACTACTGTTGATCTATATACTTTACTATTTAGTTTTTTTTCTTTTTCTTTCATTTCACCATTTATATTA
>CACYKR010000062.1 GCA_902774995.1 uncultured Bacteroidales bacterium | reverse complement strand
AACCGGAGACTTCAGATCACCCGGACGTGCACCTCCGCCACCTTTCTGGCGACCGAGCTTACGGGTCGAGTGAGCATTCTCGCTACGCTGTTTTGCTTTCGCTGTGCCTTGGCGCTGTGCTGCCAAGAATTGCTTAACGTCCAAGTAGATAGCATGGTCGTTAGGCTCGATGCCGAAGATAGCGTCATTCAGAGCAATCTTCTTTCCGGTCTCTTTACCGGCTTGGTTCAAAATACTAAGTTCCATAACTAATTACTTGTTAATAATGACGATTGAATTTTTTGCACCCGGTACACTACCCTTGACCATGATCAAGTTGTACTCAGGGATCACTTTCAGTACCACGAGGTTCTGAACCGTTACGCGGTCACCACCCATCTGGCCGGCCATACGTGTGCCCGGGAAGATACGGCTCGGGTATGCACATGCACCTACCGAACCCGGTGCGCGCAGACGATCGTCCTGACCGTGCGTGCTCTGACCTACTCCGCCGAAACCATGACGTTTAACGACGCCCTGGAAACCGTGGCCCTTGCTGGTTCCGATAACGTCAACGTACATGCCCTCCTCGAAGAGGTCTGCTGCTGTGATTGTTTGACCCAGAGCCAGTTCTCCATCGAACTCAAACTCTGCTAAGTGGCGCATCGGCTCTACGCCTGCGGCCTTGAAATGGCCTGCCTCGGCCTTGTTCGTGTGCTTCTCGCTCTTGTGCGTAAAGCCTACCTGAGCTGCCTTGTAACCGTCTTTCTCAACGGTCTTCAGCTGAGTCACTACGCAAGGACCTGCCTCAATAACGGTGCACGGGATGTTTTTGCCGTCGGCACCGAAGACGGAAGTCATTCCGATCTTTTTTCCTAATAAACCTGGCATTGTTGCTTAGTTTTTTTTAATAATTTTAATTAATCACTCTGCACTCGCCCGCGGGTTTCCCTTCGTTATACCGATATACCGTTATACCGATATACCGTTTTGCTATCCGCGGGATGCAGCCGTTTTTAAATCAAACTTTGATTTCTACTTCCACACCGCTTGCGAGCTCGAGTTTCATCAGAGCCTCTACGGTCTTGTTGTTGCTGTTGTAGATGTCGATCAGACGCTTGTAGCTCGCCAACTCAAATTGCTCACGGCTCTTTTTGTTAACGAAGGTCGAGCGGTTAACCGTGAAGATACGCTTGTGTGTCGGCAGTGGAATAGGACCACTTACTACAGCACCTGTTGCCTTTACGGTCTTTACGATCTTCTCTGCAGACTTGTCAACCAAGTTGTGGTCGAAAGACTTCAGTTTGATACGAATTTTTTGACTCATAATAAATAATACTGTTTTTATTTTGTTAATAATTCGCAGAGCGCAGATAACCTTAAGAGTCATTTGCTAAGATGACCCACGCCCCGCAGGGTTAATTTGTTTCTTGCCGTACTTAGGGACACGTACGCGAGTACGTGTATATGTACGTGTTATTTTTATTAGGTACGCGCTCGCACGCTTGCTTGCGCGTGCCCAAATGTTGCTTTGTTTTGAATTGGCTTTTGTTTGGAGTAGATTTGAGTTTTCTAGCAAGGGAGTTATGGGGTCCATAATGACCGAGCCAAAAACCCAAAGCTACCCAAAGAAAACCAATTATACGAGGTCTACACGGCCGCCTACTTCAGTAAGAACGGCTTTCGCGATCGAGGATGAGACAGCTTCATAGTGGCTGAACTCCATGGAGCTCGTAGCACGACCACTGGTGATGGTACGCAGAGCGGTTACATAACCGAACATCTCTGCCATTGGTACCTTCGCCTTAACGATACGTGCACCGGTGCGGCTGGTGTCCATACCCTCTACCTGACCACGACGTTTGTTCAGGTCACCGATGACGTCACCCATGCTCTCTTCCGGTGTTACCACCTCGATCTTCATGATCGGCTCCATCAACTGCGGTTTAGCCTTAGCGCAAGCCTCTTTGAACGCCATCTGTGCAGCGATCTCGAAGCTCAACTGGTCAGAGTCAACGGGGTGGAAGCTACCATCGAGCAGCGTTACCTTCAAGCTATCCAGCGGATAACCGGCCAGTACACCGTTCTTCATTGCGATCTCGAAGCCCTTCTGTACACTCGGGATGTACTCCTTAGGCACGTTACCACCCTTGACAACGTCTTCGAACTGAAGACCACCCGGGAAGTCAGCATCTGCCGGCTCAACGCGAACGATGATGTCAGCGAACTTACCACGACCACCGGACTGTTTCTTATAAACCTCACGCAGCTCAACTGCCTGCGAGATAGCCTCGCGGTAAGCCACCTGCGGACGACCTTGGTTACACTCCACCTTGAACTCACGTTTCAGACGGTCGATGATGATCTCCAAGTGCAACTCACCCATACCCGAGATAACGGTCTGACCCGTTTGCTCGTCGGTCTTAACGGTGAACGTCGGGTCCTCTTCGGCCAACTTAGCGAGACCTACACCCAGTTTGTCGAGGTCAGCCTGGCTCTTCGGCTCAACGGAGATACCGATCACCGGTGCCGGGAACTCGATGGACTCGAGTACGATAGGCTTGTTCTCGTCGCAGAGCGTATCGCCCGTGCGTATATCCTTAAATCCTACGCCCGCGCCTATATCGCCCGCGAGAATGGTCTCCACCGGATTCTGGTGGTTCGAGTGCATCTGGAAGATACGTGAGATACGCTCTTTCTTACCCGAACGCGGGTTGTAAACGTATGAACCTGCATCCAGGTGACCCGAATAAACACGGAAGTAGCACAGACGACCTACATACGGGTCGGTAGCGATCTTAAACGCCAGTGCGCACAACGGATCCTGATCGTCCGGGTGACGCTCTTCTTCTGCGTCGGTGTTCGGGTTAGTACCGTTGATCACCGGAGTATCCAGCGGACTCGGCAGGTATGCACAGACTGCATCCAGCATCGTCTGCACACCTTTGTTCTTGAACGAAGAACCGCAGATTACCGGGAAGATCTTCATTGCCAGCGTACCCTTACGGATAGCTACGCGGATCTCATCCTCAGTGATCGTGCTCGGGTCGTCGAAGTATTTCTCCATCAGCGTGTCGTCGAACTCCGATACTGTCTCCAGCATCTTGTCGCGCCACTCCTCGGCTTCAGCTACCAAGTTCGCAGGGATCTCCTCCTCTACGTACTCAGCGCCCATCGTCTCGTCATGCCACAGGATAGCTTTCATCTTCACGAGGTCAACGACACCCTTGAAGGTCTCCTCTGCACCGATAGGAATCTGGATAGGACACGGAGTTGCACCGAGTACCTCTTTGATCTGACGTACTACATCGAAGAAGTTAGCACCGGAACGGTCCATCTTGTTCACGTAGCACAGACGCGGTACATTATATTTATCTGCCTGACGCCAAACGGTCTCACTCTGCGGCTGTACACCACCTACCGAGCACAGTGCCATAACGGCACCATCCAAGATACGAAGCGAACGCTCTACCTCAACGGTAAAGTCCACGTGCCCCGGAGTGTCAATCAGGTTGATCTTATATTTGTTACCTGCGTAGTTCCAGTAGGTCGTCGTTGCAGCGGACGTGATAGTGATACCACGCTCTTGCTCCTGAACCATCCAGTCCATCGTAGCCGCTCCATCGTGCACCTCACCGATCTTATGGGTCAGACCCGTGTAGAACAGGATACGCTCCGACGTCGTCGTCTTACCGGCATCGATGTGCGCCATAATGCCGATGTTACGGTTTAATTTTAAATCGTGTTTTGCCATTTGTTTATTGTTTCAATCTTTTTTGTTTCAATCTAGGGTTCCTAGGCTCCTAGGATCCTAGTGTCCTAGTTAGAAGCGGAAGTGTGCGAATGCACGGTTAGCCTCAGCCATACGGTGCATATCCTCTTTACGCTTGAACGCACCACCCTGGTTGTTGAATGCATCCATGATCTCTGCAGCCAGCTTCTCAGCCATCGAGTGACCACCACGCTTGCGTGCGAATGCGATCATGTTCTTCATTGCGATGCTCTCCTTGCGGTCAGCACGGATCTCGGTCGGAACCTGGAAGGTTGCACCACCGATACGCTTCGATTTAACCTCTACCAACGGGGTGATGTTATCCAGAGCCTGCTTCCAGATATCCAGAGCGGCCTTCTCCTCACCCTTCATTTTGTTCTCTACTACGCCGAGTGCGCTGTAGAACACACCATATGCGGTGTTTTTCTTACCATCGAGCATCAGGTGGTTCACAAATTTTGCCACCATTACCTCACCGTACACCGGATCCGGCAGAATAACTCGTTTTTGCGGTTTTGCTTTTCTCATTGTTTCAAATAATTTTAATTTCGGTTGCTGTCTCTTCAGTAGCCGCGTTTCGACCGCTTACTCAACCCTCAACCCATTGTTTCGTCCCAAATATGGAACATTTAGTTAGTTTAATTCAGAGCTTAATTACTTCTTTGCTTTCGGACGCTTAGCTCCGTATTTGGAGCGGCGTTGGAGGCGGTTTGCTACACCGGCGGTATCGAGTGTACCGCGAACGATGTGGTAACGAACACCCGGCAGGTCTTTCACACGGCCGCCACGTACCATGACGATACTGTGCTCCTGCAGGTTGTGTCCCTCTCCGGGGATGTAAGCGTTGACTTCCTTCGCGTTGGTCAGACGTACACGTGCAACCTTACGCATTGCGGAGTTAGGTTTCTTCGGGGTCGTTGTGTAAACACGTACACAAACGCCACGACGCTGCGGACAGCTGTCCAGAGCCGGGCTCTTCGACTTGTCCACCAGTTCTGCTCTTCCTTTTCTAACTAATTGTTGAATTGTAGGCATCTTGTTGTTTTGTTAATTAAATGTTATTAAATGTTTCCATATGCTTCCGTCCGTGCCTTCGCCCCCACTCGTCCGCCCGATTTTATTTTCATTTCACGTACGTACGTGTGAGACAGAGCACACCGCGAAAAAGCATGCAAAGGTACAACTTTTTTCTGACATGACCAAATAATTCGGCAAGAAAATGCAAAAAATCTTCATTTTGTCACCTGAAACAGGTATTTTGGGAATAATAGACCACCGTTAGACACTTGGTTGGCGAGCCCGTAGAGTAAACAAAAAAAAGCCGGCACAATGCCGGCCTTTATACAAGAAAGAGGGCTTCACTCGCGTGTGACCTCCGGAGTCGGTTCCACGGGTTGCGGAGCGTCCGGCTTTTGCATCTTTTTCGGACCTTTACCGTGTTTGAAGTCCCCGTGTTTCGGTCCGTGGAAACGCATCACCGCCTTCACCTGACGCTCGTTCAGATCCTTGCCGAACTTCGCGGCATATTCCTTATAGAGCTTCGCTCTCGCGGCTGCGAACTCGCGATAGGTAGCCGCAAACTTCGTCTCCTGCTCCGGAGAGAGATAGAGCTCTTCGCTAAGGATTTTAATATCCTTTTCGACGCGCTGCTCCGGTGTCAGTTTGCACTCTTTTTTCGCTTTCTTACACTCGCCCTTCGGGCATTTCGTTTCCTGTGCGCTGAGGTTCAGCGCTACGATGGCACTGACGGCCAAAACCAATAACTTTTTCATAACTGTTCTATTAAGTTCACAGTTACAAAAACAAAGACCGTGCCAAAGTGTCCGACGGAGGGTTATTTAGTGCCTCCTCCGAGCGCCACATAGAGGTCGATGAGGCTGATGAGACCGTTGTAACGGTTGGTGACATCAGCGAGCTGTGCCTTTAGGAGCGCCTCCTGGGCAGTGAGGACTTCCAGATAGGAGGCTTTGCCTTTCTTCATCAGTTCGCATGTGCCTTCGTACGCCTCGCGCTGGGTGGAGAGAAGGCGCAGATAGAGCGCTTCCTGCTCCTGCGCGCTGCGGCAGCGGAAGATAGCGTCATTGACTTCCCTGCCGGCGCGTAACATGGTCTCCGTATAGCGCTCCGCCGCTTCCTCCTGTGCTATTTTGGCTATCTTGAGGTTCGCCGTGAGTCTGCCTGCGGAGAAGACCGGTTGCGTCAGTCCGAGGGCTGCGTTCATGAGCAGCTGTCCGGGGTTGGGCACGAGTCCGCCGTTATTCGTCCATCCCACGAGTCCGGAGAGGGAGAGGGCTGGACAGAACGCCGCCTTTGCCATGTTCGTCCGGTAGAACGCGGCTGCTACGTTCCGCTCGGCTGCGCGCACGTCGGCGCGGTTGCTGAGCCGTGAGGCGGGAACAGGTTCGAGTGTCCAGGTGTCGAAAGTATAGCTCACCCAGGGCGAACGGGCCACCTCGTGCGGTTCTTCGTTACGCAGCATGCACATCGTCAGTTCGAGCGAGTGGATCTGCTCCAGCAGCTGCCGTCGCTGGATCTGCACATTGACGAGCGAGGCCTCCATCTGTCCCACGGAAGGCGAGTAGGCCTGTCCGTTCCTGACGAGGACGCGCTGGGTCTCCAGCACGCGCTGCCAGATGAGTTCGGTGCTGTCCAGAATAAGCGCCTGGTAGTCCAGCAGCTGGAGCTGGGTATAGACCCTCGCCACGGTAGCCACGAGGTTGGCGTGCGCCGCTGCGCGGTTATCTTCCGCCTGGTCACGGAGCACCTGGGCCTGCCGCTTGCGGTTGGTGATCGTACCGAAGCCTTCGCCGCCCCAGTTGAGGGCGAGGGGCACCTGGTAGGAGAGCACCGCCCCGGAGGTACCGCTGCCGGGAGTGTGGGTGCCGGAGACACCGACCGAAGCCGGACTGAGAGCCAGCGTAGGCAGGAAGCCTAATTTGGCTGCCCGCAACTGCGCATCCGCCTCTTTGACGGCGAGCAGGGACGAACGGTAATCGACGTTATTGGCTATCGCCGTCTGTATATGCTCGCGGAGCACGGGGTCCTCCATATACGTCTGCCACGACGCCTCGCTGACCGCTGTCACGAGCGAGTCCTGAACCGGTTGCGCCGGCTCGTATTTCTTGAAGACACCGCAGGAGGAAAGGGTCATTGCGCCGATTAGCATGACGGCAACTATCGAAGTACTCGGATTACTCGGATTATTCTGATTGCCCGGTGTCATCTCTCCCTGGAAGCGTTCGTGGAGCTTCTGGAAGATGATATAGAAGGCGGGCACGACGAAGACGAGCGCGAGGGTACCTACCGCCATTCCGCCGGTGACGCCGATAGCCAGGGCTCTGTTACCGTTGGCCCCTGCGCCGCCCTCGATGATGAGCGGTATCATGCCGGCAATCATCGTCACGACGGTCATGAGGATCGGTCTCAGACGGTCCTCGCAGGCGCCCAGCGCAGCTTCCGTAATAGACATTCCCTGTTTGCGTTTCTCTACCGCGAACTCGGTGATGAGGATAGCGGTCTTCGCCAGCAAGCCGATGAGCATGATCACGCCCGTCTGGAGATAGATGTTATTCTGCTGTCCGCAGAGCCACGAGAAGGCGAACGACCCCATCAGACCGAACGGCACGGACAGGAGCACCGCCAGCGGGATGAAGAACGACTCATAGAGCGAAGCCAAGATCATATATATCAGCAGCACGCAGACGAGGTAGATGAGTGCGGTGAGGTTGGATTTGCTGTTCGCCTCCAGCTCACGGCTCATGCCTCCGTATTCGTAGCCGTATCCAGCAGGCAGGTGGTCTTTCGCCACCTCGGCTATCACCCGCTGCACGTCGCCCTCGCTGTAGCCGCCGGCGGGCTGCACGGAGCAGGCGATAGACTGGTAGAGGTTGAAACGCTTCTGGGTAGCCGAACCGACCGCCGGAGTGAGCGTCACGAACTGCGAGATAGGAGCCATCTCAGTGACCATTTGGCCATTGACCATCTGGCCATTGACCTTGACGAAGATGTTATTGAGCGAGTTGGGGTCGAGCCTGTACTCCGGCGCGGCACCCGCCATGACGCGATAGACCTTGCCGTACTGGTTGAAGTTGGATATATAGGCACTGCCGCAGTAGGCGCCGAGGGTGTTGAGCACCGCGTCCGGCGATATACCCGCACGGTCGCACTGGGTAGCGTTGACGTCGACCTTGTATTTGGGGAAGGACTCGGAGTAGAGCGACATGGCCATCTGCACCTCCGGGTGTTTCTGCAGTTCGGCGAGGAAAGCGTTCACCACCTCGTTGAACTTGCTCATGTCTCCGCCCTGCAGGTCCTCCATCTGGAGGTCAATGGCGTTACTGTTACCGTAACCGGGTATCTGCGGCATCTGGAAGGTGAAGACCTGGGCGTCCTTGATATCTTCGCAGCTCAGATACAGTTTGTACATCACCATGTCTATATAATGCTCGAGACCTTTGCGCTTGTCCCAGGGTTTGAGACGCACGACGAGCGTACCGTAGCTGACGCCCGTACCGGAGAGAAGACCGAAGCCGGATATCTTGGCGTAACTCTCCACCTCCTCGAGCCGCAGCACGTGTTCCTCCACCTGCGCCATGATCTTGTCCGTCTCCACGAGCGGCGAGCCGGCGGGAGCCGTCACATCGACGAGAATCACTCCCTGGTCCTCCTGGGGCACGAGTCCGGCAGGCAGCGCCCGCATCGCCAGCACCATAGCCACCACCGCGGCGATGAGCCATAACCACGCGCGACCGGGTTTCTGCAGGAACTTCGCCACGCCGTTCTTGTACTTGCCGAGAATGGCGTTATAGCCCGCCTCGTAAGCAGTCCGTACCCAGTAGTTCAGACCTTTATGCGCCCCCTCTTCCTCCTTCTTAGGTTTGAAGAGCACCGCCGTGAGGGCGGGACAGAGGGTCAGCGCGGAGATACAACTCAGGCCCACGGAGCTGGCGATGGTAATACCGAACTGGGTGAAGAACGTGCCGCTCGTACCGGGCATGAAGGTCACGGGGATGAACACCGCCATGAAGACCAGCGTACAGCTGATCACGGCTACCGTAACCTCGCTCATGGCATCTTTGGTGGCCTGGTACGCCGAGGTGTAGCCATGCTCCATCTTCGCCATCACCGCCTCCACGACCACTATCGCGTCATCGACGACCGTACCGATGGCCAGCACGAGGGCAAAGAGAGTAAGGATATTCAGCGAGAAACCCGCTATCTTCACCACCGCGAACGTACCTAACAGCGACACGATAATCGAGATGGACGGGACGAGTGTCGCCTTGAAATCCTGCAGGAAGAAATACACCACGAGGATGACCAGCAGGATAGCGATGATCAGGGTCTCCACGACGTTATGGATAGCGGCGTAGAGGAAGTCATCCGAGGTCTGCAGGACCGTGAACTCCAGTCCGGCAGGCATGGACGATTGCAAGTCCTTGTAAATATCATGGATGGAAGCGTTGACCTGGGTAGCGTTGGCTCCCGGCGCCTGGTTGATGATAAACGCCACGCCGGGCTTGCCGTCGATACGGGAGGAGAAGCTGTACGAGAGCGCCCCTAACTCCACCTCCGCCACGTCGCGCAGGTGCAGCACATTGCCGTGGGAGGTACGGAGGACGATGGACTCGAACTCCTCGATGGACTGCAGACGGCCTTTGTACTCCAGGTTGTACTGGTAGGTATTGCCGCTCTGCTCGCCTAACGCACCCGTGGCGGCTACCATGTTCTGGTTGCCGATGGCGGCGAAGACGTCTTCCGGCCCCAGGCCGTAACGGGCCATGGCGTCGGGTTTCATCCATATACGCAGCGAGTAGGTGTTACCTAAGTTCTGCACCGCGCCTACACCTGTCACACGCAGCAGGCGGGGCTTGACGTTGATGTCAATGTAGTTGGCGATGAAGTCGTTGTCAAACTTGCCGTCCCGGCTGACGAGGGCGGCTATCTGGAGAATGTTGTTCTGCCGTTTCTCGACCTTCACGCCCACGCGCGTCACCTCTTGGGGCAGAAGACCCAAGGCCGCCGACACGCGGTTCTGCACGTTCACCGCCGCCATGTCGGGATCGGTGCCCTGCTTGAAATAGACGTTGATACTCACCTCGCCCGTAGCGGAGGCTTCCGAGGTCATATACGCCATGTTCTCCACGCCGTTCACCGCCTCCTCCAGAGGCATGACGACGGATTTCATCACCGTGTTGGCATCCGCGCCGGAGTACGAGGTGGTGATCATCACCGTAGGAGGAGCGATGTCCGGGTACTGCTCTACCGGCAGCGTCTTGAGGCATATGAAGCCCACCAAGGCGATCAGCAGCGAGATACACACCGCCATCACCCGTCTGTCAACAAATATATTTCCCTTTGCCATAATATCTCAAATATCAAATGTCAAATGTCAACTATCAACTGTCAACTCAGAACAACACCTGTTGTCCCTCATGTACGTTCGCAGCGCCTTTCGCTACTATCGTCTCGCCGGCTTCGGCTCCGGAGAGGATAACGGCACGCTTGCCGTCGCCTAACTCCTCTATCTCCACCAGTGCACCGGTAGCCAGGCTGTCCGGTCCTACTTTATAGACCATGGTCTTGTCCTGGATACGCACGACAGCGGTAAGGGGCACAAGCATTACGTCTTTCCACTCGATAGGCATCACCACCGTACCCTGCATGCCGGAGAAGAGCTCGCCCTGGGGGTTGGGGAAGGTGACATAACAGGTGACCGAACCGGTAGCCTGGTCCACCATGCCGGAGAGGCTGGTGACCCGTCCTTTCACGCCGTACTCGCTGCCGTCCTTGAAGCGGAAGGTCAGCGGCGGGGCGATCCTCATCACCTCGTCCAGCGATCCTAACTCGCGGACGATGGCGTGTACCTGGCTCTCCGTCAGGGAGAACTGCGCCTCCATCTCGCTCACGCCGGCTACGCGGGTGAGCATCGTCCCTTCGGCTATCACGTCGCCTACGTGAGGCAGGATATTCCCTACCAGTCCGTCCACCGGGCTCGTCAGCGTGCAGTAACTGAGGTTCAGCTCCGCGTCCCGCACTGCCGCTTCCGCCTGCGCCACCTGCGCCTCGGCGGACTGCAGTCCGTTCTCGCTCTTGCGCAGCAGATAATCGCTGATGATACCTTTGGACGCCAACTCTTTGTTGCTCTCCGCTTCCAGACGCGCGTTGTCGCGGTTGGCGATAGCGGTCTGCAGATCCGCACGGGCGTGTACTAACGCGTTCGAAGCGCTACGGCTGTCAATCGCGAAGAGCTTGTCGCCCGCTTTCACGCGTGCGCCGTCCTTCACATAAATGGTCTCTAACGTACCCGTCCGGCGCGCTACGATCGACACGTCGCCCTTGCCGCGGATAGCGGCGCTCCACTCTACCGGAGCCGTCACCGTCTCACGGGAGAGGGTAACGGTCTCATAACTCGTGTGCTGCTCCTCTGGCATCTTCACGCACGAAGAAACACAGCTGACCAACACGGCCAGCATAAAAAACGAACTGATTCTTGTACTCATTGTATTGCTTGATTATAAATAGTTTGACACCTTTGCGTCTGCAAAGGTACAACAAATTTTGCACATATGCAAGCGTTCGGGCATTTTTTTGACGAATAGAATGTAATTCTATCTGTTTTGCGCGGATAGATAGCGGCTATGCTTGCATAAGACGGTA
>CACYKR010000061.1 GCA_902774995.1 uncultured Bacteroidales bacterium | reverse complement strand
TGATTGGCATCGGGCTTCTCTTCCGCGGACTCCATTTTCCCGGTGGAGCAACCATACTGATGATTGGTTCCGTTACTTTTGCCTTCGTAAGTCTTGTTGCCGGATTTTTAGGCGCAAGCATGCTCAAGAAATAATCATCCGCCACCAGGCTGTTTTAACCGCCCCGCGAACTCGTTCCGCGGGGCTTTTGGTGTCTATAGGCAGACCTCGGTGGGCATGTCGCCCGATGCTTCTTCTTCTGAGAAAACGTAATCCAATATAACGGGTTACCGTCTATGGTATATATGCTCCCCGCGCACATTAAATCAGATAATAAATAACTGCAATTACTACTAACATAAACTCCTCCGTGACGGACAAATACTCATCCTCCGCGGTGACAAGACCTACACCGTCACCGGGCAGGAGGCAAAATAGAGCACCTCTTCCCATGGGAGTACTCTGCCATCTTCTAATCCCGAAAAAATACCTCTACCTTTGTACCGCCAACTTCATCTGAGGTTGGCGGTTTTTCGTAGTTGTGCCATCTCGCGTTTGTCGTCCGCCTCGCGGAGCGACTGGCGTTTGTCATAGGTATGCTTGCCCTGGCAGAGGGCTATCTCCATCTTCGCCAGACCTTTCTCGTTGATGAACAGCTCCAGGGGAATCAGCGTCTTGCCCGTGTCCTTGACCGCCTTCTCCAGCTTGCGTATTTCTTTGCGCTGCAGCAGCAGCTTGCGGTCGCGTTTGGCGTCATGGTTGGCATACGAGCCGAAGCGGTACTCGGCAATGTGCATCTGTTTGGCATAGACCTCGCCGTGCTCGATAGCGCAGTAGCTGTCCACGAGAGACGCCTTGCCCTCGCGTATCGATTTGATCTCCGTACCGAAGAGCTGGATGCCCGCCGTATAGCGGTCCAGGATGATATATTCAAACCGCGCCTTTTTATTCAGTATCCGTATGTTGCTCTTCTGTCTCATTCGTTTCTGCCGCACTGTGTTTGGCGGGTACTTTCTGATATTTCTTCTGTCGCTGCTGCCATCGTTCGCGGGCGTACTGCTGCATGTCGATGACGGTGTCGTTCTCGTCGATGATCTCCAGACCGAAGATCGTCTCGATAATATCCTCCAGCGTCAGGATGCCGACGAACATGCCGTATTCGTCAATAACCTGGGCTATCTGGCTCTTCTGTTTGAGCATGGAGTCGAAGATCGTGCCGAGGGTGAGGTCCTGGTCAAACGCCGGGAGCGGGCGTTTGATGGAGCCGAGAGTCTTGCGGAAATGGTCCTCCGTAAGGTCCTCCAGCGCATCGTTTCGCAGGACATAGCCGGTGATATATTCCGGCTGGGTGGGGTTATAGAGCGGAATACGGGAGAAATGGTCGTATTCATCGGAGTCGTAATACGCGCGGAGGGTCATGTTCTCCGGCGCTATCTTCGCTACTACCCGAGGGGTCATGACATCATAGGCATGGATGGTGTCAAGGCGCATGAGATTGGAGAATATCTTGTTCTCGTCCTCGTCCACCACGCCTTCCTCTTCGCCTACATTGACCATCGCCAGCACCTCCTCGCGCGAGACAGAGGGGTCATCCTCGTTATCGGGGAAGAGACGGGTGATGAACTCTATGAGCCATACAAAAGGATAGAGCAGGACGATGAGGATGCGGACGGTTCGCGCCGTGAAACCCATCAGCTCGCGCCAATAGGTAGTACCCAGCCGCTTCGGGATAATCTCTGAGAAAACGAGGATGAGGATGGTCGTGATGGCGGATACGAGTCCGAACCACTTGGAGCCGAAGACGATGGTAGCCTGCGCACCGACCCCGGCGGCACCGATGGTGTTGGCGATGGTGTTGAGCGAGAGAATAGCCGCCAACGGACGGCCCGTGTTCTCCTTATAGCCCTCCATCAGTTTGGCAGGCGCATAGCCCTCCTCCTCACGGAGATTGATATAACTGAGGGTGGTGGACATCAGCACGGACTCCAGCACGGAGCACAAGAAACTGATGCTCATAGCACCCAATAAAAATAATAAAAGTAATCCCATAAATCTAATTTGCATGCAAAGGTACTGCTTTTTTTTGAGATACGCAAGAAAAAAGCGTTTTTTCTCACCGCAGAGGGTATTCTTTGCGTAATTGCTCAAATCGGTCAGGAGTGGCTTTAAGCTGTGCCGTAATAGATGCGAGCCATGCGCTGTCTGCGGCGGCAGGGGCTTTTTTGGGGGGCGGAAGGAGGGTTATAGGCGGCAGACGGAACTGCTGCGCAATAGCGTCCAGACACATCTGTGAGGCATTGCGTTTGCCCTCCTCCGAATAGCCGGCTATGTGCATGGAGGCGAAAAGAGCGTGCTCCAGCACTTCGTGGTTCAGATGCGGTTCGTTCTCCCAGGTATCCAGGATATACGGATGTCCGGAGCGGAGGAGCGCCTGCTCGTCCACCACACCTCCCCGCGCTGCATTGATGATGAGCGCGCCGGGTTTGCAACGACGCAGAAAAGCCTCGTCGCAGAGGTGATACGTGGGGACACCCCCCGACCCCCTCTTAGAGGGGGAGAGTAGAAGGGTTGAAGGTTTGAGGATAAGGGGTGTGTGGAAGGTGATGATATCGCAATTCTTCGCGATTTCATCGAGAGAAACGCCTATTCCTTTGGGCGGGTCGTTGAGCAGCACGCGGAAACCTTTCCGCTCCGCCATCTGCGCCACCAGCGAACCGACATGTCCGACACCGATGATTCCAATTGAGAATTGAGAGTTCTTATCTCGGCAAGGCCTCGAACGATCGGCTGAAGCCGTATGGAGAGTTGATAGTTGAGAGTTGAGGTATTCGTCTATCGCTTCTTCGATGTACTCGCAGACGGCTTTGGCGTTGCAGCCCGGACAGGAGACCCACCGGATGTCCCGCGAGTCGCAGTAGGCGGTGTCTATATGGTCATAGCCGATGGTAGCCGTACAGACCATTCGGACCGACGAATGGGCGAGAAGCGATTCGTTAACCTGCGTCCTCGTCCGCACGATCAGCACATCCGCGTCGCGGACGGCAGAAGGCGTGATTTCCTCCGGTTCCATCGGAAAAATATCAACGCCCTGCCATGCGTTTTGCACCGCATCAACGAGATAGGGAATATGTGCGTCGCAGACAATACGCATCAATACTTGATGTTGTCAATCAGGCGTACGGGTCCGCAATAGACGGTGACACAGCCGATGGCGTGGTCAAAGGTATCGGTAGGAAGGAGTGTCGTCCGGTCCACAATCTCGTAATACTCCACTTCCAGCCCCTCGATGGCATTGATGGTGTCAATGACGCGCTGTTGTACGGAAGCGACCGTTGCACCGGCTTCTTTCGCCCATTCCAACGAAGCAAAAAGCGTTTTGGAGATACCTAAAGCGGTCTCTTTCTCTGCGGCGGAGAGACGCTCGTTGCGGCTGGAGAGGGCGAGACCTGAGTCCTCCCGGACTATCGGGCAGTCGATAATCTGCAGATTGCCGAAGGTGCCGGCCATCGAGCTGCGCTCTACCATATGGTGGATGATAGCCAGCTGCTGGAAATCCTTTTCCCCGAAATAGGCTTTGTCGGGCTGTACGAGGTAAAAAAGGCGGCTGACAACCTGCACCACTCCGTTGAAGTGTCCCGGACGCATCTTACCCTCCATGACTTTGTCCAACCCTGCGAAATCAAAGGCGAAGGTGGTGTTCATCTCCTCGGCGGAGTACATCTCTTCGGGCGTAGGGGCGAATACGTAATGCGCGCCGATGGAGGAGAGCAGTGCCGCGTCCCGCTCAATGTTACGGGGGTATTTGGCCAAATCCTCTTTGTTGTTGAACTGGGTAGGGTTGACAAAAACGGACACGACGCATATGTCATTGTCCTCCACCGCGCGGCGTACAAGCGATGCGTGCCCCTGATGCAAGGCTCCCATGGTAGGCACCAGACCGATGGTTTTCCCCTCCTGCTTGCAATGCTGTACAGCTTGCTGTAAATCTTTTTTAGTCGTTAAAATCTGCATATAGGATGTATTAAAATGTGTATATTTCTTCAAAAAACGTGCAAAGTTACTATTTTTTTTGCATATGTCAAAATTTTTTTGTAATTTTGCAGTGGGAAAATATATTCAAAGTTATGAAAGAGCCGAAACGTATCCTATTTATCTCCCAGGAGATTACTCCTTATCTGGCAGAGGAGACACCTATCCGGCTGCTCAACCGCCAGTTGCCCGAGTATTTCCAGTCTCATGGTTTTGAGACACGGACGTTTATGCCTAAGTTCGGCGAGATCAACGAGCGCCGCAATCAATTACATGAAGTCATCCGTCTATCGGGAATGAATCTGATTATTGAAGAATCAGACCATCCGCTGCTTATCAAAGTAGCATCCATCCAATCCGCACGCATCCAGATTTATTTCATCGACAACGATGATTTATTCCATCGCCGCAAAGGCGTATGCAACGAGAAAGGCGAGGAATACACGGACAATGACGACCGCGTGATCTTTTTCGCCCGCGGCGCGATTGAGACGGTGAAGAAACTGCGCTGGACTCCGGATATGATCGTCTGCTCGGGATGGATGAGTGCTCTGGCACCGCTGTACTTGAAAAAGGCATACGGCGACGAGCCGTTCTTCGCCAATTCGAAGATAGCCCTGATGATTGACGATAACGAGTACCGGAAACCGTTCCCTACCAAGTTCTCCGAGAAGCTGCGTATCAACGGGGTCAGCAATACAGACGTACGCTCCATTGCCGGTTTTCCGGTCGGATACGAGGAGCTGATGCGGCTGGCGATAGATTTCTCGGACGCTATCGTCTTTTCCGCGCCTAAGGTGAACCAGCGTCTGCTTAATTATGCCGAGACGAAAGGCAAACCGATTCTTCCCTACGAGGACGGCGAGCTGAACGAGATGTGCCGCCGCCAGTGGGAGTTCTATCAGTCATTATTAGAGACGAATGAGTAAGAAATTATCGTTAGTGTTGGCGTTACTGCTTCTGGCATTCTGCTGGAGGGGGTGTAAGGATGATGTGGCCAGTGCGGGAAAAGCCGTGCTGGACGAGGATGACGAGGTAGTGGTATTGGTAGATACTTTTCCGTTACATTCCTCGATAGACAGCTGCAAAGCTATCATCTCGCAGGCGGACTCGTTCCTGTTAGGCGAGATAGAGACCAAGTACGGTCTTTTGCGCGCCTCCATCCTGACGCAGCTGGCGTGCCCGGAGGGCTATTCGTACCCTGAGAACGCAGTGGTCGATTCGATATGTCTGTTCATGTATTACGGTAGCTGGGCCGGCGATGCGAATGCGCCGATGGCGATAGACGCCTATATGATGGACAAACAGACATTCAGCTATACCGGTACCTATCCTACGGATCTGGATGTCAGTGATTACTGTACGAAAAACAAGACAATCCTGGCTAACCGGCGAATCGTAGCAGCATCCGAGAAACTGGACTCGGTGCAGCGCGAGGACGGGACGTATATCCCGATGCTGCGCATGCGCGTGAACGACGATTTTATGAATACGTTCTGGGCAATACAGTCGTTCGGCACACAAGAGGAGTTCAGCGAGCAGTTCAAGGGGCTGCTGATCGAGAGTTCGTTCGGTTCGTCCACGATGCTGAACGTGTCGGACATAGCCTTAGGCGTGTTCTACCATTTCAACTACCTCAAACGCGACGGCGACCCTACGTCCGATACCACGGTATATGACATGAAAGCGTTCTATGCCAACTCGGAGGTGAGGACGGTGAACCATCTGGAGTATCCGAATAAGAAAGAGTTGGTCGAGACGCTGCAAAACGACTCCGACACCTATAATTATATTATCGCGCCTGCGGGCGTATATACGCGCATGACCTTCCCGATGGCTCAAATCATAGAAACGATTATTGAGCATATGAAAGACCCGGTGCTGTCGGATACCATCCGTCGTCCCTATGTCAATCAGGCGGAGGTACGTATCGACGTGACGAACCGTTATACGGGTTCGGAGGCGGATAAGACCCGCGAAGAATGGCTGCAGCCGGCTTCTTATATGCTGCTCGTCAAAGAGGAGAGCATGGAGCGGTTCTTTGCCAACCGGGAGTTGCCGAACGACACCTGTGCGCTGCTCAGTCCGCTGATCCAAGGTACCGACGAGAACGGCAACGCTACCTATTATTACCGCTATGACCTCTCGGATTTCCTGACATATCAGTTGCATGACGAACAGGCATTAAGCCTGCGGAGTTATCCGAAGGAGATGAAGATGCTCCTCGTTCCTGTCAGCGTGAGTACGAGTACTACAAGTTCCGCCGAGTCGGTCTATTCGGCAGTCCGCCAGCAACAGACGCTCTCTGCAACGCAGATACGCTCGGCGCAAAACGGCATGAAGCTAAAGGTGGTCTATAGCGGATTTACCATTCCTTCCTTCACCGATTAAGAGTCAACGGATATAAAAAAAACGCGGTTTCAAACCGCGTTTTTCAGTCTATATAGATCCGCCCGTTCGAGTTTCTCCTGCGCAAAGGTCTTAGTGACCGTGAAGGACCGGGTGGTCTCCGTTTTCTTATGGTTCGGCATCTCGAACATCAGATCCGCCATCACCGTCTCCATCAGCCCTCTGAGTCCCCGTGCGCCGAGTTTGTACTCTATCGCTTTATCTACGATATAATCAAGGGCGTCATCGTCAAACGAGAGCGAGACGCCGTCCATTGCCATGAGTTTCTTATACTGCTTGGTAAGGGCGTTTTTCGGCTCCGTAAGGATGTTCCGCAGCGCCTGTTTGTCCAGCGGATGGAGATAAGTCAGTACCGGTAACCGGCCGATAATCTCCGGGATCAGACCAAACGACTTGAGATCCTGGGGGGCAATGTATTGCAGGAGGTTGTTCTTGTCCACGCGTGCAGCCTGCTGCTGCGCCGCAAAACCGACTACCTGGGTGTTCATCCGCTGGGATATCTTGCGCTCTATGCCGTCAAAAGCCCCTCCACAGATGAAGAGTATATTCTTGGTATTCACGTGTATATACTCCTGATCCGGATGTTTGCGCCCGCCTTGAGGCGGCACGTTGACAACGGAGCCTTCCAGCATCTTCAGCAGCGACTGCTGTACGCCTTCGCCGCTTACGTCGCGGGTGATGGAGGGGTTTTCCGATTTGCGGGCGATCTTGTCTATCTCGTCGATGAAGACAATCCCTCTCTCGGCTTTCTTGACATCGTAGTCGGAGTCCTGAAGGAGACGGACGAGGATAGACTCCACGTCTTCCCCTACATAGCCTGCCTGGGTGAGGGAGGTGGCATCGCCGATGGCGAACGGCACCTTGAGCATCTTGGCGATGGTACGTGCCAGAAGGGTTTTGCCCGTACCTGTCGAACCTACCAGCAGGATGTTGCTCTTCTCTATCTCCACGTCGTCATTGGTAACCTCCTGCAGCACCCGTTTATAGTGGTTATAGACCGCTACGGCGAGGAATCGCTTGGCTTCGTCCTGTCCGATGACATACTGGTCGAGGAAATCCTTCATCTGCTGGGGCGTAGGAAGCTCCTCCTTGCTCAAGCTGTCCTGTGCGGCAGTCTGCGCACGCTGTTTGGCTTGCTCCGCCTCCAGGAATGAATGGCCCGCCTCGATACAGTCATGGCAGATCCATACTCCGTCATAAAAAGTACTCGAAAACAACTGAGAGAGCGGTTTCTGCTCGTTGCAGAAAAGACACAGCCCTTTATCCTTATTCTTCGCCATTAGTCTTTATGCGTATAAACCTTGTCGATCATTCCGTATTCGAGTGCCTCTGCGGCAGTCATCCAATGGTCACGGTCGGCATCCTGACGGATCTGGTCCATGGACTTGCCGGACTTGTCGGATATGATCTGATACAGTTCGTCCTTGAGTTTGAGGATCTCTTTCGCCGTAATCTCGATATCCGAAGCCTGTCCCTGGATACCTCCGAGGGGCTGGTGTATCATCACGCGGCTGTGGGGCAGTGCGGCGCGCATACCGCTCTCGCCTGCCACCAGCAGGACAGCTCCCATGGAGGCAGCCAGGCCGGTGCAGATCGTGGAGACTCTCGCCTTGACGAACTGCATGGTATCGTAGATACCCAGTCCGGCATAGACGGAACCGCCCGGCGTGTTGAGATAGAGATTGATATCGCGCTCGCTATCTACGGAGTCCAGATAGAGCAGCTGCGCCTGAATGACATTCGCCGTATAGTCGTTCACCTCGGTACCGAGGAAGATGACACGGTCCATCATCAGACGGCTGAAGACGTCCATCTGGGTGACATTGAGTTGGCGCTCCTCCAGAATAGTAGGGGATATATACCCGCTGCTCGCGCGGGTGGACTCCATGCTGCGAGACATGATATTCTCTACATGCATGGAGTTCAGACCCTGCGAAACGGCGTATTTCAAGAAATCATTATTCATTTCTTTTCCTCTTTCTTCTCTGCGCGTTTAGCCTGTGCCAGCTGGATATCATAAGCGATCGGCGAAGCGATGAACAGAGACGACCATGTACCTACGATCACACCCATGAGGAGGGCGAAGACGAAGCCCTGGATGGTCTCACCACCGAAGATGAAGATAGCCAAAAGGACTACGAACGTGGACATAGAGGTCGAGAAGGTACGGCTGAGCGTGTTGTTCAACGCGTCGTTGATATTCTGCTTGCGCTCGCGTTTGGGATAGAGGCTGTTGTACTCACGTACGCGGTCGAAGATAACCACGGTATCGTTGATAGAGTAACCGATGACGGTCAGGATAGCCGCGATGAAAGCCTGGTCGATCTCCATGGAGAACGGCATGATCTTCCACAGGATGGCATAGAGGCCGAGGATGATTACGGTATCGTGTGCCAAAGCTACCAATGCACCTACCGAGTAAGCGAAGTTGCGGAAACGGACGAGGATGTAGAGGAAAATCACTACGAGTGCGGCGAGGACAGCCCATACCGCGCTGGTGGTGATATCATCGGCGATAGCCGGACCTACTTTCTGGCTGGACATGATACCTACGTTGGCGTTCGACTCGGTGGAGTGGAAGTCCTCGAAGGTGATGTCCTCGCCCAGGAACTGCTTGCAGCCCTCGTAGAGCAGACCCTCGATATACTCGTCCGCCTCGGCGTTGTCCTCGTGGATACGATAGTTGGTGGAGATACGTACCTGGTTGGCGTCGTTACCGAAAGTGATGACGTTCAGACCAAAGGTCTCGCCTTCTTCCAGGGTAGCCTTGAAGGTGTTCTCCAGACTCTCGCGTACATCCTGGGTGTTGACGTTCCGGTCAAAACGAACGACATAGTTACGTCCGCCGGAGAAGTCGATACCGAGGTTCAGTTTACCGAAGATATGAGGCTCGAGACCGAGGATAGCGAAGATCACCAGACCGCCGGATACGCAGTAAGCCCATTTGCGTGCATTGACGAAATCGAAATGTATGTTCTGCAGGAAGTTCTTCATCAGTTTGGTGGTGAAGCTCAGTTCCTTGGCGTTGTCCTTCGAAGCATAGTCCTCCAGCAACAGACGGGTGATGAACACAGCGGTGAGGAAGGAGGAGATGATACCGATCATATAGGTAACAGCGAAGCCTTTGATAGGACCTGTACCGAAGATAGCGAGGATGGCACCGGTGAGGAAGGAGGTGACGTTGGCATCAATGATGGCGGTGATAGCACCCTTGAAACCATCCTCGATAGCCTTACGCATACCCTTGCCGCCGCGGAGCTCCTCACGGATACGCTCGTAGATGAGCACGTTACCATCGACCGCCATACCCATGGTGAGGACGATACCGGCGATACCCGGCAGGGTCAGCACGGCAGAGAAGGAAGCGAGGATACCTACCAGCAGGAAGACGTTGCACAGCAATGCTGCATCGGCGATGAGACCCGGGATCCAGCCGTAGTAGAAGATCATATAGATCAGGATGAGGCAGAAGCCCAGTACGAAAGACCAGAGACCGGACTGGATAGCCTCACGACCCAGCGACGGACCTACCACGCTCTCCTCGATGATACGGGCGGGCGCCGGCATCTTACCGGACTTCAGGGTGTTAGCCAAGTCTTTTGCCTCTTCTACGGTGAAGTTACCGGTGATCTGGCTGTTACCGCCGGCGATCTCGCTCTGAACGGTCGGGAACGAATATACGTATCCGTCGAGTACGATAGCTACCGATTTGCCGATATTGTCTTTGGTCAGACGCTGCCATGTCTTGGCGCCCTCGGCGTTCATCGACATGGATACATTGGCATATGCGCTTACCTGCGAGAAATCCGCGCGGGCGTCGGTGATTACATCGCCTTCGAGGCTTGCGCGTCCGTCACGCTGCGCTTTGAGCGCTACGAGCTGGTAGTAGGCGTTAGCCTCGTCGATAGCTTTCACCGTCCAGTAGAAACGTGCGTCACGCGGCAGAACGGCCTTGGCAATCTGGGAGTTGAGCATAGCGTTTACCTTGGCTGTATCGGTGTAATGTACTGTACCGATCACCGGTCCGCGGTAAGCCTGTCCCGCCTGGTTCACCGACGGGTTGAGGATAGCGAAGAGCGGGTTCGATTTTTTATACTCCGCGAGCTGTGCTGCCTGGTCGGCTGCCATAGATGCACTGTCTGTGCCCAGGCTGTCCACCAATGCGGCGAGTTCGTCACCCTCTGCTTTCGGAGCCTCGGCAGCTTTTGCTTCCTCTGCTTTCGGAGCCTCTTCTGCCTCTTTCACCTGGGTGGCTGCGAACTCGCGGTTGATCTGAGCCAGCATCGGCAGGAGCTCGGAAGCCTCGTAGGTCTCCCAGAACTCCAGGTTAGCCGAACCCTGGAGGAGTTTACGTACACGCTCCGGCTCTTTGATACCCGGGAGCTCGATGAGGATACGGCCCGGCTGGGAGAGTTTCTGGATATTCGGCTGTACGACGCCGAAACGGTCGATACGGGTACGGAGCACGTTGAACGAGTTGTTGATAGCTCCGTCAACCTCCTCGCGGATGACTTTCTCTACCTCGGCGTTGGTGGAGTTCAGGGTTACTTTGTCCTTGAGTTCGAAGGTCGAGAAGACCGAAGCCAGCTGTCCCTCGGGATCGACCTCACGGAACGACTCCACGAAGAGGGTTACGAAATCCGCACCGCTGGATTTCTGTTTCTGGCGGGCACGAGTCATCGCCTCTTTGTAGTTCGGCGTCTCGTTGTGACCGCTGAGGGCATCGAGGATGTCCGGAACGGAAACCTCCATGGTGACGTTCATACCTCCCTTGAGGTCCAGACCGAGGTTGATCTCTTTCTCGCGGCACTCTTTGAGGGTGTAACCAAACCATACTTTCTTCGCAGCAATGGAATCCAAATACTGGTACTCTTTCACTGCATCACCATCCGCGTACTTCTTGGCCGCCTTGTCATAATGAGCGGTCACAAAGGAGAACGACAGATAGAAGGCGCATACCAATGCAAGGCACGCCGCCATGATTCTAACAAGTCCTTTGTTTTGCATAATAGTTTTTAGTTTTTATTTGTTATGAATTCTGATTTCTTCTCCTGCGTACGCGGTGCATACACATGCGCACGACACACAAAAAGTGCGCAAAGGTACAAAAAAATTTTGATATATGCAAGAAAAATACAAAAAATTTGCTTATTTGGAAAAATTGTAGTACCTTTGCAGCCGAATTATGGCACAAGGAGAACAGAAAAAGGAGATACCGGTTGTCTACCGCCGGTTGATTTACATGGTAATAGCGATTGCTGCATCCGCGTTTTTGATGACGCGGCCGGTGTTTCGTTTCGAGGATGACAAAGGGGTCATTTATATCCGTAGTTTTTCGATGGACAACAAGGAGTTTGTAGTCTCCCAGACAGAAATAAGTACGGGTGCGCGCTACGTGACCGCGACTACCTCCGTCAAAGGTCTGTATTATTGCAACAAAGTGATGCTGTATTGTGCGATTCTGAGTCTGCTTTGTTTTTTCAGCGCCCAATGGCGCATCATACTGTGCGACCTGACGATAGTAGCCAGCGGATTGTATTATCTGCTGATTATCTATTACGCGATCGAGATCTCCGACCAGCATTTCGCTACGTTCTATCCGAGTCTGATGTGTCTTGTGCCGGCTATCCCGCTACAGATGATGGTGATGACCCGCATCAGTATTATCAAGAGCGAGAAAGAAGAGATGGACA
>CACYKR010000060.1 GCA_902774995.1 uncultured Bacteroidales bacterium | reverse complement strand
CCAGCCCGATAATCAATATAATAGATGACTTTCTCATTCGTAATTCGTGATTTTTAATTTTCCTCAACGAGGTATATATCTTCGTTGCTATTACGCATAAAATAATGTTCGCGCGCGTAGCGCTCCAGACTGTCGGGGTTTTGGAGCATCTGTATCTCACGCATGGCCCGTTCGGAGTTGGCACGGTACATATCCCGCTGCTCCTCCAGACGGTTGATCTCCCGTCCGCGGCGCCAAAAATGCAGCATGCTCTGGTCACCCACAAAGAGAAAGATAACCAAAAAAATCAGGATGGTCAACACATACTTGCCCCATTTGCGGATTTTGATGATAGTCCAAAACTCAGAAAATGACATATTTTTTACGCTTCAACAAGGATGGTTATACAATTTTCGGTGCAAAGTTACACTTTTTTTTGCAAGTTTGCAAATTTTTTTGTACTTTTGTAGCCGATTTAATACGAAAGCCAATGAAAACCCGCTTTTCTTTTCTCGCGAGTGTGCTGTTCATCTGCTCCGCAGCAATCAGCCAGGTGCATATCTCCGTGAGTGATCCGGAGACATGGAGCGCCCAGGAGTTAGCGCCTTATATAGGCCAAACGGTCATCTTCGACGTGCCTATTGTCGTTTGTTCCAACTACTATACGTCGCTGACCGTTTCCACCCGCCGTTTCTACTCGCCTACCAACCAGGCGTATCCCAAAACGCCGGAATACAACTCCGTCGTGAGCCTGAACAGCACGGGCGCCATGACTCTCAGCGGCGTACCCTACGCTTCGCCCAAGCACCGTTGCGGAGAGAAGATATACAACCTGAAGGCCAAGGTGAACAGCACCGGCAGCCTGACTTGGGTCAGCGGAGAGTTCCGCGGCAACACCCGTGCGGATTTGGAGAAAGGTATTCCCGATGTAGGCGACTACCGGCTGCTGGTTTGTACGATGAACCTGGAGTACTACCTGACGGAAAACACCGGTTCGGGCAGTATGGGTCCGAACAGCTACGAGGCACACCAGCGCCAGCGGACGAAGGTGAACAAGGCACTGACGAAGATCAATGCGGATATATACGGCCTGGTGGAGATTGAGCAGGGCCAAGGAGCAGCGGCAGAGATAGCCTCCGACCTGAATGCCAACCTGCCCGAACGCAACTACACCTATATCAACGACGGCAATTCCGCCAGCGGCACCTACACCAAATCGGCTTTCGTATATGACAGGAACAAGGTGAAGCCGATAGGCGTACTGCAACATAACAACACCGGCGTGAAGGAACGCAAGAAGATGATCTGCTTCGAGGAGATAGCTACCGGCGAGCGGTTTATCTTCTCCGTCAACCACTTCAAAGCCAAATCAGGAAACGGCACCGGCGGAGATGCAGACAAGCATGACGGACAGGGTGGTTACAACGCCTCGCGTGTAACGGAGGCACAGTCGGTGATAGATTATTACAAACGTTACTACATCCAGATCAAAGAGAAAGATATCCTCATCATGGGTGACCTCAACGCGTACGCCAAAGAGGATCCTATCACGCTGCTGATTGACAACGGGATGATTGACCTGCACCGCGCTTTCCATGCAGACAGCAGTTACAGCTATCAGTACTCCGGCCAGGCGGGCTATCTGGACCATGCCATCAGTAACGGTTCGCTCCGACCGCAGGTGACCGGCGTTGCGGGATTTCATATCAACTCCGACGAGTCGGACGACTATACGTACGACAAGTCGAACGACCAGACGATGTTCCGCTGCTCGGACCATGACCCCGTGGTAGTAGGTCTGAAGTTGGACAGCACGCTGACCTACGACCCGAGTCCGGCACTGAACACCTATGAGGTTCTGGCCGGCGAGAACGACGATCTCATCATTCGCAATGCCGCTTCACGCGAACGCGCATTCTACGCCATCTACACCGTCAGCGGACTGCTTATACGGCAGCAAGACCTGAACGGCGACTTCGTGGACCGCAAAGAGATCATCAGCGAGATGGAGCACGTGACGCTGCCGGGTACAGCAGGGATGTATATCCTCTATATCTACGCAGACGGACAAGTCTTCCAACGTAGATTTGTAGTACGATGATGGATTTATTCAGCCAGATAGAAGAACCCGAGCGCGAGGAACTGAAAGCCTTGCGAAAGGAGCTGGAGGAGGCAAACTACAAGTACTATGTACTGAACATGCCTACTCTCTCCGACCGTGAGTTCGACGAGAAGATGCGCCGCCTGCAGGATCTGGAGGCGCGGTATCCGGATATGTTCGACCCGAAGAGCCCGACACAGCACGTGGGCTCTGATTTAGTCGAAAGTCAAAAGTCGAAAGACAAAAGCAATAAGGCGTTTGAGACGGTCAGGCATAAATACCCGATGCTATCGTTGGCTAATAGTTATTCGCGCGAAGAGATTGAGGATTGGGTGCGCAAGTTGCCTTCGGGCGTAGAAATTGTCTGTGAACTCAAGTTCGACGGCCTTTCCATCTCTCTCTGGTACGAGCACGGACAACTCGTTCGGGCACTCACACGGGGCGACGGCGTGCAGGGCGATGACGTCATTGCCAACATCAAAACCATCCCTTCTATCCCTTGGCGCATTGAACGGACGGACATCCCTGATTTCTTTGAACTGCGCGGCGAAGTGCTTCTGCCGTGGGAGCGTTTCGAAGCACTCAATAAGGAACGTGAGGAACAGGAAGAACCGCTTTTTGCCAACCCGCGCAATGCCGCCTCCGGCACACTCAAACTGCAAGACCCGCGCGAAGTGGCACGGCGAGGTTTGACCGCCTATCTCTATTACATGCTCGGCGAAAACCTGCCCGGCACAACTCATTACGAACGCCTGGCTACTGCACGCGAATGGGGATTTCATATCTCTGACGCCATCAAAGTGTGCCACTCCGTCGATGAAGTGATGGCGTATATCGCCTATTGGGACACGGAGCGTAAGAACCTGCCGGTAGCCACCGACGGCATCGTCCTCAAAGTCAACAACCTTGCCCAACAAGAGGAACTCGGCTATACCGCCAAAACACCGCGCTGGGCAATTGCCTATAAGTTCCCCGCAGAGAAACAACTGACCCTGCTCAAGGAGATCACCTATCAGGTGGGACGCACAGGTGTCGTAACACCCGTTGCAAACCTCGAACCGATACAACTCTCCGGCACAATCGTTCAACGTGCCACGCTCCATAACGAAGACTTTATCAAGTCTCTGGATATCCGTCCCGGCGACCGCGTTTGGGTGGAGAAAGGCGGTGAGATCATACCCAAGATAGTAGGACGGGACAACCCCACCCCGGGAGAGTTCTACGACCGTCCACAGGACGCTCGATCGAGCGGAGCTCTTCACCCCTCAAGGGAGGGAGAGGGGTTCACTTTCCCCACTGTTTGTCCCGAGTGCGGGACTCCACTCGTGAGAGTGGAAGGTGAAGCGGCTTGGCGGTGCCCAAACGAGGCAGGCTGCCCCCCGCAAATCAAAGGCAAGATAGAGCATTTCGTCAGCCGTAAAGCGATGAACATTGACGGTCTCGGAGAAGAGACGATTGACCTCCTCTACCGCCAGGGACTGCTACATAACATCGCAGACATTTATGACCTGAAGGCCGAAGACATTGCAGTTCAGGAACGGCTGGGCGAGAAGTCCGCGCAGAATATGCTTGCCGGCATAGAAGCGTCCAAGAGCGTACCATGGGCACGGGTGCTTTTCGCGCTCGGTATCCGCATGGTAGGAGAGACAACAGCAAAAAAAATTGCGCGCGTCTATACCTCCATCGACTTGCTCCAATGGGCTACCGCCGAGCAACTGTGCGCGATTGAAGATGTCGGTCCGCAGATAGCAGAGAACATCGTTGCATATTTCAACGACATCCGCAATCTGGAGATTCTTGACCGTCTCCGCAAAGCCGGACTCCGGTTCGAAGGCGAAGCGGCACAAGGACCGCAATCCGACAAACTGGCTGGGATGTCCATTGTGATAAGCGGTACTTTTGCGCAACACAGCCGTGACGAATATAAGACCCTCATCGAAGCCAATGGAGGCAAGAACGTCGGTTCGGTCAGCAAAAAGACCTCCTTCATCCTTGCCGGCGAGAACATGGGACCCGAGAAGCTGAAAAAAGCCGAAGCCCTCGGCGTTAAGTTAATGACCGAAGACGAATTCCTCGAAATGATAAAATAAGAACATGAGAAAATAAGTAAATGAAAAAATTATACCAGTTCATATTTGATTACCTGCGCAAAAAGATGCCGACGCGCAATCCGAGGTTCCCGCATCTTGACCAGCCGCTCAAGGTGATGATTATCTACGAGAGCGATGTGCTGGAGCGCAATGACGCTATCAAATCTATCCGTCAGGACCTGCTCAAACGGCAGATGGATGTGACGATGTGGGGGTATGTGGCTAAGAAAGAAATCACCACGCTCATCCTGCCGCAGAGCCGTATCCTGGGTACGAACGATTACACATGGTGGGGCAAACCGACCAATGATGTCATGACAGACCTGCAGGCGGAGCACTATGACCTGATGATTGACCTTACCACCCATCCGCTACTGCCGTTGCGATACTTGGCGATGTATGCAGACGCGGATTTCAAAGTAGGTTTGAACCTCGGCGAAGGCCTCCATGACATGCTTATCTCCCTCCCCGACTTGACGCCGGAGCAAGGAGAGGAAGTACAGATTGAAGCCTCATGGCTGTACAACCAGATTATGCAATACCTCACCACCATCAAAAGTCTGGACTAAATGAGTAAATGTGTAAATGAGAAAATGATACATGGTCTTGGTACTGCGCTTATTACGCCCTTCCAAGCAGACGGAAGCGTGGATTACGAAGCATTGGCACGGCTGCTGGACACCCAACTGACCGGTTATGTGGATTATATCGTTGTGCTCGGGACCACCGGCGAAGCAGCTACGATGACGGACAAGGAACGCGCAGAAGTGCGTTCTTTCGTACGGAGTTACGTCAATGGGCGGTTGCCTCTGGTCTTGGGACTTGGCGGTAATTGCACAGCGGCAGTTTGTGAGGCATTGCGAAACACCGACTTGTCCGGCTTTTGCGCTGTCCTTTCCGTCTGCCCGTATTACAACAAACCGAACCAGGAAGGTCTTTACCAACATTTCTGCGCCATCGCGGAAATCTCTCCGATTCCCGTAATATTATATAACGTACCCGGGCGCACAGGTGTGAACCTCCTACCGGAGACCGTCATGCGCATCTACAACGCCCGCCCCGACAAGATCCTCGGCATCAAAGAAGCCTCCGGCAACGTAGAGCAAATCAAAGATTTAATTTGTCGAAAGTCAAAAGTCGAAAGTCAAAAGCAATTTCTCGTTATAAGCGGCGACGACGGCATTGCCTGCGAACTGATGGAAGCCGGCGCTGCCGGATTAATAAGCGTAGCCTCCAACGCCTTCCCCGAGGACTTCTGGCACATCGTCCATGACAAGGATGCAGCCCTGCAAGCGAAATACGCAGAGATGATTAAGTTGCTCTTCGCCGAAGGCAATCCCGTTGGCATCAAGGCCGTTTTGGCGCAGAAAGGTCTCATCACCAACTCCCTCCGCCTCCCCCTCGTCCCTGCCAGCCAAGAACTGCAAGAAAAAATCCTCCGGTTACTCTGAAAAAAAAGAGACGACCGGTTGGTCGTCTCGGAGTTTAGTAAGAACATTACTTACTTGGCAGCTTTCTTCGCCTGGTCAACAACTGCTTTGAAAGCAGCGGGTTGGTTCATGGCGAGGTCGGCAAGCGCCTTGCGGTTGATGACGATACCTGCTTTCTTGAGCAGCCCCATCAACTGGCTGTAGCTCAGACCTTCGAGGCGAGCGGCAGCGTTGATACGCTGGATCCAGAGAGCGCGGAACGTGCGTTTTTTGTTCTTACGGTCGCGGTAAGCATACTGCAAACCTTTCTCCCATGTGTTCTTTGCAACGGTCCATACATTAGCACGACCACCAAAGTTACCACGGGTGAGCGACATGATCTTCTTGCGACGGTTGCGCGAAGCAACGTGATTTACTGATCTTGGCATTTCTCTTGTCCTTTCACTTTAATGGTTAGTACTTAACGAAGCAACAGCATTTCGCGAACGGAACGCATGTTCGTTTGATCAACGAGCGCAACATGGGTGAGGTTGCGTTTTTGCTTTTTAGTCTTCTTCGTCAGAATGTGACTTTTGTAAGCGTGCTTACGCTTGATTTTACCGGTTCCGGTAAGCGTGAAACGCTTTTTAGCACCGGAGTTCGTTTTTACCTTTGGCATTTTGTAATAAATATTAAATTGTTAATAATACGTCCGACAGGCAGCAGGGCGCACACGGCGCCGATTAAAGGTAAGCCTTCGGGCGGTTTCTATTTTACAGCATCTTACAGGTGATTTCTTAAAATCACGGGATATATACGTAGTATATATAGGGTGTGGTAGGATACGATATTAGTCCGACATTAGTCCTATATTCCCCTTGATTACTCTTTAGGGGATTACTTCTGGCTCTTGGGGCTGACGAACATAATCATTCGTTTTCCCTCCAGGTTGGGCACATTGTCCGGTTTGCCGTATTCCTCCAGATCCGCAGCAAAACGCGCGAGCAGAAGCTCTCCCTGCTCTTTGAAGACGATGGACCGTCCGCGGAAGAAGACATACGCCTTCACTTTGTTCCCCTCTTTTAGGAACTCCTGGGCGTGCTTGAGTTTGAAGTTGTAATCGTGGTCATCGGTTTGCGGGCCGAAACGGATTTCCTTCACCTCCTGTTTTTTCTGGTTGGCTTTCGCCTCCTTCTGTTTCTTCTTCTGCGCGTAGAGGAATTTCTGGTAATCGATGACACGGCATACGGGCGGATTCGCTGTTGCCGCTATCTCTACAAGATCAAGGTTCTGCTCATCTGCGATACGCATTGCCTGCCGGAAGTCATAAATACCCGGTTCTACATTATCGCCGATGAGGCGTACTTGCTGGACGCCGCGGATCTTATCGTTAATACGATGCGGGTCCTCTTTGATAACTCGGCCACCGCGTGGCCGCTGAGGAATTGTTGCTATAGTTTTAGCATTTAATGGTTAATAAATCTCGCCTTTCCGTGCGGGCACAACATACCCTACCATCGAAAAAGCGCACAAAATTACAACAATTTTCTGACATACGCAAGAAAAAGTTATTTTTTTTTACTTTTTTCTATAAATATTTGCGCGCGTAAAATATTTTTCGTAACTTTGTAGCCGATTTTGACTAAAAGCAAAAAATCTTAAATTACACATGATATGAAAAAGAGTTTATTGATTGCAAGTGCAGTAGTAGCAGCCGTGTTATTCGGATGTAAAGAAGATCCGTATATCAATGCTCCGGGTGACAACAGTAAGAACTACGACACCATACCTATTCTTCAGGCAGACACGAACGGAATCATCATCAGCGTGGACAGCGCGCTGTCCATCGGAGCGACGCTGGTGAACGACCAGCTGACTCCGGAGAGCTACAAGATCAGCGGTACGATTTCCAATATTGTCACCAACCTGAATGACATTCCCGGCAGGTTCACCAATGTCAATTTTGACCTGAAGGACGGCAGTAGCGACAAGACACTGCGTTGCCAATACACGAACTTTATCAACAACTACCCCTTCCGCAGCAATACAGAGGTACCGCGTGTCGGCTCGAAAGTAACGGTAATGGGTCCGATGTCGAAATACAACGGTTCGCCGCAGATGAAAAACGGTTTTATCGTCCGCGTGGATTCGCTGGCGACGGAATGAGGTGAAAGGTGAAAAGAACATCAAAATAAAAAACAGTATAAATAAAATGGCAAGTTTACAAAGAATTAGAAATCATGGCGCATTGTTGATCGCAATTGTCGGTCTCGCCATGCTGGCATTTATCCTCGGAGACTTTTTGAACTCCGGTAGTAGTTTCTTCAACCGCAGCCGCGAGAATGTAGGCGTGATTGAGGGTCAGAAGATTCACTATACGGAGTATGAGGCTGCCAAGGATCAGTTGACAGAAGTGTACAAGATTGAGAGCGGTCGCTCGGATTTCGACGAGGACATGCACGCCCAGATCCGTAATCAGGTGTGGAACATGATGATGATGGATTACACGCTGCGCGCTCAGGCAGAGGAAATCGGTATGGACATCACTACCGACGAGTTGAGCGAACTCTGCATCGGTGAGAACCCCCACCAGATTATCCGCGGCCGCCGTGCGTTCATGGACGAGAACGGACAGTTCAGCCGTGACGCCGTAGTAAACCTGTTGCAGGCTATCAACAACGAGGACGCAGAGCAGAACGCAAATCTCCAGCAGGCCAAGACCTATTGGATGTATTGGGAGAAAGCAGTCCGCATCAGCTATCTGCAGGAGAAATACACCACCCTGCTGCAACACCTGCTCAAAGCCAACTCGCTGGACGCCGAGTACGCCTTCAACAGCCGTCAGAACGGCGTGAGCGCAGAGTACGTGATGAAGCCGTACTACGCTGTAGCCGACAGTCTGGTGAAAGTCAGCGAGGGCGACATCAAGAAACTCTACAAACAGCACAAAGAGCAGTACAAGCAGACCCCGAACCGCGCTATCAAGTATATCGCTTTCGATATCGTACCGAGCGAGGACGACTACAAGGCTGCCCAGACGCTGATGAACAACCTGCAGGAGGAGTTCAAGACCACCGAGGACGTAAGCCTCGTGGTGAACACCAATTCGGATATCATGTACGACGGCCGCGACTATTCTGAGGAGACCGTTCCCGCCCAGTTCAAGGAGTTTGCCTTTGGCAAGGGAGCGAAGACCGGCGATTGCACCGATATCCTGTTTGAGAACAACACCTACTCGATGGCCCGTATCGTGAAAGCCGGCTATTCGATGCCGGATTCCGTAGAGCTGAAAGCTATCGTAGAAGGCGGCGAGGACCAGGAGTTAGGTTGGTTCAAGGCAACCGACCTGCCGAAGAACATTGCCGAGCCGGCTTTGTCGGGCAAACGCGGAGAGCGTTTCACCGTAGCACAAGGCATGGGCGAGCAGACCTATGAGATCCTCGACATCGCCAAGGCTACCCCGAAAGTGAAACTGGCTATCCTTGCCCGTGAGGTAAGTCCGTCGAGCAAGACCTATTCGGTGATCTACAACAAAGCCAAACAGTTCATCGTAGCCAATAACAATGCCGAGGCATTGGAGAAAGCCGCACAGGAGGCAGGCATGGCTGTTGTTCCGCAATACAACCTCACCGCTACTACCGACAAAGTAGGCCAGCTCAAATCCAGCCGTCCTATCGTCCGCTGGGCGTTTGAGGCAAAAGAGGGCGCCGTGAGCGACGTGTTCGAGTGCGGCCAGCAGTTCATCGTAGCCGCTCTGACCGAGATCAACTCCAGCGAGTACCGCTCGCTGGAGTCCGTTCGCGCCGAGCTGAACTACGAGGCGATGAACAACGCCAAAGCTGCTTATATCCAGAAAGAGCTGAAGGGCGTGAAGAGCCTGGAGGAAGCTGCCCAGATCACGGGTCAGCAGATCCAGAGTGTTGAGCGCGTGACGCTGGCAGACAGCCGTTTCGGCAACGCCGGCATGGAGCCTGCCGTCATCGGCAAGACCATCGCCATGGGTGAGAACCAGTTGAGCGAGCCGATCCAAGGCAACATGGGCGTGTTCGTAGTGAAGACAGGTGCTGCCAACAACACTGCCGAGCAGATGAATGCCGAGGCAGAGAAAGCACAGCTTGCTTCCCGTTACGCTTACCTGCCGTATCAGGCTATGCAGCTGATTGAGGAGAAGGCAGAGGTAACCGACAACCGCGCCAACTTCCAGTAATCCGCGCGCACGCGCATATATTATTAAGGTGAAAATTGAAAGGTGAATATTCCATATCACCGTGGGTGTGGGTACCGACGTTGTACTTCACAGAAGGAATCCCCTATTTTCTGGTAAACAGCATCTCCGTGATGCTGTTTACCAAAATGGGGGTACCCAATGACCAGTTGGCGTTTTTCACAACACTGCTTTACTTCCCTTGGTTCCTCAAGGGTCTCTGGAGCCCCTTTGTAGATGTCATCCGTACCAAACGATGGTGGGTTATAACGATGCAGGCATTGCTGACAGTGCTCTGTATCCTGCTGACTGTCAGTCTCCCCCACCCCTCTCCGGATCTCATTGCCGCCAAAGCCGTATCGGCAGGCACGTTCCGGTTCACGCTCATCCTCTTTATCATTGCCGCTTTTGCTTCCGCTACGCATGACATCGCGGCGGACGGCTTCTACATGCTGGCGCATGACACCCAGAGCCAGGCGGCGTTCGTAGGAATACGCTCTACGTTCTACCGCATCGCAGCGGTGTTCTCGCAAGGCGTGTTAGTGTATATAGCCGGTTATCTGGAGAACCAGACAGGCAATATCCCGTACGCATGGCAGGTGACCTTAGGCGTGACGAGCGTGATCATGCTGCTCGTAACGCTCTATCATACATTTCTGTTACCCAAAGTCGCAGAGGACCGGCCGCGTAGCAATGCCGGCGGACATGGTACATGGAGCGAATTGCGCGAATCGTTCGCTACGTTCTTCACCAAACCGGGCGTATGGCTGGCGATAGCGTTCATGCTACTCTACCGGCTGAGCGAAGGGTTTCTGGTCAAGCTGTGCCAGCCGTTTCTGGTCGATGCCCGCGAAGCGTTTGTGCGCGACGGACAGATCATCGGCGGCGGTCTGGGGCTGAGTACCGACACCGTGGGGCTGCTGTACGGCACTATCGGTGTGATATGCCTGCTTTTAGGCGGTATCTTAGGCGGTGTGTATATCTCGCGCCGCGGACTGAAGAGGTCCCTGTGGCTGATGGCCGCTGCGCTGACACTGCCGAGCTTCGTATATTGCTATCTGAGCATGGCGCAGCCGGAGTCGCTCTGGCTCATCGGTACGGCTGTCAGCTTTGAACAGTTCGGCTACGGCTTCGGTTTCACGGCGTATATGATGTATATGATGCATTTCTCGGAGGGACCGTACAAGACCTCGCATTACGCTATCTGCACAGCCTTCATGGCGCTGTCAATGATGATTCCGGGTTTTGTAGCCGGGTCGATAGAGATGGCTGTGGGCTACTCTGCATTCTTCTGGATCGCCAATGCGTGCAGCATTTCCACTTTTGTAATTACCTATTTCGTATATAAGAAACTATGAACAAACGAATTATTCCGGACGCTATCACGAGTTGTAACCTGTTATGCGGTAGCATAGCTGTTTTTCTGGCTACTCAAGGGGCTTTCACATGGGCCTTTGTATTCATCTTAGCCGGCGCTTTCTTCGATTTCTTCGACGGCCTGAGTGCTCGTCTGCTGAAGGCCCCGAGCCCTATCGGCATCCAGTTGGACTCGCTGGCAGACGATATCACGTTCGGTCTGGCGCCGTCTATGATGCTGTTCTGCTGGCTTCGCCCGGTATTGGGCTGGTGGGCAGGTCTGGCACTGCTGATGGCAGCTTTCTCCGCACTGCGGTTAGCGAAGTTCAATGTCGATGAGCGCCAGCATGAGTCGTTTATCGGTCTTGCCACCCCGGCCAATGCGATCTTCTGGGGGGCATTGTGCTGCATGCCTTACGCAGTACTGGCATACGACTGGATGGCGTGGGCACTCATTGGTCTGTCGCTGGTCAGCTGCTGGCTGCTGAACGCAGAGATACCGTTCTTCAGTTTCAAGAGTTTCAAGAAAGAGAAGACGGTTATTCTCCTGTTCCTCGCCGGTTGCGTGATTCTGATCGGTTTCTGCGTAGCCAAAGCCGTGGCAACCAAGCATATCGAGTTCGCGCTCTTCAGCGGAACGGCCTGTATCCTGTGGTACGTGCTGCTGAATATCCTGCTCTATTTCGCGCCTAAGAAGAAATAGAGTATAACTTACGTCTCGTATATAATACCGATAAAGTGTCGAAAACCATGAAAAAAGCATTTTCCATAATAGCAGTGCTGTGTGTGGCCCTCAGTCTGGCGGCGGAGAAGTATACGATAGTATTCAAAAGCGGCAACGGAAGCAGCGACTCTGGAAGCAAGGTTTCGGATATCAACAAGATTGTAGCCGAATCCTCGTATAACTGTGTACAAAGCATCATCACCGCCAATAACATCTATAATGCCGGTTCTGGAAAAGGGATCAAAGGTGGAACGGGCTCACTCAAAGGCGAGCTGACACTTGCACTGGATGCCCCCTATGCCATCCGTACCATGACGGTATATGCCGCCTCCTATAATGCGTACCAAGCATCCG
>CACYKR010000059.1 GCA_902774995.1 uncultured Bacteroidales bacterium | reverse complement strand
GGATCGGATTACAGATGGCGTAAAATACCCCAAGAACGTGCCTGCCGATGAGTCCTACCTCGATTTTCAGCCCTCTTATGCCTCCAATGAGGTCACTATCAACTGGAATGTAACCCTCTTTGCTCTAACCGCCGGGATCGATGCGCTGGAATAATATCCTGCTGACTCTTGCGCTCCTGTCCCTCTTCACTGCCTGTATGACTCAACCGACTTTACTGTAAATCTTTATGTTACAACTTCACCTTATGTCGAACTCACGTTAAATTATATCATCGTAGTCCGTTCAGGCGTCACTCATTCGGAGTGGCGCTTGTTTTTTTCTCTAAACTCGGAAGGCGTGAGACCTGTGGTGGCTTTGAAACTTGTAGCAAAGTAATGTGGGTTACTGAAACCGCAGGAGTAAGCGATTTCTTTGACGGAGAGGTCTGTTTGTTTGAGTAGCGAACAAGCATGCTTAATCCGCGCGGCTTGCAGAAAATCTTTCGGCGAAAGGTTGAAAAGTTCGTGCATCTTTCGGGTCAGCGACGAACGGCTCATACCCATGGTGGTCATCAAATCATCCACACTGATATCCATATTACCCATATTCTTTTCCATAAAGGCAGTCAGGGTCTGGATGAACTGCTCGTTCTTATTCAGATAGCCGGCAACCATCACTTCCGGCAACGGAGCTTGCGGTATATCTTGTCTATTTTGCAAGGCAGACAAACGCTCCTGAACGTCTAGATAAGCCTCCAAGGCTTCCTTACGTTTCTTCCTAAGGGCACGCATATGCAGCAGGGAGATGATGATGGTAAGCAGCGCAGCAAAAGCTCCGACAAGCACTATTGTCTGACCGAAAGTGCTTTCCATGAAGGTCGGTTCGACGATGATAACAAGCCGTCGTACGTTGTTTTGCCACTGTTGGTAGGCGTTGGTGGAGCAGATATCCAAGATATATTCTCCCGGGTGCAGGTCAGGCAGTTGTATTTCTGCCACCGACGAAGCGGCACTCCAAGGAGCCTCCTCTGCATCTACTTTATCGAACCGATAGCGGTATAAGACAGCGCCGCAATTCCTGAAATCCAATGCCGAGAACCATACGCCAAGACTGCGTTCCTTAGGCGAGAGGACGATCCTGCTCACTGTGTCCACACCGTACTCCATGGGTCCGTTGCTGCGTTGGAGCGCGCTGATGGCGATCCGAACAGGTTTGGTCTCGGGTTGCAGATCCGAACGGTTCAATAGCATCAACCCGTCATGCGGAGCTACCAGAAGTCGTGCGTTACCGAGATCCAAGGGCGGTACTTCGCCTAAAATAAGGTGTTCATTGCCCGTATAATTGAAAAAGGCGCTTTCGAAATTGATAATCCGGTTCGTATGCGTATGGAGCAGACTTAAGGCATTATTGCCTTGCAGCAGTAGTGTACTGTCGTTCCACGGCATGATCTCATAGACGATGTCGCTGGCCAAACCCTCCTTGGTAGTCAAGTGTTCAAAGCTCCATTTGCCGGCTTGAATATCGCTCAGCCGAATGCTGTTTAATCCTCCACCTTCCGTGCCGATAAATAGCTTCCCGTGATGCTCCGAAAGACACATAACGGCATTGCTACTGAGCGAATGACTATTCCCTGTTTCGCGTTGGTGCAAGGCGATAAGTCCGTCTCTCAATTCGAGCAAACCGGTAGTGGTGGCAGCGAACAAGGTACCGTCCGTACTTTTTAGCAAACGCCGAATATACATCCCTTCGGTGCCGGGTACTTGCTCAAATTCTGAATTCTGAATTCTGAAATCTGAATTCTCCCTCACCCATAAGCCAAAGCCGTAAGTAGCGACCCATAGTCTCTGCTCATCCGGCAGGATATCATACGCGTTGCGCACGTTCGGGTAAGTATGCTGCTGCTTTCCGTCTATCTCGATGAGTGCCCCGGGTTTGGTACCTAACCATACATGCCCGTCTTCGGTCTCGCGGATACAATAGACAGGCGCACCGAAATATTCCGTCCGGATCATATGCAGCGTGCTGTCATAGACTGTCACTTGGTTCGTATATCGTCGGGCAGTCCAAATCTCGCCGTTCGAGCGTTTGGCTATATACCGCACTTCATCCTTTCCTATCCGTTTTCCGTGCGGTATAACAGGCGTAGCGATATACAGACCATGCTCATCTATCAACCATACGTTCTCTGCCGGATCGACATACTTATAGCGGATGTTTTGCAGTCGGGTAAGACCGGTTTGGAAAGTGAGATCCTTACGCCTATAATTGGGGTCATGGTTCGCACGAAGCCGTTCTTGCACCTCTGCTCGTTGTGCTGCTGAGAGCGTGTCGAAAGTACACGCGCGTGTATTAAATAGGAATATACTGTCTTCTACCAAACAATAGAGGTTGTTGTCTTTGGTCAACTTGATGTGCCGGAACTTATCCGACGGAGTAGATATATTATCTCCCGGACTCGTCTTGAATGCTACAAAACGAGTCCCGTCGAAACGGTTCAGACCGTTCCAAGTAGCTACCCAAACCATGCCCGTGGAGTCTTGTACCACATGCGACGTGAGCCAATGACTCAATCCGTTCCTATCATCAAAAAAACGCAAACGGTACTCCGTAGCGGAAACTGAAAGATGCAAAGTGAAAAGTGAAAGGATAATAACTAAGCGTCTCATGGTTCTTTCAATTGAGGGTGCAAAGGTACTAAAAAAATCTAAATATGCCAATATTTTTGTGTAAAAATTGATAAGTATGTGTAATTTTTTGCGTTTTTTAACGCTTTTGGTGAGTTTTTGTACGCCCCTATGCGCGAATTATTGTACTTTTGCCTCCGTATTTGAAAACTTTCAGTTTAACAATTTAATAATTTTATTCACCATGAAAAAAATCTTATCGTTTTTCGTAGCCATGATGCTTTGCCTGCCGATGATGCAGGGAGCCGTCAAAGTGCACACCATCGGCGATTCGACGATGGCGGAGTATGATGAGAGTACGACGGACAAACGAGGCTGGGGTATGTACCTCGGTTCGTTCTTCGACCCGGCTTTCGTCACAGTCAATAACCGTGGTAAGTCGGGAGCCGACACCCGTAGTTTCTACACCCAAGCGGCTTATTGGCCTTCCGTAAAGAGCCAGATGAGCGCAGGAGACTATCTCATCATCCAGTTTGCTCACAACGACGAGGGTACCGTGACCAACGGCATGGACAACTTGGAGTACGCTGCTTATTGTGCAGCCAACGGTCTCCCTGCTCCTTCCGATGCACGCGGTACGAACCCGCAGACCACCTATCGTGAGATGTTGGGTCATTTCATCGATGAGGCACGTGCTATGGGTGTTACGCCGATCTTGGTAGGTCCTATCTGCCGTGCGTATTTCAACGGTAATGACATCCGCCGTAATGGTCAGCACGACCTCGGCGACAAGTTCTCCAAGATCGAGAACGGTGTTCTCTATGAGAACCAGAGCCTGCCTGCCGGTGACTCCACGATGAGTTATGTACACGCTATGCGTGAGGTGGGAAAAGCGAAGAACGTACCGTTCATCAACCTCACCGAGGCTACTCGCCAACTCTATCTCTCGTACGGCGAGACCCAATGTATGAGTCTGCTGTTCTGCACCGACGATAAGACCCACACCAACGCCATGGGAGGTAATCTCGTAGCCCGTACCGCAGCGCAGATGCTCAAGAACGCAGGTATCCTTGCAGAGCACATCAATATCCCGACTGACATCTCCGCTAACCCCAATGCTATCGAGATAGGCGATACCTATTGCGGTGTGGTGCAGAATAAAGAGTTCCTGCTCACCGGTTATGGTCTGGAACCGGCTAACGGTACGGTCGCTCTAACCGCTACAGCGAACTTGCAGATTTCTCTTGATAAAGTCAACTATGCGTCCACGGCCAATGCTACCTACAGCGGCGGTTCGATGTTCCAGAAGGTGTATGTGCGTGCTAACTACAGCACCGGTGGAGAACAACTCGACACAGTCTATGCGACCTCCGGCGAACATGTGATTGCTATCCCTGTTAGCGCAACGGCTATCTCGTTGGATGGCGGTGCAGAGGTTAGTGCTACATGGGAAATCAATGCGAAGCCTGTTCCTGCTGCGGTGGTAGAAGGTCCGATCAGTGCCGCGTTCGCAATGAGTAACATGGCTTGTATGGATTATAGCAAGAATTATTTCACAGACGGCGATGAGACAGGTATCGTCCTCGCACGTTTCCATAACTCCGCTAACGGCAGCAGCCGTACCCCGTGGCCTGCCGGTGAGATAGATGAGAATGCCAGCCGTTATATCGATTTTGCCATCACCGCTCCCGAGGCGATGGACGTACGTATCACCGGCATATCCATGGATGTCACCGCAGACGCTACATCCACGATGTGCTATCATATTAATACCGGTTTCGGCGATGCCTTCACAAACGTGATGACCATCTATGAGAAACGTAACTTGCCTAACCGTGCCATCGAACATGTTAACCTTACGCCGACCCTTACCGTCAAAGCAGGTCAGACCCTTCACGTGCGCGTGCTGCCTTGGCATGACTACGGAGAGGAGAAGGACAGCAAATATATATGCCTTCGTAACGTCGTTATCTCCGGTCAGGCTTTTGCTGCAGAACCGGGAGATGAACCGGGCGAAGAGACCAACGAGCATACGTTCGGTATGGCGGCTGATGCAGATCATACTAACCATACGCTCACTGCTCCTTCGTTGTTACCATCTACGAGCGACAAGGTGGCTGTAGCTACCGTACCCGCTACTTATGCCGTTTTGACGAACCGCAATGTTTATCACGGAGATGCTACAGCTTACTTGGCACCGGTGACGTACCGTAACTTAGCCAATAATGTGACCATTAAGACGCAAGCGGATGCCGAATCCAGCGATGCGTATGTAGCATTCAAAATGACTATTGCGGACGGTTATGTCTTCAACGCAAGCGAGATTAATACAGACCTTTATCTGGATAACAAATCCAACTGGTTCTATGAGTTTATCATCGAAGGCGCTAACGGTTTACCGCTCTTCAAATCGGCTACGCAAACGATAGGAGCTGGTCAGAGCGGAACAGGACATAAAGCTACTTTGGCGCTGGAAAGCGAGACCGTCAAGAACCTCAAGGGTGAGATCACGGTGAAGTTCATCTATTGGATCAATAGCGGTTCGACACTGTTAGCTATCAAAGATTTTAATATCAAAGGTACCGTAGAGGAGCAAGCTGCACGCACCTTCACGGATTTCAAAGTGGAGTTCCGTGACGACCCCTATACCGTTTTCCTTCCCGATAACAATCAGTTGCCGGAAGGTGTAACGATTGCGGGCACCAACTATAACGGAGTCCAGCATGGTATCTACGGCGGTACCGTCACCGTACCGGTGGACGGACCGGTGAAGTTCACTATCGGCGCATGTCAGTTTAGCAAGACCGATATCACCGTGAAAAAGAACGGTGTGAATTTTGCTACGTTTAGCAATGTTGGTCCCTGTGGCGAGCAGAAACCGAATTACAACCAGTTCGTTACATGGACTTATAATGTGGAAGAAGCCGCTACATTGACTTTCGAGTTCGGCAATCAGACTTTTGTCCCGTATTTCTTCGCTGAAGCATGTGACTACATTGCACAAGCAATGGTTAGTTATTATGATACGGACGGTACAACGCTCTTAGGTAGCGAGATCGTGGACGGCGGTTCGGCTTTGGTATATGCTTATAGCGTTTCGGACGTAACCGTACCAGCAGGTAAGGCTTTCCGCGGTTGGTTCGCTTCGGCGGAGCCTAATGCCCTCAAAGTGGCAGAAGGAACGACCGTTATCGAGAGCCTCAAACTCTATGCCCATGCAACGGATATCGAGGTAGCAGAAGTAGGTAAGGTCTTCAACTACGACCTGACCCAACGCTCTTTCTATCCGGAGGATCATGAACTCATCTCCATCACCGGCGGTACGTATAATGGAACACAGCACGGATGGCAGTTCAGCGCCAATGGCACGATTACGATTGAGGTAGCCGGAAACGCCCTCATTAGTTTGGCGCTCTGCAAATACGGCAATGCCAGCACACTCGCTTGCGTGGACGCGAATAGCAATCCTGTCGGAGAACCGATCACTTTGCCGGTAACTGCAGACGGAAACAAAGGTGTGTTCCGCTATACCGGTCCTGCCACTACGCTCACTTTCACCCTCTCTAACGGTGGTTACGTACACGCTGTCAAGGTGTATAACCTGGAGCAGGTACCGACCCTCAATGAAGCCGGTTACTACGTCATCGGAGCAGGTGATGCTGCCGGTTTGGTGTTGGCCTTGGAGACGGCACAGCCTTACGATAAGATATTCCTTCCGAATGGTATATATGACCTCGGTACGGCAACTCTCACCCATATCGACCAGACGGTCAGCCTGATCGGTCAGTCGATGGAAGGTGTACTCATTCAGAACCATCCGCTGGCAGCCGGTATGAATAATGCCGAGACGTTCTATATCGGTGCCGATAATGTCTATCTGCAAGACCTCGCTATCCGCTGCGATGTGTCCTATGAAGGCAGTTCAGCCAGTGGAGTAGGTATCGCCGTACAGGTGCGCGGAGACAAGAGCATCATGAAACAAGTAGATCTGCAAGGTAACCAGGATACGTATTATTCTTCTTGCCCGGCTACCGCACGCGGTTATTTCGAAGACGGACGTATCGAAGGTACGGTGGATTATATTTGCGGTGGCGGCGATATGTGGTTTGAGAATACCTTGTTATACAATAATGCACGAGCGAATGCAGATGTTATCCTCGCGCCTTCGACGGCCGCAGAGACCGTTTACGGCTACGTGCTCAATAACTGTACCATTGACGGTGATGAAAGTCAAGCCGGAAGATGGAATCTCGCACGCGGTTGGCATAACAGCCCTGCCGCTACCTTCCTCAATGCTACCTGTCTCATCGCTCCGTCGGCACAAGGTTACACCTATATGAGCGCTGATCTCCCCGTCCGCTTCCATGAGTATAACACGCATCTGGAAGATGGTACGCCGGTTACAGGTCATAACCTGAACGGACTCAACTACGCCGCTAACTCCGATGCTATCTATCTCGAAGCTATCGGTAATTACACCTATGATAACGTGGTCAAAGGAGCCGACAACTGGGATGCACGCGCTATCGCAGCGCAGGCTGTCGCTAATCCCAAAGTTATCGATGACGATGCGGCTTACCTCATTGAGGACGAAGGTACTTTCGTTGCCCTACTCAAAGGTAGTGAACTGAACCTTGCTTCCTACATCGGCAAGACACTCCGCAAAGCTAACGCACGTGGCGGTTTCGGCAAACCGGCTACCATAAAAGATACCGAAACCGGAGTAGAGAATGTAAATTTGAAATCTGAAATCATAAATCATAAATTTATCCGTAACGGACAGTTACTGATAGTAAAAGATGGCAAGACCTATAACGCACAAGGAATTCAAATTCAATAATAACTAATTCATTAACAACATGAGAAACTTAAAGACATTTGCATTACTGCTCCTGATGGCAGTATGCAGCATGGGGGCTAAGGCAGCCACCGTGAACGATCTCGTGGCAATTGATTACGACTACGTATTCATTGCCGATGACATGACCAACAATGGAACAGAGAAACCTGTCGCTAACACGCTTTATGCGGAAGGACATATCTTTGCTCCTACCGCGAACACGGTGGCTACCAACAAAGGAAACAGTACCTTTGCCGGTGGAACGCACCTCAACTCGCTTCGTCTGAAGAATGCACAGGACCGTTTGGCATTCAAGGTAAGCGGTCCTTGTACCGTCACTTTCTACACCTATTCTGATGCAGCACGCGGAATTCTGGTTAGCAAGACGGATAATGTAACGACTGCCGAAGATGCTTTTGCTGCACAACCCGCTTCTACGCCCGTTTGGACGGTAGCTTTAGACGAAGCAGGTGTGTATTATCTGACGTCTTACAATGCCGATTTCTTCTTTGCCGGTTTTGAGATCGTCTTCCCGGATGATCCGGCGGCGGTGACCTTCGGCGTAACACGCGAGGTGGCTTCCGTCACTTCGACTTCGACCGATGAGTTAGTTACCGGCTATGCCGTTGCAGAGGATGTGTTGGTTGATCCGTCGGTAGTAGGTATCAGCGTAGCGATGAACTATCCGAGTACAAACGTGCTGACCAATAAAGGTCGTGCCATCTATTGGTTCGACGGCACGGAAAGCAAAAACTGCTATGTGGATCAGGGTGTCAAGAACTACCGCAACCAAATAGGAACCGATGTATTCACCGAACTCAACGAAGGTATCTATTTCAGCTTTGACATGACGGTAGCAGATGGCTATAAGCTGTCCCTCCAGCGTCTTATCTCCGACGTATTGAAAAGTAATAGTAACACGCACTACGTAGTGAAGATCTACAATAACGGTTTGCTACTCCGCACGTTTGATGAAGTGGAGGCAACGACTACTGCCTCCGATATGAAGCGTAGCATAGGCATCGCCAAAGATGCTTCTTTGCAAAACTTAACAGGTACCGTTACCGTCAAGTTGTTCTTCTGGAATACAGTGAGTGCTCAGTACGTAGCTATCAAAGACTTGCAGGTGAAAGCACTCGTTTCCCATATCGCAGATGGTACGCAGACCTTTGGCCTGACCCGTACGGTGGATACTGAAGTGACCACTTCATCCGATTCACAAGCTTCAGGCTATGCCGTTTCCGATGACGCCTTGGTTGACCCTTCTGCAGAGGGGATCACGATTACCAAGAACTTTGGTTCGCAGAATTCATTGATCGACAAAGGTCGCAAACTTTATTGGTATAATGACGGTAAGCAGGAATGCTATGCTGACAAGGGTACTCCTAACTACCGCAACTATATCTATGATGCATCAGAGTACATAAACACGCTGGACGAGCGTTGCTACTATGGCTTCGATATGACCGCGGAATTAGGCAAACAGGTATCGATTAAGATGCTCACTTCGGATGTCTTCTCCGACGCTTCAGATGCCTATTATCAGGTGAAGATTTACAATAACGGCGAGGTCATCAAGACATTGGATGTAGTTGGTCCGAATACTTATGGAACCTCCGATATGAAGCGCGTTGTTAATCTCTCGGAAGAGGCTGCGCTGCAAGGTCTGAAAGGAACCGTTTCTGTCAAACTGTTTTGGTGGAGCGCTACCAACGGCAAGTACCTCGATGTCAAAGATCTGAATGTAGCGGCTTTGGTAGAAGACGCACAGGGCGAAGGCGTCAAAGGGCTGGTATTTACGGACTTTGAGCCTGCAAAGAATCCGACCTTCACCGAGGGCGAAGTAACCGCTTCTTTCTCCAATGCCAATAACAATACCATCTCCCCTGCAACAGAGAACCGTGGTGTCCGCATGCAATCGCAATACGGCATCACCAGCCTCAAAGTGGAAGTACCGGCTGATTCGTACATCAGCGAGGTGGTCTTCGTTTGGAATAAGAAAGGTAACAAGAACGGAGGTACGAATTACCTTGATCTGCTCATTACCAACAGCAGTAACGTACAGGTAAGCACCTTGCAAGAATCTGAGCAAAAGAATGAAACCACATGGTCTTGCGGCGAAGTACGCGAATCGGAACTTACGTTTGCACAGCAGACTCCGGGTGATTTCTATTGTCATTCGATCCGTGTTACCTATCTCCCGAAACCGACGGTTCAGCAGTACGTTCGTACGCATACCCACATGAACCTCAACACCCTCTGCTACCCGTATCAGATTGATTCATACACCGGTGCTACTTTCTACACCATGCTCTATAAAGCAGGCGGCACGGCTGAAGAACCCGCTGAGATCTATCTGCAAGAGCATGTAGGCGCATTGGAGGCCGGCAAACCGTATTTCTATGTGCCGGAAGGCAGCGAACTCGTTTGTAACTACAGCGGCGATTATACCGCAGCAGACAATGATGGCAACGGTGTCTATGGTATCTATGCCGACATGACCGCTATCACGCCGGGTATGTACGTGACCTATAATAACGTCTTCACCAAAGCCGGTTCCAACGTCCAACTCCGTGAGTACCGCGCGTATGTAAATATGAGCGGAGTAAGCGCCGATCCGCAAGGACCGTCTTATGTTCCCGGTCGCCGCCAACTGCGTATCGGTAATGCCAACGCACCGCAGAGTCCGACAGGCATAGAGCAAATTACCAATGACCAATCACCAATCATCAATAAGGTTATCCGTAATGGTCAACTCTTCATCCTCCGTGACGGCAAGATCTATAACGCTATGGGACAAATAGTAAATGGTAAATGACAAAATGGTAAATATTATGAGACGAGTATATTTCTCTCCGATAGTGGAGACCATTCCCATGAATCCTGCATCCGTTCTTTGCGCCAGCGGTGCAGCAGGCACACCATTTGGTGTGGACAATAGCGCCAAAAATGACCTGATCATTTCGTAAACTAACAACTTATTGCTATTCAAAAAAGCGGTTCACGTTCAGCGTGAGTCGCTTTTTTGAATAAGTATGCCGGAGGCACACTCAGGGACAGGTTGTCCCGAGCATTCCCGCCGCCGGTGTACTACATGACAAAATATGAATATTTGCTTAGCAAAAAAGAAAACGGAGAGTTAAGCATGCTCTTCGAGTTGGGACTTCCCGTTCATTTATCCGGCTGGATGGAGTATTATGCATTCCATTTGGCGCATCCAGAGATGAGTAACGTGGAAATTTCGTACTATTTTACAGCAACGAAGAGTACAATTCAACGAGCTATCACATTTATGGAGTCTCCGATTGGGTTGTAACAAATTCTTCTTCAAATCGCTGCAAAGATACGAATAATTTCCGAAATGTGCAAGTACTAACGACCCGTCATTACGGGCTATGTGTTTCGAAATAAAGCACTAATTTTGTCGCGTCTTTCGAACGAACGCGAAAAAGCATACAGCGCAGCAGATCGTTGAGGCTTTGCCGAAAAAGAAAGGGTAATAAGAAAAAAGAACCAAAAAAGAATTAAAAAAAGAAAAAGTCCGACCGACCAGTCTACAGCGTAGCTGTTAATTATACGCGCGAAGCGCAGTCGGACGGACGGTCGGACTAAATAATTAAAATTATGGAAAATCAATTTATTGACTTTTGGCATCTGTATGCGCCTGCGGAGCAGTATCGCAACCGTTACCTGGCCTGTCAGCGGCTATGGGATGCCATGGAAGAGACGGATCGCGCTCTGATCCTGAAAGAATTGGCTGCAAAACAAGAAGCAATCCAACCGGTAAAGAATGAGAAAAATCCCTATTTTTATCTCATTGACTGGGAACCTCCTCAAGCAAAATGGCTGTCCCCAAAAGAAGTGGGGCACTTGCTTGCGCAGAAAATACCGCTGGCGGTTTGCTATAACCCTCAAACGAATAGTTTCGGCACCGTAACCAAAGCGGATGCGGAACTGCACAACCTGAGTGTGCATCATTATATGTAACCCTAACTGTTTAACCCTTTAACAATTTAACAACTATGTCTTTGCATTTTACATTGGAAGCCCCGTTCAAGACGATGTCCGGGGTAGTGAGCAGGAAGCGTTATGAGGACGGTCGTGTCGAATCCGTTATCGCTACCAAACGCGGCACGCTCTACAAACGTACGACTTACCCGAAAGGGTTTTCCCCGCGTCGCGGTTAAGTCGTTCCCGGCAGATGGTCCCGTGATGCTCGCGTCCTTGGAAGGTCGAACCATCGCCGGTTCATCCGCCCGACCATCACGGGACCATGTCCTGAGGAAAAGCAAAGAACGACCCAATGGCAAAATGGTAAATGGCCAAATCGTAAATGATTTGATGGGAAAAGTATTTTTTGACCCGGGCATAGAATCGGTCCGCGGCATCCTGATCGGCACGGATCCGTATTACCTGCGTCGCTATCCGTCGCGTGACGGCGGCGTGATGCACATCGTGCAGGCGCGTCCCGACCGCTCAGGCCACACGCCCAGCGAAGCGGAAAAAGCCAACCGCACGGCTTTCGGCATCACCTACGGCAAGGAGAGGCACCGCGAGTATATGGAACGGATCATGAAAGGACAATTAGAAATTGAATTTATTGACTGATGGCACAGAAATTTTTGAAAACCGACCTGGTGCGTTCGCTGGAACGGCATGTAGGCGCACCGGTAGGTATGGAGGGACTGGAGACCCTGATCTACGGCTGGCGGCAGAAACACCATATGACCTCGCATGCGATCTATATGCGTGACTGGCTCAATTACGAGGAAACGGAGTCGCTGAGCCGTTATGCCGGCTATGATCTGACGGAAATTTAAGAAATCTTAAAAACGCGAAAGCCGTTTTTTGGTACTCTCGCGAAAAAGCAGTACTTTTGCATCGGATTTGAGAAAACAAGATAATGGATGACCGGGGCGTTTGTTGCTTCCTTCTCAGTCCCGCTCATCCAAAAAGGAAGGTCTCCAATCCGGTGCACCTTAACAATTTAACAGTTTAACAATTTAACCTAAACCTATGGCAAAAATCACATTACATGGTATGTTTGCCCGCGTGATGGGCAAGTTCAACCGCTCGGAGACGCTGTATTTCAAGCGTTGTAACTGCGGCAAGGAGCAGCTGGGTGTAGATCTGCTGAACCCCGTCAAGAAGACGAAGGAGGCGAAGAACCTCGCCTGCCAAGCCGCCCTCAAGACGGCCGCAAAGGCAGCGAAAGCGGCACTGGCAGACCCTACCGAGCGCGCAACGCTCGAAGCAGGCTTCAAAGCCCAGAGCAAGTACACCTCTCTCTTCGCCTACACCGTGGCGCAGAAGTACGTCATACCGAATTTCGGGAATTAAAAATTACGAATGATTATGACCCGTAAAGAAATCCTGAAACTCGTCATCTCGGTGCTGATAGCGGCCTTGACGGCGTTGGCGGCGGGGTTGGGACTGACGAGCTGCAACGTCACGCGGACGGTGACGACCCGGAGCGAGGCAT
>CACYKR010000058.1 GCA_902774995.1 uncultured Bacteroidales bacterium | reverse complement strand
GCTGGACACCAACCTGCCTACCATCGACCCGGAGCACCCCTACGCACTGAGTACCTACGAGGAGGATCTGATGAGCCAGCTCTGGCGGTCGTTCCGCAAGAGCGAGAAGATGCAACGCCACCTCAAGATGCTCTACGAGCACGGCTCGCTCTATCTGGTGCGGAACGGTTTCCTGCTCTACCACGCCGCTATCCCCCTCAACGCCGACGGCTCCTTCGCCGAGGCGGACGTCTGCGGCGAGCGGGTCAGCGGAAAGGCGCTCATGGACCGCACCGACGAGATCATCCGGCGCGCCTATTACGGCGAGGGAAAGGAGAAAGAGGAAGCGCTCGATTACCTGCTCTACCTCTGGGAAGGAGAGTTCTCACCGCTATACAACAAAGACAAAATGACTACCTTCGAGCGGTATTTTATAGAGTCGAAAGTCGAAAGCAGAAAGTCGAAAGCAGATCCTCACCACGAGCAGAAGGGCGCGTATTTCACGCTGGCGGACGATGAAGAGGTATGCCGGAATATCCTGAAGGAGTTCGGTCTGGACCCTGATACGGGGCGTATCATCAACGGTCATGTGCCCGTCCGTACGATCAAAGGCGAGACACCCATCCGCGCCAACGGCAAGCGGTTCGTCATCGACGGCGGCTTCAGCAAGCCATACCAGGAGAAGACCGGTATCGCCGGCTACACGCTGATTTATAACAGCCACGGCATCCAGCTCGTGGAGCACGAGTCGTTCGAGTCCCGCGAGCAGGCTATCCTCTCCGGCAGCGATATCCACAGCCGTACGTTATTGCAGGATTTCAGCGGGCACCGCATCCGTATCCAAGACACCGACAAAGGAAAAGAGCTGCTCGAACAGATACAATCGCTCGAACAGCTCCTTCACGCCTACCGCACCGGCTATTTCCGGGAAAGGTAAGAGAAAGTACGAAGGGTTATACTAAGGCTTTTATGTTTTGCTCTGTAGAACCCGGGAGAAGGTCAATCGGACGGAGCTCGATCATCGTCTTGGCGCCATACTCGCCGCGTGCTTTCATGCGGAAAGCCGCACGGGCACAGCTGACCATTACCTGCCCTGTCAAAGCCGGATTGTTGATCTCCATGTTAAACTCAAAACGCTGGTTATGGGTCGCTCCGGAGACGCCCGAGCGGACGAGGTTCACGCCGTGTGCCACGTTGTTGAGGGCGTCCACAGAGTCCACCGGGATCACATGCGTCTCGTCGTGTGCGAAATAATCGTCCGCCAGCAGATTGGCTTCCACGGTCTTGAAATCCGCACCTTCCTCCAGTTCGATATAGACCATGCGGCGATGAATACCTGTACCCAAGGGAATCGTCATGCTCAGCGCGTTCTTCACGCCCTCAATGGCTTTGGCGGCTACCGTGTGTCCCATTGACCGTCCGGGACCGAAGTTGGTATATGTGATCCCCTTCGGCGCCATCGCCATGAGCAGCGCGCGAATCATGGAGTCGGTGCCCGGGTCCCAGCCGGCAGAGAGGATACTCACGGTCTTGTTGGCGGTGCAGACGGCGTCCATCGCTTCGCGCAGACTCCATATCTGACCGTGGATATCAAAACTGTCCACCGTGCAGATTCCTCTCGCGGCAAGAACCGTCGCGAACTTCTGCACCTCACGGGTCGGGGTACAAACGATCATGACATCAATGTTCCCTGCGATACACGAAAGGCAGTCGTCATGGTGATAAATGCCGGTTAACTCCATGTCCGGAGCTGCTTTGACGGCTTCTTCTGCGGCACGGCCTATATTACCGTACCCTAATATAGCTACTTTTATCATAATTCGTAATTTTTAATTCGTAATTCGTAATTCGTAATTTTTAATTTACTCCACCGTAACAGACTTCGCCAAATTGCGCGGCTGGTCCACGTCGCAGCCCTTGACCACGGCGATGTGATACGCCAGCAGTTGGAGCGGGATGACCGTCAGCAGCGGCGTGAGGCATTCTTCGGTCTCGGGCACCTCGATGATATAATCGGCTATCTTGGACACCAGTTCGTCGCCCTCCGTGACGACGGCGATCACCCTGCCCTTTCGGGCTTTGATTTCCTGGATGTTCGACACCACTTTCTCGTATGTGCCGCAACGGGGAGCCACGACGACCACAGGCATTTCCTGACTGATGAGGGCAATAGGGCCGTGTTTCATCTCCGCCGCCGGATAGCCCTCGGCATGGATATAGGAGATCTCCTTGAGTTTGAGGGCGCCTTCCATGGCTACCGGGTAGTTATATCCTCTGCCGAGATAGATGAAGTTCTGGGCATAAGTAAAAGTCTTGGCGAAATCGGCGATGCGCGCATCTTGTTCCAGGACCCTCGAAATCTTGTCGGGGATACGTCCCAACTCGCGTACGACGGCGAGGTATTTGTCCTCGCTCATCGTCCCTTTCTCGCGTCCTATACACAGCGCCAGCATGGTGAGGGCGGTCACTTGGGCGGTGAACGCTTTGGTGGACGCTACGCCTATCTCGGGTCCTACGTGGGTATAACAGCCGCTGTCGCTCACCCTCGGGATAGAAGCACCCACGACATTGCAGATAGAGAAGATGAAGGCGCCTTTGGATTTGGCGAGCTGGATCGCCGCCAGTGTGTCCGCCGTCTCACCGGACTGCGAGATAGCGATGACGACGTCGTCTTGGTTGATAACCGGCTTGCGGTAGCGGAACTCGGACGAGTACTCCACCTCAACAGGTATCTGGGCGAACTCCTCGATGGCGTACATGGCAATCAATCCTGCGTGCCACGAAGTACCGCAGGCGGTGATGATAATCCGTTTGGCGTTCAGGAACCGCTCTTTGTTGTCGATGAATCCCGAGAGGGCGATATTATCCTGCCGCACGTTCACGCGGCCGCGCATGGAGTCCGTCAGCGTACGGGGCTGCTCGAAGATCTCCTTGAGCATGAAATGCGGATAACCGCCTTTCTCCAACTGGCTCAACGACAGCTCCAGCCGCTTGATCTCAGGAGTTTTCTGCACATTACCTATCGTCGTGATATCTATAGTTCTTTCGACTTTCGACTTTTGACTTTCGACTTTAAGACACACCACCTCTTCGTCCTCAATATAAATAACCTGATCGGTGTATTCGACAATAGGGGTTGCATCGGAAGCCAGGAAATACTCATCCTCGCCGATACCTACCACCAGCGGCGAACCCTTGCGGGCGGCGATGAGGGTGTCGGGATGGTCCTTATCGAGGATGGCGATGGCGTACGCGCCGATGACCTGCTGTAACGCTAACTGCACCGCCGTTTTGAGGTCCACGTGGCGGTTCTCCTGCGTATATTCGATGAGCTGCACCAGCACCTCGGTGTCCGTGTCGGAGCGGAAGGTGTAACCCTCCTGCTGCAAGCCGGCTTTGAGAACGGCGTAGTTCTCGATGATGCCGTTATGGATGATTGCCAGACGCTCGGACTCCGAGTAATGCGGATGGGCGTTCACCGTGTTCGGCTCCCCGTGGGTCGCCCAACGCGTGTGCGCAATACCTATAGTTCCGCGCGTATCTTTGTCCGCGCAGAAACTCTCCAGTTCGGCTACCTTGCCTTTCGCTTTATAGACATTGAGTTGTCCCTGCCCGTTGATGAGTGCCACGCCGGCGCTGTCATAGCCGCGGTACTCCAAACGATGCAAGCCTTTAATCAAAATCGGGTACGCCTTGCGTTTACCGATATATCCTACAATTCCACACATAGTGATTTGCAATTTTGCGCTGCAAAATTACTAAAAATTATTTGTTTATACAATAGTTTTCATTCTTTTTAGTGCCTCTTCGACATCTTTTCTGTCGGAGAAGGCCGAAAAACGCACAAATCCCTGTCCGGCATCGCCAAAACCGACACCCGGAGTACAGATGATCTGACAGGTATGGAGCAGATGATCGAAGAACGACCAGGAGTCGTATCCTTGCGGCACGCGGCACCATATATAAGGTGCGTTCTCACCTCCGTACACCTCGTATCCCATCGCGATGAGTCCGCCGGCGATGAGCTGCGCCGTTTGTTTGTAGTACGCCAGATTAGCGGCGATGCCGCGTTTGCCTTCGGGCGTGAAAGTAGCTTGGGCAGCCCGCTGAGCGACATAGGACGTGCCGTTGTACTTGGTACATTGGCGCCGCAACCACATGGCATTGAGGCCGGTCTGTTTGGGCACGATCGTGTAACCGCAGCGCACGGCCGTAAAACCGGCACTCTTACTGAAACTGCGCACTTCGATAGCGACCTGTTGCGCACCTTCTATCTCATAGATGCTATGGGGCACGTCCGGATCTTCGATGAAGGCCTCGTAGGCGGCGTCGAAGATGATGATGCTATGGTTGGTCCGGGCATATTCGACCCATCGCTGCAGGTCCGCACGGCGGAGCACCGTACCCGTGGGGTTATTGGGCAGACAAAGATAGATGATATCCGCCTTTTGTTTGGGCAGCTCCGGCACAAAACCATTCTCTATGGTACAAGGCAGCGGAATGATCTCCCTGCCCGCCATGATGCTGCTGTCCATATAAGCGGGATAGGACGGGTCCAATATCGCCACACAGTTTGTCGGCAGGAACAGCTCGCTCAGGTTTCCCAGATCACTTCCAGCTCCCTCGCTGATGAAGACCTCATCTATATCCAGATCGATACCCCAGGGTGTGTATTCCTGATCTATCACCGTTTGTCGCAACCAGGGGTAACCCTCTTCGGGCCCGTACCCGCGGAATGTCGCTTCATGTGCCAGCTCCTCCACCGCCTGATGCATCGCCTCAATGATAGCGGCAGGCAAAGGACGGGTGACGTCCCCTACTCCCATGCGCAAGAGATGAGCATCCGGATGGAGGGTTTTATACGCGTCCGCACGTACCTCTATCTCTTTGAATAGGTACCTGTTCGGCAGTTGGTCAAAATGGATGTTTCTATTCATTCTTACATTCCTTTGTACATTGTACCTCGTCCTTTGTACTTTCCTTAAGTCCCCATTCCCCTCGGAACACTTCGGTGGCTGGGCCGGTCATGAAGACAGGAGAGGTATTCCCTTTCCATTGGATAATCAGGTCTCCGCCGGGCAGATGAACGGTCACATTCCGCTCCGTCAAGTCATGGAAGATAGCCGCCACCGCCGATGCACAAGCACCCGTTCCGCACGCCAAGGTCACACCGGACCCGCGTTCCCATACTCGGATATCCAGTTCCGACAGATTGCGAACGCGGACAAACTCTACATTCGTCCCTTCCGGGAAATGCGGATGGGTACCGACTCGCTTTCCTAAGTCGGCTACCTGCTCGTCCGTAAAAACCGTTTCGCGGAAGAATACTGCATGTGGGTTGCCGATATTTACAGCGGTGAAACCAATTGGATCTGAAGCTCGCATCAACATATCCGATCGTACCTCCGGTACGCCCATATTTACCGTAACAGACATGACCGATCTGCCTTTAATATCCAGACTCAAGGTCCGCAGACCTGCTAAGGTTTCTATAAAAACACGCGTATTACGGCATAGACCACTCTCGAACAGGTATTTTGCCACACACCGGATCGCGTTGCCGCACATCTCCGCTTCGCTACCGTCGGCATTGAAAATACGCATTTTCGCGTCCGCTTCTTTGGATGGCATGATCAGCACCAGTCCGTCCGAACCGATACCGAAATGGCGGTCCGAGACGGCACAAGCCAAGGATGCCAAGTCGGTCTTGGCAAGGATCTGCGCCGTGGTCTTTTGGAAACAGTCTATATAGATATAGTCATTCCCCAGACCATGCATTTTGATGAACGGAAGGGTTGTCATTTGTCCTTTGTCGCTTTAATACATGCCGCTACAAAATCCAAGAACAACGGATGCGGATGTAAAACCGTTGAACTGTATTCCGGGTGAAACTGCGTGCCAATATACCAACGTAATGCCGGTATCTCCATGATCTCCACGAGATCCGAGGTAGGGTTGATACCCGCACATTTCATTCCGCGTTTCTCATACTCATCCTTGTAGGAGTTATTAAACTCGTAGCGATGGCGGTGTCGTTCCTTAATGAGCATTTGACCGTGATAGGCCTGCGCGGTACGACTGCCTTTGGTAAGGGCACACTCGTAAGCACCAAGTCGCATCGTTCCGCCTTTCTGCGTGATGTTCTTCTGCTCCGCCATCATATCAATGACATTATGCGGGGTCGTTTCGTTCATCTCACTGCTATTGGCATCTTGGTAGCCTAACACATTACGCGCGAACTCAATCACCATCATCTGGAAACCGAGACAGATACCGAAAGTTGGTATATCGTGCGTGCGGGTATATTCGGCGGCCAAGATTTTGCCCTCTATGCCGCGTTGCCCGAACCCGGGACAAATGACAATACCGGCTATTCCGGATAGTTGTTCGGCTACGTTGTCGCGCGTGATAAACTCACTGTTGATAAAATGAATCTTCACCTTATATCCCCTGTATGTGCCCGCATGCGCGAGGCTCTCACGAATACTCTTGTACGCATCTTGCAGGTCGTATTTGCCCACCAGACCTATATGGAGCACTTCGTCTGCACGCTTGCGACAATCCAAGAAGTCCATCCACGATTTCAAATCGGGCTTAGGAGGTCTTTTGATTCCCATCTTACTCAGAATCACCTTATCCAATTGATGCTCATACATATTGATGGGCACTTCGTAGATACTCGGCAGGTCTTGACTTTGAATCACCGCCTCCGGTGCAACGTTGCAGAAATGCGCTACTTTATTGCGCAGTTCATCGCTTAGATGGTGCTCCGTACGCAAGATAAGTATCTCCGGTTGGATTCCGAGTCCTTGCAGTTGCTTGACACTGGTCTGCGTCGGCTTGGTCTTCAGTTCATCTGCCGCGGCCAGATACGGAACATACGTAAGATGCACATTGAGCGCCCGTTGGGGTCCAAGTTCCCACCGTAACTGACGGATCGCTTCCAAGAAAGGTTGGCTCTCTATATCGCCTATCGTACCGCCAATCTCCGTAATTACAAAGTCCAGCGGTTGTTTGGTCGCATTGAGCAGGATACGCCGTTTGATCTCATCCGTGATATGCGGAACGACCTGCATCGTCTTACCGAGATAATCCCCGCGGCGCTCTTTCTCTATCACACTCAGATAGATACGACCGGTTGTCACGCTGTTGTCGCGCGTGGTCTCTATACCCGTGAATCGCTCATAGTGCCCAAGGTCAAGATCGGTCTCCATCCCATCAGCCGTCACGTAACACTCGCCGTGCTCGTACGGATTGAGAGTACCCGGATCGATGTTGATATAGGGATCGAACTTCTGAATCGTGATTCGATACCCGCGTGCCTGGAGCAGTTTACCCAAGGATGCCGAGATGATGCCTTTCCCTAAGGAAGAGGCCACACCTCCGGTAATAAAAATATACTTCGTTTCCATTAGTGGATGAACATCAGTTCGCGGTACTTAGGCAAGGTCCACATCTCGTCGTCAACGATGAGCTCGAGGGCGTCCGCATGCTCGCGGATCTGCGTCATGAGTGGCAACACATTATCGTGATAAGCAATCGCTTTAGCGCGTTCGTCGGATTGACGGTTGGCTTTATGCCGCGCGTCCGTCATTTGCTCTACCCTTTCGAGGATAGCACCCGAGTGTTCCTCGATCTGCTTGATGATGCTGTAGTCCATCGCGTTGAGCGAAGCTGTCTCATCGGCAGAGAAGACCTGCTTGACAGCCAGTACGTTCTGCAGTAACATGGTCTGATAGCGCTTGGCGGCAGGGAGTACATGATTAACGACCAAATCACCCATCACACGACTCTCAATCTGCAGTTTCTTGACGTAAGTCTCCCACTTGACCTCACTGCGGCTGTGCAGCTCTGCATTACTGAGGACGCCTGTCGTCTCAAACATTTGTATAGAGGAAGGAAGTAAGTAATTATCGATGATTTTCGGTACGCTGGTCTCGCAGTCCAAGCCTCGTTTGGCTGCTTCGGCTTTCCATTCATCGCTATAACCGTTACCGTCAAAACGGATGGCTTTGCAGGCCATGATATATTTCTTGATCACGTCAAACAGCACGCGCTCTTTGGCTTCGCCTTTCTCGATGCGGACATCTACCTCTTCTTTGAAGAGCATTAACTGCTCAGCCACAGCAGCATTGAGCGCCAGCATCGCCGCACCGCAGTTAGCGGAGGAGCCTACGGCACGAAATTCGAAGCGGTTACCCGTGAAGGCGAAGGGCGAGGTACGGTTGCGATCGGTATTATCCAGTAAGATCTCCGGGATATTAGCTACGCCGAGTTTCATCTCTTTCTTGGCATTGATGATGATGGCCTCTTCTGCCTTGGCGTGCTCAAGTTTATCGAGCACTTCGCTGATCTGCTTGCCTAAGAAGACAGAAATAATGGCAGGCGGTGCCTCATTTGCACCCAGACGATGCTCATTGGTGGCGCTTACGATAGAAGCCTTGAGCAAGCCATTATGACGTTGAACGGCCATGAGAACGTTCACCAGAAAGGTGATAAACTGCAGATTCTGGTACGGATTCTTACCCGGTGCTAACAGGTTGATGCCGGTATTCGTGGACATCGACCAGTTGCAGTGTTTACCGCTTCCGTTCACGCCGGCGTACGGCTTCTCGTGCAACAATACACGGAAATGATGCTTCTCCGCCACGCGCTCCATGATACTCATCACGAGCAAGTTATGATCGTTCGCCAGATTGACATCTTCAAAGATAGGCGCCATCTCGAATTGGTTCGGTGCCACCTCATTATGACGCGTACGAACAGGGATACCGGCCTTGAGGGCTTCGTACTCCAACTCGCGCATGAACGCCAACACACGTGCCGGGATTGCTCCGAAATAATGGTCTTCGAGCTGCTGCGATTTGGCGCTGTTATGTCCCATCAGTGTACGACCGGTGAGCAGCAGATCCGGACGCGCCGTATAGAGCGATTCGTCCACGAGGAAGTACTCCTGTTCCCATCCGAGGTTCGCGTGCACGTGCTTGACCTGTTTGTCGAAATAGGCACATACCTCGCGTGCTGCGTGACAGAGAGCTGCTGTGGAACGAATCAGCGGGGTCTTATAATCGAGTGCTTCACCGGTATAGGCAACAAAGACCGTCGGGATACAGAGCGTGTCGCCGATCAGGAACACCGGACTCGAAGGATCCCATGCCGAATAACCACGCGCCTCGAACGTATTACGGATTCCTCCCGAGGGGAAGGATGAAGCGTCCGGTTCTTGCTGATAAAGACTATCGCCGCTGAACTCCTCCAGCAGTTCGCCGCTCTTGCCGAGCGTGAAGAACGCATCGTGTTTCTCGGCTGTTCCACCTGTCAGCGGCTGGAACCAGTGCGTGAAATGCGTAGCACCATGATCCATCGCCCATTTGCGGATACCGATAGCTACGACACCTGCGATGTCACGATGAATGGTGCGACCGTTATCCACATCGTCAAACAACTGATCCAATACATCCTGCGCGATGTACTCCTTCATCTTCTCACGCGTGAAGACATCTTGCGCAAAATAGTCCTTTACTTTACCTTCCGGTACATCTACTACCGCCGGTTTATGCTCAAAGGCGGTTTTTAACGCTTCAAAACGAATATTGCCCATACTTTTGACGTTATTTTTTGTTTTTAATCCGATTAAATTCCAAAATCGACCGCAAAGGTACAACAAATTTTGCACATATGCAAGCGTTCGGGCATTTTTTTTGACGAATAGAATGTAATTTCTATCTGTTTGGCGTGGATAGATAGCGGCTATGCTTGCATAAGACGGTATTTGTCCGCGCCAAACAGGAAAGCCATCGGCTCGTCAAAAAATGCCCGCGGTGGAATATATGTCCCGCAAGACGCGACCGTACTTTCGAAGGGGTCCCCATTCATATGGGGGAGGAGGTCGAAGGTACTACTTTTTTTTGACATATGCAAATAAAAAACAAAAAAAACGCCCCGAAGGACGATTTTTCTTGAGTAGGCTGCTTTCCCCTCCCCCTCTGAGAGGGGGTCGAAGGTACAACAAATATTGCACTTATTAGTGTTTTAATCCTTATTACTTTGCCAATTGCTCCACGATTTTCGCAAAATCGGTTGTGCGGACGTAGGCTTTGGTTTTCTTGTCAATAGCGACTTCGCGCAAGAGACCTAATTCGGTGAGGTGCTGCAGATCCGCACGGGCGGTATGAGTCGTGACATTGAAACGTGTGGCGACCTCTTTGACACGCATATCCAAGTCTGCGTTCTCCGTGAAGAGGCGCAATAGATACGCCTGTCTATCATTGATTCCCTCTATTGCAACAAAGTTTTTCATTGCTCTTCGTTTTTTCTCCTGCTCTGTCAACCATTGCTTCAATTGCTCATACGCTTTCTGCATGGCATTGAGATTATAATGAATAAAATAGGAGATGTCATTCATGTCTGCCTCCGTATAGATATATGCTTTTTCGTAGCTTGCCTTGCTTTTGTATATTACCCGTGAGATAGACAGATATTCCGTTAACCAATATCCTTTTTTTATCATGTACCAATAAAACAACGAACGTGCCGTACGACCATTGCCGTCCACAAACGGGTGGATATATGCTAACATAAAGTGAATGATAATCGCTTTTATTATCGGATGGATGAAATTCTCCACCGAGTCATCATTGGCAAAAGCGCACAACTCTTCCAACATCGATTCAACCTGCGCATACGTGGGCGGCGTATGTACAATAGTACCGGTAATAGAATTTTGCACAACTACATCATCGGTTGTCCGGAAAGTGCCTTCCATCTGCGGATCGTCCAATGTGCCTTTGGATATATAGCTATGTATAATTTTGATATTAGGCACGCTAAACTCATCATTCCTATGCTCCGATATATAGCGAATGGTTTCATAGTTATTAAGAATCATTTGCTGATCCTTATTTACCGGAGTTTGCTGCTTCCGGAGCATCTCCTTTGCGACTTTGCGCGTTGTATTGGCGCCTTCCATCTGACTCGAAGCAATTGCTTCTTCCATGATAGAACTCACCAGATACATTTGCTTGTCTTGCTCCGGAATAATAGATGCCGAATTAAGCATGCCACCAAAATTCATATCGAACTGGTTGAGCAGAGCCTGCATTTTGTCAGTTATCGTATATGAAAAATTGTACTGTCCGAACTGTAATGTCCGAATGTTTGCAAGTCTCATCAACTTAATAGACGTCCAAAACACAGCCGGTTCAACATCCTCAGGCCGATGATATTTAGCTTTATCCCAATACAGATAATCATTGTTAATGCGCCTTATTAAAGATTGATAATCCGCGTTAAACAATAATGAGAATGCCTTTTGCCCTATGGCACCGGCTTCTGCTTGCGAAAATGCAGGTGTTGGTTCTATTAACATAATTACACTTTTAAAATCCGCTGCAAAGATACTACTTTTTTTTGAAACAACCAAGCAAAATAAGGAAATTTTGCAAATATTTCCTCATTTTTTCCCTAAAATCAATCCATTCCCTATCAAAATCAAAATTTTATTAGCACATCTCGTGGCATTTTTCAATGCGTCAAATACGCAGCAACAATGGAAGCAGAACGCAGACTGAAAATTTAGATGACGACCACGCATGTCTATGGTCGCATTTTGCGATCTTGAATTGTCACCATCTTCATTCATGGTCACAATTTGTGACCTTAAAAATTCATCACTTGATATCACATTTTGTGATTTCCAATTTTCAAACTCTTCACAACGGGCAAAGAAAAACCGCCCGCAGTGCGGTCTTTTTTTTGCCCGTTTTTTTGCGTATGTCAGAAAAAAGTAGTACCTTTGCACCCGAAATTGTCGGAAATAGTAATTCATAATTTTTAATATGTTCGATTTTACCCCCCCCAGATGGAGAAATGTCGTAAAGCGCGGTAGCGTTCTGCTGCTTGCTTTCATCTGCTTCTCCGCTTACTTCCGCGGCTATCAGGCGGGTACGTATGCCATGGCCCCCGTGCCCGTTCCGCCGTCTATCCTCTGCAACCGCGACTCCATGCTCTACTACGCCGAGCGGGCGTACCTCGACAACGACCCCAAGGCGCTCTTCCTCACCGCCGCCGGCTATTACGCCAAGTCTAACGGGCTCTACCCCGACACCCTCTATATACCTACCGTGGACCGTCAGACCGCGGAGGAGTTTCTCTATCTCTCCGCGTCGATGGACTTTCCCCCCGCCGTACGCCTCGTCAACCTGCTCCGCCTGCAAGGCGAGTGGGCATACGCCGTTCCCGATAATCGTAAATAATTGGTGCCATGGCAAAGTACGATTTGAACATCCGCGAGGAAGAACTGAAGCACAAGGTTGCAAGGGATTGGTTCGGGAACTACGATACTACCCAAATCATAGATAACATTGATTTTGCGGTAGCTATTCAGCCGGTAGGCAATGAACTATTCAAAGAAACGGAATACTTGCTTTGGGCGGAAGCCAAGAAAGGCAACAAGCAGAACATATATGATTCGGTGGTACAACTGATCTTTACCATCGGCAAAGGGCGTATTAACGAGAGACACATGCCGCCTAAATTCATCGGTGCTTTTGACGCGGAGAAGATTGCCTTTATTCCGTATAACGCCATTATGGAGGTGTTCTCGCAGACCGATTTTAACTGGAATGTGCCGCCCTCTGACCATAATACCAAAGAGTTCCAACAACTGAAAACCATGGTGCGCAATGCGCTTGAGCAATCTTCGTTGGAAGATGGGAACGAGGCTTATAGATTTGATTTTGCAGAAAACCGCAAGGAACTCAAGACCTATATCAGCCGTAATTTCAAAGCTGACCCGCATACCAATCGGGGCATGCGTATTACCCAAAACAACTTTGTCGCCGTTTATAACCAATGGCGCAAAGAGGTCATGCCTACTATCGCTATTGATTTCAATGAAGCCAAGAAAAACGGCTTGTTGGATTCGGCTTTCTACCTGGCAGACCTAATGTCCGGCAATGATAACCACACGCTTTTGGACAAACTAAAAGTGCTGCTCCGCAAGAATAAATATATCCTTGTAAACGGTACAAATA
>CACYKR010000057.1:6654-21114 GCA_902774995.1 uncultured Bacteroidales bacterium | reverse complement strand
TATACTGGGACATTATATTGTTCATCCACGCACCCGGACGCTTGCCTGCACGCGGGAAATAATCGGTATAGAGAATACCGATGAGTTCGCCGTCTGCGTCCGTCACCTTGAAGACCTCCACCTCTTTGTTATAGACCGGCATGTCTTTGAGCGGCTCGAACTGCAGACCGAACAGCTTGGTAGCCACGCCGAACGCGCCTTTGCGGACGTTGTTAAGTTCGAAATAGGGTTTCAGCTCCTCCTCGTCGAGGGCGTATTTAGCTTTACGCAGTTTCTCGGCGTAGTACCACCAGTCCCAAGGCTGCAGTTTCTCGCCGGGCAGATCCTGCTCCAACAGTTTCTGCAACTCGGCGGCTTCACGTTTGGCTGCTTCCAATGACGGTGCCCAGACGGAGGCGAGGAAAGCATCAACGGTCTGATGGTTCTTCGCCATACAGTCCGCAAGGATATAATCGGCAGGGTTGTCATAGCCGAAGAGTTTGGCTTTCTCTATACGGAGCTCCATCTCGCGGATGATAACGGCTTTGTTGTCGTTGTCGTTGTCATGGTTGCCGCGGGTGGTGTAGTCCATGAGGAGCTGTTTGCGCAGTTCGCGGTTCTCGCAGTACTGGAGCACCGGCGTGAAAGAGGTGCGCTTGGGCGTGAAGAGCCACTCGCCCGGGTGTCCGGCTGCCGCAGCCTCTTCCGCAGCCGCAGCCTTGGCAGACTCCGGAAGACCCTTCAGTTGCGCCTCGTCGGTGATGAAGCGCTTAACGGCATCGCTGTTGGTCTCCGCTACTACGTTGTTGCCGAACTTGAGGGAGAGCAGTCCTAACTCCTGGTTGATCTCTTTGAGACGCTCTTTCTTGTCCTCCGGCAGGTTGGCACCGTTGTCCGCGAAGCGCTTGTAGGTCTCCGTCACGAGGCGCATCTGCTCGGCGTTGAGGCCCAACTGCTCGCGCTGGTCATAGACGAACTTGACGCGGCGGAAGAGCGAGTCGTTGAGGATAATACCGTCGGAGAGCTCGGAGAGCATCGGGCTCACCTGCTCGGCGATAGCGTTCATCTCATCATTACCATCCGCCTCCAGGACGTTGAAGAACACGCCGCTCACGCGGTCCAGCAGCATGCCGGTACGGTCGAGGGCTACGATGGTGTTCTCGAAAGTCGGTTCGGCATCGTTGTTGACAATAGCCTCTATCTCTGCTTTGTTTTGACGGATAGCCTCCTCGAAAGCCGGGAGGTAGTGTTCGTTCTTGACTTGGTCAAAAGCCGGCACGCCGTACGGTGTTTTCGGCTGATCGAGAAGGGGGTTAGAGGTCTGACATGCTAATAAACTCATAGCAATGGCTCCTAAAAGGAGAGTTCTGGATTTGTTTGACATTGTTTATAGTAATTCGTAATTTTTAATTCGTAATTTCATATGCAAGCGTTCGGGCATTTTTTTGACGAATAGAATGTAATTCTATCTGTTTTGCGCGGATAGATAGCGGCTATGCTTGCATAAGACGGTATTTATCCGCGTAAAACAGGCAAGCCTTCCGGCTCGTCAAAAAATGCCCGCGGTGGTATATATGTCCGGCAGGACGCGACCGTACTTTCGAAGGGGGCCCTTCTGGGGGAGAAGGTCGAAGGTACAACAAAAAATCGACATATGCAAGAAAAAAAGCAACGTCTTATCGCTTTTCTTGTAAATACTGTCTTTAAACACGACCATCACGGGACCATCTTCCGAGAACGATTAAAGCAAAGTATAATCAGAACGAGAGCAGACGGACTCGCCCGCCTGCTCTCGTATAGGGTTGCTATACCCTTGCTATACCCGGAGTGTTCTCCCGACTTTTATCCTTTCTTATTTTTCCATAATGGTCCAAGTAAGGGTTGATGACGAGCAGTAATACTTTTTATCCCTCGCAGATTATGTTTATGAAGGTCCCCAGCATGAAGAACTTATCATAGTCTCTTTTTAAAGTACCATTTCTCAGTATCAAAGTCGATAAAATAAGTCAGACCTTCGTTTTGCTTGATTATGCTTCCATCGGAGAGCGTTATAGTTGCGGGTAAGTTGCCTTTTTTTTGTACATCAAAAACAAAACTTCCGCTTGTAGAAGAGGGCACATTGTTTAATTGCTGAACTGAGTTCTCAGAAGGCGAGTTATTCAACCCTTGAGTGTATTCTATCTTCAGTAAATGTTTCTCGGTTACTTCACCTACCAATGAGAGAATGCATAATTGGTTTCCCATAACATCGTAGCCGAACATATTAACCGAAAGAATCATTTTGTCCGACTCGTTTCTAAATGCAGATTCCACGACCGTATAATTCATATCACCGATCAGATCGTTGAAATACACTATTCGGTCTCCGTTTTTGTATGGAAAATAACTTTTCAGCACTTGTTCCGTAATCATCTTTTCGTTTTGCGGTTCTCCCGTACTTGTCTGCGGTTCATCTGCCGACTTGCAGCCAAACATGACAACACAACCGGCTAATAATAACAATAGTTTTTTGTTCATAATAGTAAATTTTAAGTTGTTATTTAATGATTTTTATCGGGTTCATTTGGCTCTCTCCATGCTCTTTGAAAATATAAATACCGGCAGGCAGCTTGGATAACCATTCTTTTGAATAGTTAACATTCATAAGGTGTTGCCCTTGTATATTATAAATATATACAGAAGTTTCTTGGGGGATAGATGTCTGCCCAATATGTTCCGCATCATCTAAAGGAGCATCACCAGGAAAAGTTTCTATTTGGACTACTTCCATCAATGGAATTTCTACTTCATCTGCGCGTAACACGCATGGTATTGTAAAGAGTGCGCCCAATACCAAAGCAAGAATTTTGTTTGTCATTGTAGATTAAGTTTTTGTTATACATAAATACTGCCAAACGCTCTATCGTTTGACGGCACAAAGGTACTGCTTTTGTCCAATATGACAAAATTTTACACTATGAATAATGATTCTTGTAAATTACTTAAAATGTATCAATTATAAAATTTGCACTATGAAATCTATTTTATTGATACCTTAGGACTATTCATTTCGCAGGCTATTTGAAACAAAGTAGTACGCAAATCCCGCATTGTCGTTCCTAATTTATGCGCTGTGATAGATTTGAGTTTTGCAATACTTTTAGGAGAGATATTTAGTAATTCTGCTATCTCTGCATATGAAAGGTTTATTAGACATAGCACACATATACGGACATCATTGGGAGTAATATTAGGTATGGATGTCAGTTTCTCTTGTAATCCTCCGAAGCGCACATTGATGATTGTACACATGGACTCATAATTGTCCCAATCTAATTCTTTTTTGATATTTTTATTCGTTCGCAAATTGGAGCAAGTTATTTCCATATCTTTGCGTTTCTTGTCTATATAATTGGTATTCTGTTCTTGAAGTAGATGATGTTTTTTTCGGATATAGGATAATAACAAGGCTGTACAAATTAAGCACAAACACCCTAGTGCCATAAAGATCCAACGTAGATCGCGTTTACGTGCCATATCTTGTTCCAATAATTGAACTGCTTGGGTTAACTTACCGTGCCGCTCTTCTATTTCTTTTTCTGTGTCAGCTCTATCAGCACTTAATGTATATACCCTATTTCCATGTTGTACGCTATCACAATGGATGAGGATATAATATGCATTATCTTTATCAAAAGGACTTTTGGTTTTATCCAATACTTCTTGGGCGTAATGTGCAGCCGAATCATATGATTGCAAATAATAATATGCTTGGGCTTTAGCAATCATGATAGTCGGGTTGTATGCAGATGGGATACATATCTTATCAACTAAATCTATCACATCTTTATATTGTTTTGCTCGAATAGCAAGTAGGATTTTAGTAATTAAGACTGCCTCTGAGAAGTTGTCAGATTGATTAGAACCCTCAATTTTTCTTAACAATGCCAATGTCTCCTCTTTCTTGCCTTGTTCGGCTAACTCAAACGCCATGTCATTGAGTGCATAGTAATAAGCCGTGGTGTCGCCTCCTTGCAAAAAGCTATTGGCGGAACGCTCAAACATGTCGTATGATAACTGAAACTCACCTGCTAAATGACAAATATCTCCCATGTTGCTGTACACGCGTCCGAGGATATGGTAGTCGCGTGTGTGGGAATGGGTGGCGGCGATGAAGCATTCCATCGCCGCTACGGGGTCGTCTTTCGCACGGAGGAGTCTGCCATAATGGTAACAGGCATGAGAGAAAGTACCAAGTGACGAAGTACCATGTACGAAGGAACTGAAAGCTGAATACTCTTTCAGCGTCTCATAGGCTTGCGCGAGGGTAACGCTGTCGCCGGCATCTATGCCGTACATCTGCCCTGCCTGCCAGAGACTGTCCGCCTGCGTAACAACAGATTGCGCTTCACGGACAGGAATAGAAGAACATGCCATCAGGAGTATTCCTAACAGCATGTTCATCCCAATTCCTATCAAACGAAATTCACTCACTATTGTATCCGGACGTTTTTCTCCAGGGAGTTCTTGATCATCCGCCTCAGTTCAAGCGACTGGGAGTCGGTCTTCTGATACCAATGCGGACGGAAGTCCTTGGCGAACTTGCACTTGGCGAGTTTGATCTGGAGGTCGTCCATGTTACCGCCTACGTGTACGCCGAGGTAGATCGGTTTGAGTACGTTGATATCGTAGTCGAACGTCATGTCGGTCCTGTGCCGTCCGCCGAGGGCAACCATGTAGTTATCCATCGAGACGCAGAGGGGATAGACGTCTATCTCGTTCTTATAGACCGTGATCTCGGCATTGATGGAGTCGATGACGTTCTCGGTCTTCTTGTTGAACATGAGCAGTTTGGAGATTTTCGAGAAGGTCTCGCCGTCCAGCACTACCATGTCTTTGCCCGAGAGGGAAGCGGCACCGCGGAGGGTACTCATCTTCGGCTCGTACTTGCTGTTGAGGTAGGTCTCCGCCGCCAAGTGGAACTGAGCAGCCCCCTTGAAGGAGCTGAGCATCGGCACCAGTTCCTCGAGGTTCGGTATCATCGAGAGCAGTTCGTCGATATTGACATCAATCATATGATAGTCGAGGCCTACGTATATATGGTTGCGCCGCGGGGTGCGGTAGAGTGCCGTGAGTTGCAGTTTGGCTGCATGGCATACAAATCCCATCTCATCGAGAATCATCTTACCGTCCTTGATATACAGCCCTCCGCGGAGGTCTTTGGCTATCTGGTCGGAGATCTCCACCTCGCGTATATGGGTGTTGAGCGCCAGATCCACGTCCGTAGGAACGAGGAAGGGATCAGAGTCATTTACCATTTGGTCATTTACCATTTGGTCATTTTTATCCTCTTTGGCTGACGGACTCTCCTCTTCACTTCCTTTGTCGGCGGAGAACCAGTCTAAGAGCTGGTTGGCGTCGCAATGGTCGGAGACGATGTCGAGCTGTCCTACCAGAATCGTGTCGTGGCGGAACCAGCGGCCTATATTACGGACGTTTCCTTTGAGGTTCAGATCGGAGTGTCCCAGTTCTACGCGGGAGTTCTCAATATTCATCTCCCTGTTGGAATAGCCGAACTCGATAGAGGGGATTTTCACCAACTCGGGCAGGCGCTGGGGCATACTCAGTTCGCCGTCTTTGAGGTTCACCTTCAGGCGGGGGTTCCATTGCAGGAGCGGGTTCTCTTCGCCGGCCTTATACCGGGCACCCGCTTCGAGGGAGAGGACGCCTGTCTTCGCCGCCAGTTCGTTGCCGATACGTACATCGCCGGCACTGGTGTTGAGTTTGGCACGCAGGACAGGCACGGACTTGTCCTTGCGTCCGCCGGAGACGGAAGCCTCCATGGTAGAAGCCTTGAGGGACGCCGCTATATCCTTTATATTTCCGTTGAACGCACGGCAGTCGAGGGTAGCTCTGAGCACCGGCATGACGGTGGTGTCCCGGGTGTTATACTCGGCATAGGCGGTCATCTTCGGTGCTGCTATGGTAGCGGCTATCGAATCCATCTCTACCGTCAGCGGCTGCTCGCTCTGCAAGCCCACCGCGGCATAAAGAACAGGAGCCTTGGAAAGCACATTGCCTGCTTCCAGTTGGATAGCCGAAGCTTTGAGAGCCGCCTTCAGCGGCATGGCCATCTCGAAGTCCACTTGGTCCGTCGTCAGGTCGATACGCGCCCAGTTGACTTTCGGAGCGGAAGGGGCAGGGTTAGGCAGCTGAATACGGGCATGGGTACTCGGCAGATCCGCTACCATCGAATCCATGGCATAATGAATACCGTCCAGCCGCAGGTCCGCCTCTATCTTTCCCCGCTCCGGACGCATCTCTGTCAAGTCGTCCAGACGGATCTTCGCTTTCGCCGTACCTTGCGTATGACCGAGGAGGGTCATCTCTTCAGGCAGGAAATAAGCGAAGTCCGGCAGGTTGGCATCAAGGTCCAGCGTGAGGTCGAGGAGCATGTTGCCCAAGAGGTCGTCTATCCGTCCTTTGGCTGCTATTTGGCTCTGTTTGGTCTTTGCCTCCAGTTTCTCAATCACCACGTTGGACACCTCTCCTTCCGTCAGACGCACATCCGCCGTGGCGTCCAGCGCCACGTCCCGCAGGGTATAAGGCATCGGTTTGTAACTACCCTCTCCGTCGTCCAGCGTGAGGTGCGCCTGCACACGAGGCATCTGCTTATCAGAGAGCACGCCGTGCACGGCTGCTTCCAAGGAGACTGCTCCGTCCACATCCAGGTCGCTGAGCGACTTGGCGAATTTCTCCGGCACCAATGCCATGAGAGGTTTGATTTGCCATTTGTCTTTGGTGCTCAGGGTGACGTCCATTCCTATGGAATCGCGGATATCCGCCGTACCGTTGAGTACCAGCGCAAACTCATTGACCGCCAGTTCGGCTTTGCGGAAAGCAAAATGCATGGAGTCAAGGTTCATCGCCATCGGTGCGTCCAGCCTCAGAGCCAGACGGTCGGCATACGTCTCTCCTTTGAGACTCGCGCACACGTCATGTGCATCGAGCGACAAGTGCATCTCGTCCCAGCTATCCGCTGAAGCTGCTATCTCCGTCTCTCCCAACGAAGCCTCTATGGTGTCTTTCTCATCCACGAAAGTGATACATTTCGCGTTGAGCCGCAGCCCGTCCACCTGCAAAGCATTGAAAGGCAGGGAGAACGCCGAAGTATCCTCCGCCGTGGTGTCCGGCGAGGTGAGGAAGACCTCCGTAAGGTTATCGGAACCGTCCGGCGCGATATAGAAATTGACACGGGCGTCGTCAAGCCTTGCTTCATGGACATGGAGGTTCCTGTGGTTCAAAAACTCCATCACATCAACCGTAGCCGTCAGATGCGAGGCAGCTACGACGGTGTCGTTCTGCGCACCGGCCTTGGGGTTGATCAACAGCAAGCCGTCCGCACGCAGTCCGAAGCGCGGGAAGGTGGAGAAGAACGTGAGGTCCACTTCGCCTATCTCATGCTCGCAGGTGAGGAATTTAGCCGCAGCCTGACGGGCAATAGGCGTGAGACGCTCGGGGGTGAAGACGATATAGACAGCGACCGAAGCCACTATGACCACCGTCAGGACAAGTCCCAGAAGCGTCCAACCGAAGATTTTAAGTGCGCGTTTCATAGCGTTTATTGTTTGGTGAATTGGTGTGTCGTGCCGAAATCGTCCTTGTAGGACAAGCTCGTGTTGGTCAAAACAGTTACCTTATAGGTTTTCGGGATATCTGCTCCGCCGTTATGCATGTAATTAACCTTTATCAGGTCGCCGTTCGACTCCAATTTCCATGCGAACCACCCATTACCATGATAATCGCCGTTCTGCTCAATAGGAAGCATTAAGTAATCCTCGTACGTTCCCTGGCTGTCATCCCAGCCTTCATGGTCATTCATATCCCACTCATAGCCGTAACGGAACTCTCCCGTTACCTCGGACGGCGTAGGAGCCATATCCGGCTGGAAGACCATATACATGAGCGTGTCACCCGAAGGCGCCTGCCATCTGCCGATCAAGTCCTCCGGGGAATAGGTGGTCTGCTTCTTACAAGCTCCAAAGCCAACGGCCACCAAGGCAATGACTAAAGCGAAAAATAATGATTTCTTCATAGTTGTTATGCTTTTTGAATATTTATATTCACGTTGTAGCCGTCCATTTCGATAGTCGAAAGACCGCTTTGCTCAAAGTCGAAAGTCGAAAGCTTCAATTCCGTAGCCAGCACTTGCGACGCTATATACTCACTGCAATGGAGGACGGCATTGTGAATCTCCGGACGGTCTTCCAGCGTGATGGTAATGCGGTCGGTGATCTCCAAGCCGGAGGACTTGCGGAGGTTCTGGATGCGGTTGATGAGCTCGCGTGCTATACCTTCTTCAATCAGTTCGTCCGTCAGTTCAATGTCAAGGGCGATAGTCAGAATACCGTTGTTCGCCACGAGCCAGCCGGGCATGTCTTCCGTGAGGATCTCGACGTCCTCGGGAATCAATTCGTAATTCGTAATTCGTAATTCGTAATGGCCTTCTGCCTCCATTTGCGCGATCTGGTCTTGGTTCATCGCGTTGATCTCGGCGGCTACGGCTTTCATGTTCGCACCGACTTTCTTGCCCAACACTTTGAAGTTCGGCTTGATTTTCTTGACAAGGCGTATCTCCGACTGCTCGGCAGGAACGATGACGAGTTCCTTGACGTTCACTTCGGATTTGATGAGGTCGGCAACGTGGAGCAGGGCATCAGTAGTCTCCTGGTCGGGCGTCGGGATGACAGCTTTCTGTAGCGGCTGGCGGACGTTCTTCTCTGCGCGTTTGCGGAGAGAGAGGATAGTCGAGGTAGCCTGCTGCGCGAGGTACATCTGGCGCTCCAGGGTCTTGTTGATGAGTGCTTCATCGGCTTTGGGCCAAGTGCTGAGGTGCACGGTCTCGCCTGTCAGGTCACGGAAGAGACGGTCGGCGTAGAACGGTGCGTTGGGCGCCATGAGCTGGGCTACCGTTGTCAGGCAGAGATATAAAGTCTCATAAGCTGCTTGTTTGTCGGCATTCATCTCGCCTCCCCAGAAACGCTTGCGGTTGAGGCGCACGTACCAGTTGGACAGATCGTCCTGCACGAAGTCGGAGATAGCGCGCCCGGCTTTCGTCGGCTCGTAGGCTTCGTACGCCTCCGTCACCTCTTGGATGAGAGAGTTCAGCTTAGAGAGAATCCAACGGTCGATCTCGGTAAGGTCTTTAAGGTCCTTAAGGTCTTTAAGGTCCTCATGACCCCACCCGTCCACATTGGCATAGAGCGCGAAGAAACCGTAGGTATTGTAAAGCGTTCCGAAGAACTTACGGCGCACTTCGTCCACTCCTTCGGGGTCGAACTTGAGGTTCTCCCACGGGCTGGAGTTGGTGAGCATGTACCAGCGTACGGGGTCGGCTCCATACGTATCCAGCGCACCGAACGGGTCAACGGCGTTGCCCAGACGTTTGGACATCTTGTTGCCGTTCTTGTCCAAGACGAGACCGTTGGAGATGACGTTTTTGTATGCCACGGTGCCCTCAATCATGGTATGTATTGCATGGAGGGTGAAGAACCAACCGCGGGTCTGGTCCACTCCCTCGGAAATGAAGTCCGCCGTGCGGGGCAGGTCGGCGTTCTCGAACGGGTAGTGGTTCTGGGCGTACGGCATGGCGCCGGAGTCAAACCATACGTCAATGAGGTCGAGCTCGCGCTTCATGGGTTTGCCGGACGGGGAAACCAAAACAATACTATCCACGTAAGGACGGTGCAGGTCAATGACCGAAGGGTCGTAGTTTGCCTTGCTGTAATCGCCCACTACGTGTTTCGGCCAGGGGTTCGCTTTCATGAAGCCCGCCTTGACGGACTTGTCTATCTCCGCGAAGAGTTCGGCAATAGAGCCTATGCATATTTCCTCGGAACCGTCCTCGGTGCGCCAGATGGGCAGCGGTGTGCCCCAATAGCGGCTACGGCTCAGGTTCCAGTCGTTGAGGTTGTTGAGCCACTGGCCGAAACGGCCTGTTCCGGTGGATTCGGGCTGCCAGTTGATGGTCTTGTTGAGGGCAATCATCTCCTCACGCGCCTTGGTCGATTTGATGAACCAGCTGTCCAGCGGGTAATAGAGCACCGGTTTGTCGGTACGCCAGCAATGGGGGTACGAGTGTACGTGTTTCTCCGTGCGGAGGAGACGGCCGTCGGCTTTCATCTCCAGACAGAGATGGAGGTCAAGCGACTCGGCCTTGGCAGCGGCCGCCTCGTCGTATTTGCCGTCCACGGTGAACTGCGGGTCGTAGGCGTTCTTTACCCAACGGCCTGCATACTTGCGATAGAGTTCGTCGTTGACGTTCGCTTTGTACCACTCTTCGTCCAAGTCTTCGACGTTCCAGTACTTACCCGTGAAATCCACCATCGGACGCGGACCGTTATTTTTGGTCTGCATATACAGCCCCGGTACGCCGGCTGCATCGGCTACTTTCTTATCGTCGGCACCGAAAGTAGGTGCGATGTGTACGATACCTGTTCCGTCCTCGGTGGTCACATAGTCACCGGGGATGACGCGGAACGCTCCTTCGCCCGGGTTGACCCATGGGAAGAGAGGTTCGTATTCCAAGCCGACAAGGTCTGCGCCTTTGCCGCGCCAGACGATTTTAGGCTCTAACGGTTTGCCTTCTTCGTCCGTTCCGCAGAGGTCTTTGGCGTACGCAGAGAGACGCGCCTCGGCGAGGATAATATGGTCGCCGGCAGGGGTCTCCACCTCCACGTAGTCAATCTTCGGACCGACGCAGAGGGCAGTGTTGGAAGGCAAAGTCCACGGGGTAGTTGTCCAAGCGATGATGAAGCGGCCGTCTTTGACCTTAAACCGTGCGGTACAGGTCAGATCCTTCACGTCACGGTAACAGCCGGGCTGGTTCAGCTCATGCGAACTCAGACCGGTACCGGCAGCCGGCGAGTACGGCTGGATGGTATAACCCTTATAGAGGTAGCCCTTCTTGTAGAGCTCTTTAAGCAGATACCAGAGGGTCTCGATATACTTGTTGTCATACGTGATATAGGGGTCGTCCAGGTCCACCCAGTAACCCATCTGTTTGGTGAGGTTGGTCCACTCCTTGGTGTATTTCATCACCTCGCGGCGGCATGCGGCGTTGTACTCATCGACGGAGATCTTCTTGCCGATGTCCTCTTTGGTGATGCCGAGCATCTTCTCCACGCCGAGCTCGACGGGCAGACCGTGGGTGTCCCATCCGGCTTTGCGGCGTACCTGGAAGCCCTGCATGGTCTTGAAACGGCAGAAGGTATCCTTGATAGTACGCGCCATAACGTGGTGGATACCCGGCATGCCGTTCGCCGAGGGAGGTCCCTCAAAAAACAAAAACTGCGGATGCCCCTCACGGGTAGTCACGCTTTTCTCAAATAGTCCTTCTTTCTCCCACTGCGCTAACACCTCGCGGCTCAGCGCAGCCAAATCCAATCGTTTGTATTCGTTAAATTTTTTCATATATAATGTTTATTCGTTTGCTAACTTTCTATTCAAAAACCCCATTCATATCTTGCTTAACAATTCGTCCGTAGTCCATTCCATACGGTTGAAACCGAACCACTTTTTGCCGAGGTCTTTGAGGCTCGCACCTACATGATAGACCGTCTCATCAATGCACAGAAACCTGTCATGGGCGCGGTCGAACTGCTCTACCTCTATCGGCGCATACTGCGCGTTGTGCTTCTCAAAATCCAAAGTCAGTTGGTGAGATATGTTCCGGGTGTAAATCTTTGCCGACACGCCTTTGTTCCGTTTGTCCAGCATAGCCAGAACACTGTCATCCACATAGTTGTCAATCAGCACAATGCGTTTCTTCGCCTCGCGTATGCGGTCATTGATAAACGTGTATGCATCAAATATCTGCCCGTCAAAGAAGATGCCCTGTTCCGGCTTGACACTGCCGTCATCCAAACGCCGGAAGACTTCCTCTAATTTATGATCCGTTTCGATCTGGCGTGCGTTGAGCGCCAACTGGTTGCGCTCCATGACCTCCAAGCGTTGGAACACCTGCGCATTGGACGCAATGAAATGGCGCATTGCCGTGAATGCATCCATAATATGAATGCTCACATTTACAGCCGTCTCACTACGTAGGACGGTTGACAGCATAGCTACTCCCTGCTCCGTGAATACATAAGGGAAAACACTGGAATGCTTAAGTGCCTTCAACCGGTCGCAATTTGCGACCAGTTCAGTTGTCTCATTCTCTGTGAGTTGAAAACGGAAATGTATAGGGAAACGCTCTATATTACGTTTTACTTGCTCGTTGAGACGTTTGGTATCCACTCCGTACAACCTCGCCAAGTCGCGGTCAAGCATGACTTGCTTGCCACGGATTACTTGAATAAGATTTTCTATCTTTTCCAATGGCTGTGATTGCTCGGCTTCTATATTTATTATGTCGTTCTTTTTTGCCATAATGGTATTTTCATTTTTTGCATATCATTGAACACGACGCATAACTTATACGCGTTATTCAAAGCAAATACTAATCTCATTTTACAAGTCAAAAACCTTTGCGGGCGCAAAGGTACTACTTTTTTCTGACATATGCAAGAAGAAAGAGATTTTTCTCAAAAAATCATTCCAGATGCAGTTTGCGGCGGGAGGCGAGGAGGACTACCACGGCCGTGAGAGCAGCCAGGAAATCACTGATAGGGATAGACCACCACACGCCGTTGACGGGATCGGCGAAAAGGGTGGGCAGCCAGAGTGTCAGGGGGATGAGATAGAGCACCTGGCGGGTGAGGCTGAGGAAGATTGACTTGCCGGCCTGACCGATAGAGGTGAAGAGGTTACCGGTGACCATCTGGAAGCCAATGATGAGCATGGTGGAACAGATAATACGCATGGGTCTGACGGTCATGGCGATAAGCGCTTCGTCATGGGTGAAGACCTCCGTCACGGCTCTCGGGAAACACTCACCGAGGACAAAGACAACAGCCATCACTCCCGTGGCATACAAACAGGTGAGGTAGAACGAGCGTAACATACGGTCGTAATGGCGTGCGCCGTAGTTATATCCGGCAATAGGCTGCATGCCCTGGTTGAGACCCATCACTATCATCGCGAAGACAAAAGTCAGACGGTTGATCACGCCGTAGGAGGCTATGGCCAAGTCCCCGCCGAAATTCTTCAACTGGTTATTGATGATGATGACTACAAAACAGTGGGCGATGTTATACAGGAATGGCGCCATGCCGATAGCCAACGCACGGGTGGTGATATGACGGTTCAGACGCCAAATTCCCCGGTGAAACCGGACTAACTCGTTCTTGTCCATGAACTTGGTGAACTGCCAGACGACGGCTACCGCCTGGCTGATGACGGTAGCCAGTGCAGCTCCGCGGACGCCCATATCCAGACCGAAAATGAATATCGGGTCGAGGATGATATTGACCGTCACCGCCACGATCGTAGCCGTCATGGAGAAACGCGGGTGTCCCGCCGAACGGAGCATGGAGTTGAGACCGAAATAGATATGCGTGAGGATATTGCCGTATAAGATGATCTCCATGTACTCATGCGCATACAGCAGGGTGTCCTCGCTGGCACCGAAAGCCATCAGGATAGGATCGAGCCATATCAGTCCCACCGCCATGACGATAGCCGAGAGGATGATATTCATGACGATGACGTTGCCCAAGACGCGGTTGGCGCGCTCGTAGTCTTTCTCGCCCAGATAGATTGCCAGGAGCGAAGAGGCGCCCACTCCGACCAGGCTGCCAAAGGCGGCACAGATATCCATGAACGGCTTTGCCACCGTCAGCGCACCGAGTGCTAACGCGCCGCAGCCATGACCGATATAGATGCTATCGACGATGTTATACAGCGAACTCGCCGTCATCGCAATGATGGCGGGCAGGGCGTACTTCCAGAGAAGCTGGTGTACCGGTAATGTTCCGAGTTCGGCGGTTCTGTTCATGAAACGGTTCAACTCTTTAACAGTTTGTCCGCTATGCGGTCAAACTCCATGGCTGCCGGATGACCGGCTTGCAGGGCGATAGGCATGCCTTCGTCGCCCCCCTCGCGGATGGACTGAACCAACGGAATCTGCCCAAGTAGCGGGATTTGGAGCTCTTCAGCGAGAACTTTTCCTCCGTCCTTGCCGAAGATATAATACTTGTTATTCGGCAGTTCGGCGGGGGTGAACCACGCCATATTCTCAATGAGACCGAGGATAGGCACGTTCACTTTCTCGTTGCGGAACATCTCCACACCTTTGCGGGCATCGACAAGCGCTACGGGTTGCGGGGTGGTAACGACGATAGCGCCGGTCAGCTGCAGCTCGGAGATGAGTGTCAGATGGATGTCACTGGTGCCCGGCGGGAGGTCGATGAGGAAATAATCGAGTTCACCCCAATGGGCATCTTCGATGAGCTGTTTGATAGCGTTTGACGCCATGCCTCCGCGCCAGATAACCGCACTCTCGGGGGTGACGAAGAATCCGATAGAGAGCATCTTCACGCCGTACTGCTCAATAGGCTC
>CACYKR010000057.1:0-6603 GCA_902774995.1 uncultured Bacteroidales bacterium | reverse complement strand
TGTTAGCCAGAGCGACAGCAAGGTTAGCCGCCACCGTGGACTTGCCTACTCCACCCTTGCCGCTATGCACGGCGATGATATGTTTGGCGCGGATGGGACCGCTCTTCGTCCCCCTCCCTTGAGGGGAGGGATGGGGAGGGGTTTTGGTATGTATATGTGCCGTGATGTTGGAGTCGATATAGGTCTTGAGTGCCGCCTCGGAGGCTTTCACCACCGATTTCATAAAGGGGTCATTGTCCTTCGGGAAAATCAACGAGAACGACACTTCGAAACCGGAGATACGGATATCGTCCTCCAGCATCCCGCTCTCTATGAGGTCCTTACCCGTCCCCGGGTACCGCACATGCCGAAGGGCGTCTATTACTTGTTGTGGATACATGAAAAATATTTACGATTTACTAATTTACGATGTACGATTTATGTACGATTTGGTCATTGGATTATTTTCTCATTGACCTTTGCGACTGCAAAGGTACTACTTATTTTTGACATACGCAAGCATTCGGGCATTTTTTTGCCTTTCTATCAAAAAATCTGCCTGCGCATACAGGCGGAATGTATGGAGAATTAAAAGCTTTTTAGTTATCAATATACGCTGCTGGGTTGCGGAGGAAATCATACACATTAACAAAGTATATCCCTTTGTCATCCATGTGCGTGGGTTCCAACATACCGGAAATGACTACGCGGCGAAAACCATCCGATAGACGAGTCAGGGAATTTATCTCTTGGCGATATTTGTCTTCGTTTTGAAGTTTATATGCAGATTGAATATATACCCGGGAATAGCCCTTGTTGCATACAAAATCCACCTCAAAAGTCTGACGTTTGCGCTTTCCGTCCTCATCTTTTTGCTCTACAACTACTTGTCCGACATCTACCGTATATCCCAGCATTCTCAATTCATTATAAATGAGGTTTTCCATCAGATGTCCTTCTTCGTATTGGCGGAAACCGATACGTGCATTACGCAATCCCAAATCCTCTACTGATTTTGCATAGCAAAAATGATTTACTTTCTAAAAAAGTGTGTATTTCCACAAAAATTTCGAGTACAAAGGTACAACTTTTTTTGACATATGCAAGAAGTATAGGAATTTTGTAGATTTTTTGCGTGTATTTAGCCTCCATTCCCGTTACCATCTCGTTACCATTACGTACGTCACTGTCCCGTTTTTTATCCGCTTGTTGCCCTAAAAAGTATCCGATTATTAAGATTTTGACATGTAGGAGTCAAGTAAGACTAAAATAAGACTTATGTAAGAGTTAAGTAAGACTTTAAACCTGTTCATAATCGCCCATTTTCATCCCGAATAATGTACGATTATTAAGATTTCAGTGGTTGTTCCACTCGCCAAATTGTAGCAGTCAATCAGCCATTCTCGCGCCACTACCATACATGACACAAGAAAGGTTCTGTTTTTTTAAAATTCCTTTATTATCCAAATACGGCACATTTGTTTGTGCCGTATTTGAAATAATTATTCTATAAATCAATATCCTGCATTTTGTACTCCTTGAGATATAGATGGCAATAATGCTGCCGGTATTGGGTATAAATTCATGTATTGCGGGAAGTCCTTTCCGTCTTTCTCTCCTGACTTTCCTTCCCATTGATATCTTGTATTTCCACCAAACTTTCCAAAACGAATCAAGTCAGAACGGCGATAACCCTCTGCATAAAACTCCCGTCCTCGTTCGTCTAAAATATCAGTAAGAGAAATAGTCTGGATTTCTGTTGCATTAGCACGACGTCTCACTATATTTACTGCATCAACAGCGGTCAAATTTCCTACTTGTGCGCCACCACGAGCAACAGCCTCTGCGTAGTTCAAATATGCTTCTGCCTTACGCATCAATGGTATATCTGTATCTGGGAAATTTGGGTGTGAGCCCATTACTATGCTATCTCCTGAATTAGAGTACCAATTAGACCACTTTTGAATGCACCAACCAGCATAAAACGCATCAGATCCGAAACGATACTTTCCATCATATTGCCATGCTTGACCATTATAATAATTACAGAAACGCGCGCGATCATCATTGGCTGCTCGTGTTAGTTCATTTGCTGTTCCTTGAATTGCGTTAGATGGGTCAGAGAAAAAGATATCTACCAATTGTTTACGAGAACGTATGCACTCCCAGTAACCATTACATCCAATAAGTGGTGATTTGGAACTCGACATGGACGCAACTAAAAATAAACTACCGCTCCAACTATAAAACGATGTTCCTTCTTGAGGAATTGTAAAAATCATTTCTTTCCACGCATCATTAGTAGTACTCCTTTGGTTATTATCTCCCATAAACAGCCATTTATAATGAGATGCCAAATCATAGGATGATTGAATTACTTTGTAAGCATATAGGGCTGCTTTATCATACTCAACATTTGCGGAGTAAAAAACAGGAGCATTGAGATACAATCGCGAAAGGAGCATCCAAGCCGCGGCTTTGTCCACACGGTAATAATCTTCTTTATAGCCAACTGCTGATAACTCAGGTTCAACGGCAAGAAGTTCAGATTCAACGAAATCATATAATTGTTTACGTGAACTTTGAGGTGTTGAAGTGAAAGCCGTATTCTCCGTCACAATAGGTACATTACCGAACATATCTAATAAATAATAGTAGAAATATGTTCTAAGGAAACGAACTTCTGCTCGCTTAATGGCTAAAGATGCTTGATTTTCTGTTCGTTTCAGGTAACTATTGCATAGCCATATATTGTAGTAAAGGCGATGAAAGAAACTCTCAACCATAATATTATCTGATTGTATTTCATTTGTTACCAATTTGTCAATTCCAACATCGTTCCATACCCAAAATAGTTGATCCGCACTCAACTCCTGCAAACTAAAAAGACCTCTATAAAAGCCCATATAACCTTCATCTGCTCCTTTCCAATCTGGTTCGCCACCTGGCATTTGGTTCCCTGTTAATACTAAACGGGAATAAATCTTAGTAAACAGTGAATCAATAGGGAGACTTGTCTCGTCTTGTACACCGGGACTTTGCTTAACAACTATCTCCAATTGTTTTCTGATAGAATTATTAAAAGTCATAGTAAGAACTGTACTTCCAATAGACTTAGGAGAAACTGTCAATACTAACTCATTGTTAAAATAAGGAGTACCTCTTTGTGTTGCGACTTTTTGAATTGATGCATCGAGTATAGAGGTATCAGAATTAGAAACGCCATATGATATTGTTGCATAGTGAGGTTCTATTCCTATTTTGTACGTTCGGGAACTTGAACCATATAATTCTACTACAGGAATGGTGTCTCTCTCTATGGAAAAGTTTACATTTTCGAGAGAAATAGGATGCCAAACAATACTGTCAAGCCAAACTCTATCATAAGTGTTGCTTTGAGTATCATGCACACCATCCCGAATATACATCCTATAGAAATAACTATCATTCACCATGCTATTATTCTTCCATAGACACAAAGAATTTAAAAAGGAACTTCCGTCATATGGATACATTTCTTCCTGTCGAGACGAAATCATGTCAATTTCATCATAGTTATATTGATCTGCAACAAATGATATGATAGAATCCTTATCTCTTGATTGAGTTTCTGTATTATAGACTCTCTCCCACCTACTGCCAAAAAATGTAATTTGGGCATTCAAATACATTGTTATTATCAACAAAGATAAAACAAGCACTCTCTTTTTCATCGTTTCAAGATTTTAAGGAAGTTATTACTTATTATCAATATATACGAACCACTCGGGATATCAGAAACAGGAATATATGCAGACTCGCCGTGTACTACATCTTGTTTCAGTAACACCCCATTCATATTATAGAGGCGGATATTTTCACCATCTATTACTCCTGATATAGTAAGCATATTACCATCAATAGAAATACTTGACGGCATTTCTATATTGTCCACTCCCATTGGAATTTCTATGGTTTGCTGCTCTCCTTCTCCGTTTGAGATAGTTACAGAACTAACATCAGAATTTACCTCTATGGTCGATTCTTCAGTCCAGACAGGTTCAGCAATCAATTGACCCTGCATGTCGTAAATCTTTAGTTTGTTGCCTTCAAAGACCATCTTACCAAGCACTTGTGCAGACTCCATGATTTCTTTATTAGTCATTAGGTGTACTTGAATTAGATTTTGGGCATGCAATAATGTAGAACATACCACAAACAATAAAAGAATTTGTTTTCTCATGATTTTGTATTTTATTGACGATTTAACAATATGAAAAGCGTGCGTTCCCAACTGCACTTATCTGACATTTTGAGGTCCTGAACTTACCTTACTTATCCAAATTTATGCACCGAAAACTCACGCTATCACGTGAGCGTGCATAAACCTTTCTTGAATAAGTATATGACTTTTGAAGTTGTTCAGGTTCCAAAATGTCAAGTTTGGTTTATTACGCTATTATTTATATATGTTTATCTGTCGTTTATGCCATAGGCAGGGTTAGTTTTATAATTCTATTTTTGCGATAAGATATCTACAAACAGTTGGTTGATGTCTTGAACTGCGGCATCGATTGCAAAATAATTCCGGTTGACAATCAGCGATACGTAGATGTTATCTGTCTGAAAATCAATCTTGCGAAGAGAGCCGTTATTGGCTTGCTCAAACCAGCGGTCAAACAAACGCTTACGCGCCATCTCCCGACCATCCGTCACATCACATGTATAGCCCAGAATATAATTCTCCGAATCAAAGAAATCCGACAGAACCGTGACGATTGTATCTTTTACGCGCTTGTCATACGGAGCATTCCCTTCCTCTTTTTCAAAAGAGAAAGAATACAACTTATAGAACGTAGCGGGGAACTCAACAAAATAAGCCCTGTACTTCAAGCCGTTTTCCGTCTCGAAGTAATAAGTGGCATCATCTGCTTTTCGGAAATCATATGGGCGTAGCGAGTGTAAGTCCACGTTTTTTAGCCTCTGTACTTACATTTTTACCCTGACGAATGCACGCATTCAAGGCCTGCTTGTCTGCCTGCATTTTCTTGAAGAAAGCAGTTGCATCCAATTTGAAAGTTCTTGTCTCCATAGTGCGTGTATTTAATTTTGCTGCGCAAAAATACTGCTTTTTTTTGATATATGCAAGTATTTCGGCAAAAATCGTTTAGAAAAGTGCAATTTTTGCACAATTTCGTGGATTAACTAACGTTATAGTAGTTTTCTTAATTCCTCGGCAGAGGGTAAGATATTTTTATATGCTTCCGGTAGTTCGCTATATGCTGATTATCAAATGGTATAATGGCTGCATTCAAATCGTCCGCTACCGGTGGACGATTCTCTATCAACTCGCTCCATTCCTCATAGAATTTGCGCATTCTTTTCAAACTGGTCTCTGAAAAGCCTTTCAATCCCGGCATTTCCTGCTGGAGTTGGTCAGAGATAACTCGCAGAGCATTACTTCCATATGAGGCCTGACGACTATTGAGAGATTTGTGGAGTATAGCGGACTCGAACCGCTCACCTCAACACTGCCAGTGTTGCGCTCTAGCCAGATGAGCTAATACCCCAACGGTTAGCCTTTGTGCCTGCAAAGGCTAACGTAATCATTAAGAATCAACGCAAGTAGTTCTCCCACTTGGTATTGCGCATGTCGCCGGACTTCATGAACTCCTCGTGCATCGCGAAGGCGCACGAGAGGTTATGTTGGGTCTGACCGTGCTTGGAGATCTTGAGGTAGTCGCGGAGCATCTCGCGATACTCGGGCGCTACGCAGTTATTGATGATCTCCTCGGCACGCTGACGCGGACTCTTACCACGCAGATCGGCTACACCTTGCTCGGTGACGATAACCTTCACAGAGTGCTCGGAGTGATCGAGGTGCGTTACCATCGGTACGATGGACGAGATAGCGCCGTTCTTCGCCGTCGATGCGGTCGTAAAGATACTAAGGTACGCGTTGCGCGCGAAGTCACCTGAACCGCCGATACCGTTCATCATCTTCGTGCCGCATACATGCGTCGAGTTGACGTTACCGTAGATATCTGCCTCGAGAGCGGTGTTGATAGCGATGATGCCGAGACGACGAGCTACTTCCGGGCTGTTGGAGGTCTCCTGCGGACGAAGCAAGAGCTTGTCGCGGTAGAAATCCAGGTCTGCAAGGACTTCCGCCATCTTGCTCTCCACGAGACGCAGGGAGCAGCCGGAAGCGAACTTGCAGTGACCGGCTTTGATGAGGTCCACCACGGAGTCCTGAATAACCTCCGAGTACATCTCAAACGGCGGGATATGCGGGTTCTTACCGAGTTCACCAAGTACGGCGTTAGCTACGTTGCCCACACCCGATTGAATCGGCAGGAAAGACGCAGGAATACGTCCGGCTTTCATCTCTGCCTCCAGGAAAGCAGCTACGTTAGCACCTATCTTCGCAGTGGTCTCATCCACCGGCGTGAAAGCTGCTATCTCGTTCGGACGGTTGGTCTTCACTACCGCAGCAATCTTTGCGGGATCGACCTTCAAGTGGTCAGAGCCGCAGCGGTCGGAGGGTTTGTAGATCGGTATCTCACGACGGCAAGGAGGATCAAGTGGCTCGTAGAGGTCGTGCATACCACGCATGGTGGCAGGGAACATCTCATTGAGCTCGAC
>CACYKR010000056.1 GCA_902774995.1 uncultured Bacteroidales bacterium | reverse complement strand
ACTACCAAGGTATCTATGCACCGTTTACCCCGGGCGTTGAGAGTGCAGAAGATTTCCACCACCTCTTTGTCGGAGTCAATGACAAAATCTTCTGGTCCAACACCGACAATGCCCTCAAGCCTTTCCGTGCTTACTTCACCGTCAAAGCCACCAGCACCCCACAGGGTGCCCCGGTTCGCCGCGGCATGCCGGTGATGTTTGACGAAACGGAAAAAGCGAACGTCACAACCGGCATGGATGCAACACCAAGCAACGGACAACAACCGGTTAAGGTGATTCGTGACGGCCGGATGTATATCCTGCTCAACGAGCGGATATATACTGTGGACGGCCAATTGGTAAAATAATTAAAATAGCAAATCAATATAGCTTTATGAGAAAGAAGGTTTATTCAGAGCCACAAATGAGTGTCATATGCTTTACCGAAACGACCTCATTGATGAGTGGCAGTACTCTTGGTAATCCGGGAGAAACCATCCCGTCTGATGATCCCGGCAACGCAATCTGAGCCCTCAAGAGAGAAACTGTGAACCACAGGCGCACAGCACACTCCTTAAAAACAGGAAAAAGTGGCATACACCCTTGTGTATGTCATTTTTTTGTACCTTTGCAGCCGAATTAACCAAGACGAAGTCTCAAACTCTCAAACAACCGATGCCACCCAATGCCAAGCAAATGCACAATTCGTTTTTTACCTCAATTCCACAGACAGAATAGACATCCTACAGGCTAAATAGATGCAGAATGAAGGCTAAACGAAAAATATTTGGCATAAAAATCCTTTCAATCTTGCATATGTCAAAAAAAAGCAGTAAATTTGCAGGCAAATTTGCGGTGAACCGCGTTAAATCGTTACATTATTACATTAAATATACTAATCTTATGCAAAAAAGTCCATTACAGATTGCGCGTCAGAGCTATCAGCCGAAGATGCCGGTAGCATTGCAGGGCGCAGTACGCCTCGTAGAAGGCGAGAAAACACAGTCCGTTGCAGACCAAGAGGAAATCCAAAAACTCTTCCCGAACACGTACGGTCTGCCAATCATCACCATGGAGCCGACCACCGGCAAGAATGTCTGCGCAGAGCCGTTCAATGTCGGCGTGATTCTCTCGGGTGGACAAGCTCCCGGCGGACACAACGTCATCAGCGGTCTTTATGACGGATTGAAGGCGTTGAATCCGGAGAACAAACTGTACGGTTTCCTCGGAGGCCCTTCGGGTCTGATTGACGGCAAGTACCAGGAGCTGACCGGCGCTATCATCGACGAATACCGCAACACCGGCGGATTCGACATCATCGGTTCCGGTCGTACCAAACTGGAAGAGACTTGGCAGTTTGATAACGGTATCGAGATCTGCAAACAGTTGGGCATCAAGGCTATCGTCATCATCGGCGGCGACGACAGCAATACCAACGCGTGCGTACTTGCCGAGTACTACCTCCAGAAGCAATGCGGCATCCAAGTCATCGGTTGCCCGAAGACCATTGACGGCGACCTGAAGAACGAGATGATTGAGACTTCGTTCGGCTTTGATACCGCTTGTAAGACGTACGCTGAACTTATCGGTAATATCCAGCGTGACGCCAACAGTGCGAAGAAATACTGGCACTTCATCCGTTTGATGGGTCGTTCCGCAAGTCATATCGCATTGGAGTGCGCACTCCAGAGCCAGCCGAATATCTGCTTGATATCCGAGGAGGTAGAGGCAAAGAAGATGACGCTGAACGAGATTGTAGAGGGTATCGTGAAGGTAATCGTTGCCCGCGCTAATGCGGGTCTGAACTTCGGTACCGTGCTCATTCCGGAAGGTCTGATTGAGTTCATTCCGGCCATGCGCGTGCTGATTCAGGAGCTGAACGACATGCTCGCCAACAACGAAGAGTTCACCGGTCTGGACGGCGACGATGCCAAACGCGAGTATGTCAAATCCATGCTCACTCCGGCTTCGTGCGAGCTGTTCCGTTCGCTGCCGAAGGGCATAGCCAAGCAGTTGACGCTTGACCGTGACCCGCACGGAAACGTGATGGTCAGCCAGATCGAGACCGAGAAACTGCTGATTGAGATGGTACAGAAACGTCTGGCGGTTCTCAAAGCCAACGGCGAGTACAAAGGCAAGTTCTCCGCCCTCAACCACTTCTTCGGTTACGAAGGCCGTTGCGCGATGCCGTCGAATTTTGATGCAGACTACTGCTATTCCATCGGCGTGAATGCCACCCACCTGATTGCAGCCGGCAAGACCGGTTACATGTCGCTCGTGCGCAACCTGACCCGTCCGGCAGCCGAGTGGATTGCAGGCGGTGTGCCTATCACGATGATGATGAACATGGAGAAGCGTAACGGCAAGATGAAACCGGTCATCCAGAAGGCTCTTGTGGACCTCAACGGCAAGCCGTTCCAATACCTCCAGGCTCACCGCGAGGACTGGGCAGATCCAGAGACCAGTTATATCTATCCGGGGCCGATCCAATACTACGGTCCGAGTGAGGTTTGCGACCAGCCGACCCGTACGCTGTTGCTGGAAAGAGGCAAATAAATGCAAGTGACCAAGTGACTAAGTACCAAGTACAAAGGAGTGTTTTGGGGCTTCTCCTGATAGTTTTCAGCATGACCCTATCCGCCCAAGATTTTTCGGCGGATGGGGCATTGCTGAAAGCATACCTGACGAACGACATGCCGGCATGGAAAGCGCATATTGATGTGCGAAGGGACGATGTACAAAGTACAAAGGATTTATTGTACGAGTACGGGTATTGCGGGTATATCGTAGCGGAGGCGAAGAAAGACGGCAAAGAGACCTTGCTGCCGGAAGCCAAGCGGTACGTACAGCGTTTCCGCCGGCATACGGAGGCGATAAAGGGCAAGTTGCCCAAAGGGCATTACGAGATGTACATGAGCGCGGTCTATGTTTATGAGCTGCGGCTGCGCGAGTCATTCCATCCGGTCAAGTCACTGGAGTTGGCGCGTGAGGCGGTGAAGCTGGCGCCGGAGGACCCGATGACACTCTGTTATTGCGCTACGGCACTGTTTTACGCCCCGAAACCTTTCGGCGACAAGAAAGAAGCACTGGAGCTCTTTCTGAAAGCCGAGAAACGGTTTGAGGGCAAGGATTGGTATCACTGCTGGTGGCGGCCGGCGACGAAGATGTATATCGTACAGTGCTACCAGAAAGCGGGAAACAAGAAAGAGGCCCTGCGCCGTGCGCAAGACCTCCTGAGAGAGTACCCGGAGTACGGGTTTGTCACTTCGCTAATTCCAGCGCTGCAAGAATAAGCGGTGCTACGCCTTTGGGGTCGTCGTCCCGTACGCGCTCGTGGATATAATAGGAATAGGTGCCGTCCCGATAGGGGTTGCCGCCGAGTCCTGCTACTGCGCAGCAATCGGTCAGCGAGAGTGTCCCGTCATCGTTGAGGCGGATCTTATAGGTCTTTAAGCCGGACAGTATCTGTTCGGCTTTCTGTTTGTATTCGGGTGATAGGATTCCCAGCCGTGCGCCTTTGGCGAAGGCGTAGCAGTACATGGCGGAGCAGGTGGATTCGAGGTAGTTGCCTTCTTCTCCTGCGCGGTCGGGCACTTGGTACCACAGCCGGGTGTCTCTATCCTGATAGGTCATCAGTGCGTCTGCCACGCGGCGGAGGATAGCCTCCAGTTCCGGCCGTTCGGGTTGGTCGGAGGGCATGAGTTCCAGCACGTCGCAGAGCGCCATGACGTACCATCCTTCGGCTCTTCCCCATGTCTCGGGGCTGCAACCGGTGATACTGTCCGCCCATCCCATACGGCGGCTCTCGTCCCATCCGTGGTGGTTGAGGCCGTTGGGTTTGAGCGTGTGTCTGTCCACGATGAGGAACTGGCGTGCTATGTCGCTCCATGCTTCCGGTTCGGGTTTCCACGCCGCATAACGGGCATAGAAGGTCGTGCCGGTGAAGAGTCCGTCAAGCCACATCTGGTGTTCGTACACCTGCTTGTGCCAGAAGCCGCCTTCGGCGGTCCGAGGCTGGTTGCGCAGCTGGTCACGGAGGGTCTCTATGGCAATCGTGTATTCGGGCTTGGGGGCTATCCCGTTGAGGAGAATGAGGAAATTGCCGCCCTGGATACGGTCCATGTTATAGAGGGACTGCTTGTAGGTGAGGATGACGCCGTCTTGTCCGATGAACTGGTCTGCAAAACGCTGTGCGTGAGCCAGATAGGCGGTGTCGCCCGTAGCGGAATAGAGTTCCACGAAAGCGCGTGCCATGAGGGTGGGGGTGTATTCCCATTTGGGTTTGGAGGCGCCGTCACAGGTCCATAATTCGGGGTTGTGCCGCATCTCGGAGCGGGCGATCTCTTCGGCAAAAGCGAGAGAGGAGTCTTCCGGTGCGCAGGCGGTCAGGATGACAGCCACGGCGAGAAGAAGATAGCAGGTGATATGTTTCATGTACAGTGATTTTTGTATCGGCTACAAAAATACTGCTTTTTTTTGAAATATACAAATTTTCATTGAAATATTCTTTTTTATACCATATATGCCTTCTCTAAAGGTAAAATGGCACATTTTTTGCATAGAATAGTCCGGCAAAAAAATATAAAGCAATGGAAATCAAACAATCAACACGTATTCAGACATCGCTCCTGAACGGAGTAGAGAAAAAAGCGTTAGTATGGATGGCATCACGGATGCCGCAATGGGTAACAAGCGATATGCTGACATGGTTCGGACTTTTCGGTTCGTTCCTTGGCGGTCTGGGTTTCTTCCTGACACATTATAGTATCTATTGGCTCTGGCTGTCCTGTCTGGGACTTGTAATCAACTGGTTCGGGGATTCTTTGGACGGCACAATAGCCCGCGTGCGGAACACCCAGCGGCCGCTTTACGGCTATTATCTGGATCATAACATTGATACTATTACCGAGGCGTTTATGTTCATCGGCGCAGGCCTCTCGCCGCTGATGAACCTCAGTGTGGCGGTGCTTTGTTATACGGCATATCTCGCCCTGACGGTCTATGTCAGCATCAATGCGCACCTCAAGAGCGAGTTCAAACTGACGTACGGCAAGATGGGTCCCACGGAGTTCCGCTTAATCATCATCATTGCCAATATCCTATTGATGTATGTCCCGGCTCTTACCGCTTATCATGGTTCGTTTGAGTATTTCGGCGAGACCGTTCATTATGGTTCGCTGGATATCATCGGTGCGGGTATTCTGTGCATCCTTGCGATCTTCTATTTCGTCAGTTTTTTCAGGGATCTGCATTGGTTCGCAAAGAAAGACCCGTTAGTCAAACATCCGCAAAATGAGCAGCATTAAGTTCAAGGAAATAATAATCAGGTATTTGAAATTCGCAGCATCGACGCTGGCAGGAACGGCAGTAGATATGCTCGTTCTATGGCTTTGTTCGCACTATCTGTTCAAAGGCCGTTATTGGGGCGAGTATCTGCTCTCGCCGTTTATATCGTTTGAGTGTGCCGTGCTGACTAATTTTTTATTAGCCTATTTTTCCGTGTGGCGCGACCGGGTCTCGGCTCACACTTTCCGGTCATTCCTCCGTCACTACGCAGGGTATAATCTCTCTTGCACCAGTACATTCCTGATTAAGATGGGTGTCTTGCTGCTTATCGAGCGTTTCTCGGGCGGATGGGATGTGCTAATCTGTAACATCCTTGCCCTCAGCGTTTCCGGAATAGTGAATTTTGCGCTGAGCGAGCATGTGATATTCAGAAAGAAAAAATAGAGTCTCTTCATGAAAACCTTGCATATGTCAGAAAAAATCAGTACCTTTGCATCCGAATACAATCTAAATCATATATGAAGGCCGTTTTTATCAATGGTTCCCCGCGTAAGAACAAAAACACCGCTCAGATGCTGGAGTCCGCCATGAAGGGCGCACAGGAAACAGGCGCGGAGGTAGAGATGATTCATCTTTACGGTTTGAATTATCAGGGGTGCAAGTCCTGTTTCGCCTGCAAACTGAAGGGCAATAAAGTCAATGGTCTTTGCGCCATCAAAGATGAGTTGCAACCCATTCTGGAGAAAGCCGTCAACGCCGATGTACTGGTTATCGGTTCGCCCGTGTATGACTCATTCCCGACCGGCATGGCGCGTTCATTCATCGAGCGGCTTGTATTCCCTGCGGTCAATTACTGCGACTACTCGGCACCGAAGATCCGCAAGAAGATACAGTGTGCGGCTATCTACACGATGAATGCGCCGGAAGCACTTATGCAACCGCTGCATTACGATGTTATCCTCGGCGAGAACTGCCGCGTGCTGGGAATCTTCGGCAGCCAGCCGGAGATGCTCTGCTCGCATGAGACCTACCAGTTCAACGACTACAGCCGTTATGAGACTGCGGTGGATGAGTCCGTCCGTGCCGACATCCGCGCCAACCGTTTCCCGCAGGACCTGCAGAAAGCCTATGAACTGGGCAAACGGCTGGTAGAGAAAGCCTCTTAGTCTGCTCACGAAAAAATAAACTCTATGTTACGAAAAATCCGAATAACTCTTGCCACGGTCTGTTTTGTGCTGATTAACCTGCTCTTCCTCGGCGTCAGTTGGGGGCTGAGCCAGCATATTGCGTGGGTGGCGAAGATTCAGTTCCTGCCTGCTCTGCTGGCATTGGACTATACTATGCTGCTGATCCTCATTGCAGTGACGCTCCTTTTCGGGCGCATCTATTGTTCTGTTATCTGCCCCTTGGGCGTGATGCAGGACATTTTCGGCTGGATGGGCAAGAAAGCGAAGAAGAACCGCTACAGCCATTCGCCGGAGAAGAAATGGCTGCGCTATGGTGTGCTGGCGGTGTTTGTTGTCTGCCTCATCATCGGTTTTGCACCCGTGACGACGCTGTTAGCCCCCTACTCCGCCTACGGACGGGTGGTCAACTCGCTCTTCCGACCGCTGTATGACATGCTCAACAACGGGCTGGCGGCGTTCGAGAGCCATTACGACAGTTATATCTTCTCCGAAGTGCAGTTATGGATGCGGAGCGTGACTACATTTATCGTTGCCCTCCTGACACTTGGCGTACTGGGTGTCTTGGCTTGGCGCAACGGACGGACGTATTGCAACACCGTCTGCCCGGTCGGCACGATCCTCTCTTTCTTCAGCCGTTTCTCGCTCATGCGCGTGCAGATGGATAAGGATAAATGCAAGAACTGCTCACTCTGCGAGAAGAACTGCAAGGCCTCGGCGATTGATTTCAAAGCAGGAACAGTGGACGCCACGCGTTGCGTAGCCTGCGGCGACTGTCTAGAGGTGTGCCATTTCGATGCGCTGCATTACAGACCGCTTGCGCTGAAAGACCGCTCCGCTCAAAGTACAAAGACCGCTGACGCTGAAAGACAGCCGGACATGAACAAACGTGCTTTTGTCACAAGCGCTTTGCTGGCAACAGGCGCAGTTGCGATGGCGCAAGCGAAGATGAAAGTTGATGGCGGCATGGCGGTCATTGAGGAGAAGAAAGCACCTCACCGCGAGACGCCAATCACGCCGCCGGGGTCGGTCTCTGCGTATAACATGAACCGCCACTGCACGGCGTGCCAGTTATGCGTCAGCGCGTGTCCGAATAATGTGTTGCGCCCTTCTACCGACCCGATGAAACTCATGCAGCCGGAGATGTCCTTTGAGCGCGGCTACTGCCGCCCGGAGTGTACACGTTGCAGCCAGGTTTGTCCTACCGGGGCTATCAAAGCCATCACCAAAGAGGAGAAGACCGCCATCCATATCGGTCACGCCGTGTGGATTGAGCAGAACTGCATCCCTGTCACCAACGGTGACCACTGCGGAGCATGCGCAAGACATTGTCCGACATGGGCTATTCAGATGGTGGAGAAAGAGATTAATGGTCGCACGGTCGAAGTGCCGGTAGTAGATACCGAGAAATGTATCGGTTGCGGCAAGTGCGAGAACCTATGTCCCGCACGCCCCTTCAGCGCCATCTATGTAGAAGGAAACACCATGCACCATATCAATTGAGAATTGAGAATTGATAATTGATAATTATGGACAGACGAGAATTTATCAAACATAGCGCAGCAGCCGTAGCGGCTACATCGGTTCTGGCAACCGCCTGCAAGAAGAACCCCTCCCCGCTTTGTTCTACGGACGACCACTGGGCGTCCGATCGAGCAGAGCTCTTCACCCGCTCAAGGGAGGGAGAAGGGCGAATGACCCTTCGCACCAACCCGAACACCGGCGACAAAGTCTCGCTCTTAGGTTTCGGCATGATGCGTCTGCCGGTTCAGGCTGGCGGTACGGCGCGGGAGAATCCGGACAGCCCGATAGACCAGGAGGCGGTGAATGAGATGGTGGATTACGCTCTTGAGCACGGCGTCAATTATTTCGACACATCGCCGGCGTATTGTCAGGGTCTGTCGGAGCAGAGCACCGGTATTGCCCTTTCGCGCCATCCGCGGAACAGTTATTTCATTGCTACCAAACTCTCCAATTTCTCGCCCGACACATGGTCGGCCCGAGAGTCCAAAGCAATGTTCGAGCGTTCGCTGCAATACCTCCAGACCGACTACGTGGACTACCTCTTGTTGCACGGCATAGGCATGAGCGGAGGTGGTAGAGATGGCATAGGTGCGTTCTACGGACGGTATATGGAAAACGGCATCCTCGATTGGCTCGTGGAGCAGAAGACGAAAGGGCGCATCCGTAACCTCGGTTTCTCGTACCACGGCGATGTGAAGGTCTTTGACACCCTCCTTCAGTGGCATGACGAGGGTAAGTATCATTGGGACTTCGTGCAGATAGAGTTGAACTATCTGGACTGGAACTACGCCAACGAGATCAACCCGCGCAACACCGATGCCGACTACCTCTACGCGGAGCTGCATAAACGCGGTATTCCGGCGGTGATCATGGAACCGCTGTTGGGTGGCCGTCTGGCGAAGCAGCCGGACGCTATCACCGCCAAGATGCGCGAGAAAGACAGCCGCTATTCGCCTGCCGCGTGGGCGTTCCGCTTTGCGGGCAACCCCGAAGGCGTGCTGACCGTCCTCTCCGGTATGACGTATCTGGAGCACCTGAAAGAGAATGTCACGACCTATTCGCCTTTGCTTCCCCTCACAGCGGAAGAAGAGCAGTGGCTCCTGACACTCGCCAGAGACATCTACGAACTGAAAGCCATTCCTTGCACTGCCTGCAACTACTGCATGCCCTGCCCGTACGGACTGAATATACCGGGTATCTTTGCGCATTATAACAAGTGTATCGCGGAGGGCACTATGCCGGCTACGGACGGTCCGTCCAATAAGTACCAACGCAACCGCCGTGCGTTCCTTGTGGGTTATGACCGCGCCGTGCCATCCGTCCGTCAGGCGGATCATTGTATCGGTTGCGACCATTGCGTGAGCCACTGCCCGCAACGTATTGACATCCCGCGCGAGATGCAACGCATTGACCGCTTCGTGGACCAATTGAAGCAAAGAATGTAGTTTTTTGCCCCACCCTTGCGTATGTCAGAAAAATTCTGTACCTTCGCACCCGAATTGCATAACGGTTTGGCTGACGCAACAGCAGATATAAATCACATTATTAACAATCATATACCTTTTTACATCGTTTCATAGTAGTTCCAAATAGCAGACGTTGCGCTGACCTTGCGCAGAGGTTAGAGGGATGTTGGTATGATACCTAAATCTTAATAATCGGTCTCTTTTTGGCATGGATTTTGCAACTACCCATGTGCAATTAAAATTATTCGGAACTATGAAAAAGATATTCAGATTTTTAGGCGTCGTGCTGCTCATTGCAGCCGTCAGCGCCGGAACAACAATTGCCGTCTTGAAATACGGCAATCTGCAATCTTCAAATCTTCAAATTCTCAAATCCTCAAATGATTCCCTCGGAATCCCTGCCGCTTACAGCCGCTTCGCGTCTTTGCCGCAGGCAGGAGAGACGGATTTTACCAACGCAGCGGAACTATCTGTCAATGCGGTAGTGCACGTCAAGACGACCTATCGCAATCAGGTCTCCTCGCAGCAGATGGACCTCTTTGAGTTCTTCTTCGGCCGTCCGGGACAGCAACGCGAGATGCCGGCGCAGCAGGCGTCCGGTTCGGGCGTCATCATCTCCGAGGATGGTTATATCGTCACCAACAACCATGTCATCGACCGTGCAGACCAGATTCAGGTGGTCCTCAACGACAAACGCGAATACACGGCTACGCTGGTCGGCACTGACCCGAACACGGATATCGCGCTCCTGAAAATCGAAGAGACAGGCCTGCCGGTGATCCTCATGGGCAACTCGGACGACCTGCGCGTCGGCGAATGGGTGCTCGCCGTCGGCAATCCGTTCAACCTCACTTCGACCGTCACGGCTGGTATCGTGTCCGCCAAGGCGCGTAACATCAATATCCTTAACGCCGAGATGAAGATTGAGTCGTTCATCCAGACCGACGCGGCAGTCAATCCCGGCAACTCCGGCGGTGCACTGGTGAACACGCGCGGCGAGTTGGTGGGCATCAACACCGCCATCGCTTCGCAGACAGGTTCGTATTCGGGCTACAGTTTTGCAGTGCCGACAAGTATCGTACAGAAAGTGGTGAGCGACATCCGCCAGTACGGTGTCGTGCAGCGTGCTATCCTCGGCGTGCAGATGCGTGAGATCACTTCCGAACTGAAGAAAGAGAAAAAACTGACGACCCTCCAAGGGGCATACGTGGAACGCGTTGTGCCGGACGGTGCGGCAGAGAAAGCAGGCATCAAGAGCGGCGATGTGATTACGCGTGTTGACGATGCGGCTGTCAAGACCGGTACCGACCTGCAGGAACATATCGGGCGTCACCGTCCGGGTGATGTAGTGAGTGTGACGCTGCTCCGTGATGGTAAGACCATGACTGTTCAGGCAACGCTCACCAACCGCGATGGCGGCACAGGAGTCATCTCCGCCGAGGACAAAGCGTCCGTCCTTGGTGCCACGTTCTCCGAACTGACTGACGCACAGAAAGAGCGGCTGGGTATCAACTACGGCTTGCAGATCAAGTCGCTCAAGGCGGGCAAACTGAAGAGTGCCGGCGTGCCTGCGGACTTCATCATCCTGAAGGTCAACAACCGCTCCGTGCGCACAGAAGAAGACCTTGACGACATCGTCCGCCGTGCCAACTCCGCCTCCGAGCATGACCGCGTGCTGTTTATCACGGGATGCACACCGCAAGGCAGAGTACGTTACTACGCCGTCAATCTGGCAGAGTAAAGATGTAGGATTATAAAAACTTAGCGGGCAACCATCATCGGCTGCCCGCTAATTTGCATATCCATGTCAGAAATCAACTTTACGAACATATTTAGCAGGATTTCCAAACCAAAGTTCTCCCGCTGGAACATCTTTTGTGACTACACTTCCTGCTCCAATCATTGCCCTTTCGCCAATTGTAACTCCGCATACTATTGTACAATTTGCTCCAATAGAACAACCTTTCTTTAGTATCGTTTTATAGAACTCTTCTGGATATTGCTTCGAACGCGGATACATATCATTCGTAAAAGTTACATTGGGACCTACAAATACATCATCTTCAATTCTTACACCGTCCCATATTTGAACGCCGGATTTAACTGTTACGTTGTTCCCAATAGTAACATCGTTTTCGATTAAGCAATGACTACAGATATTGCAATTTGAACCGATTACTGCTTTCGGAAAAATCACGCAATACTGCCAAATACGAGTTGTCTCAGGTACACTTGCCTTACAGTCAGACAAAGGATGAATCATAATTTTACGGGTTATAGTTAAACAAAAACGCGAATAACTGTTGTTATCCGTGAATTGAGGCTGTAGGAAGTGCCTTAAGAATCGGATAGACATGCAGTTACTCGCGCCATGTATAATATACCCCAACATGCCCAATGGACTTACGTCCAAGGGCACGGGCGGGTGTAAAATACACTCGTGAGCATCTACTTTGTCAGTCTTTTGATTCTTAATTAGAGTTTCCTACATTCCAATTCACAAAAGAACAAACGTGTAAACGCTTTAATTCAATATGTTATCGCGCAACACTCTGCGCGTTTCTCCTGTCGTGATTTATCTCACTTGTTTTAATATATCTTCTGCATCAATCCCGAGCAACGAAACCGCCGATAGTTTCTGTCCCATGTCTTTGAGCGAATGACCGCAATGATAAACGCTGTCATCCGCTATCAGCCATCGGTCGTGCGATGCATTGCGCCAGAGGAACGTCTCAATCGGTTCCACGTCGGTCTTGGCATTGTGCAAGTTGCGAAGACTGTTCAAATCCTTGCCGGAATAGATAGTGGCTTTAACGCCCTTGGCACGGACATCTAACATCTCAAACGTAGCCGCATCCACGTACGCGTCAATGATAATAACGCGCTTCTGCGCTGTCTTGATAATACGTTCCAGTAGCACACGTGCCTCGAAGAACTGACCATTGTAGAATACCTGCTCCATCGGCGGTAAACTCGTCCGCACGAAGAAATCTACTTTGTTTTGTAACTCGTGTATCTGGTCTGTATGCTCTTGCAACTTGCGGTCGATACGGTCTTCTATTGCTATCAGCCGTTGGTTGACTGCATGACCGCGAAGAACATACTCCTTCAATATTCTATTTGCCCAGCGACGAAATTCTATACCTCTGCTGCTTTTAACACGATAACCCACCGAAAGAATGACATCCAAACTATAGTATTCCACTTGATACACCTTTCCGTCAGCGGCAGTTGTCGCAAATTTTGCGACAACTTGATTTTGTTCTTCGTGGGGAACTGCGTTTTTTGCACTAATCCGAGTAGGTTTTTGAGTTGTCGCATTTTTTGCGCCAACTGGAGCAACTGTCGCATTTTTTGCGATAGTTGGAGCCAATTCCTCGCGTAAAGCATTGTTGATGTGTTTGCCGATGGTCTTGACATCGCGGTCAAACAGCAGAGCCATCTGGTTACGATTGAGCCAAACGGTTTCATCCTGCACGCGCACCTCCAACTGGAACTGCTCATTAGGCTGATATAGAACTATCTCGTTTGCCATTCCTTACATCACAATGTTGACAATCCGGCCGGGAACGACGATGATCTTCTTAGGCGTATTGCCGGCGAGATATTTGGATGTGTCTTCGTGCGCAAGAACGAGTTTCTCCACTTCCTCTTTCGGGGTGTCTTTCGGGCACTCGAACGTGAAACGCACTTTGCCGTTGAACTGCACAGGATATTTCTGCGTGTCCTCAACCAAGTACGCCTCGTTACAAACGGGCCACGATTCGTTTACAACGAAGGACGAAACCTCGTCTAAACATGCTCGAAGGTCCATGAAGTTTTCTGAGGGAACTTTCTTGCCGATTGCTTGGCACTTGTGCCACATCTCCTCTGCAATATGCGGGGCGTACGGCGCGAGAAGAACCGCTATCGGCTCCAAGATAGCGCGTTTGCTGCACTTGAGTGCGGACAGCTCGTTCTGCGCAATCATGAACGCCGGAATAGAGGTGTTGAACGAGAAGTTCTCCACATCCCACGTGATTTTCTT
>CACYKR010000055.1 GCA_902774995.1 uncultured Bacteroidales bacterium | reverse complement strand
GTGTTACGTAAAGGTGTTACGTAACACGTACCACCACCTGTACGACTTACCCGAAAGGGTCGTTCCCCGGTCGCGGTTAAGCCGTTCCCGGCAGATGGTCCCGTGATGCTCACGTCCTTAATAGTTCAAACCGAAGGCAAAGGTACTGCTTTTTTGCATATAAATAAATATTTATTTGCGTATCTCAAAAAAAAGCCGTACCTTTGCAGCGGATTTTCGATTACGTACATGACAGCCATGCTATGACACACACCTCTCAACACTTGTTTCTCGTCCTTTTGGCCTGGGGATTATGGGCTTGTAGCGCGCCGCAACCGCAATACCGTATCGGCGTGAGCCAGTGTCTGGACGACGCCTGGCGGCAGAAGATGAACCGCGAGATGGAGCGGGAGTTGCTGCTGCACCCCGACATGACGCTTTTCACGCGTGTGGCGCATGGGAGCAGTGCGTTGCAGTGCGCCCAGATAGACTCGTTCATCGCCGAGCGCGTGGATATGCTGATTGTCAGCCCCAACGAGGCGGACGGTCTGACGGAGGCGGTGGCGCGTGCCTATGACGCAGGCATCCCCGTCATCGTTGCCGACAGACGGGTGCACGGCGACCGCTACACCGCTTTCCTCGGCGGCGACAACTACCAGGTGGGGCGGAAGATGGCGGAGTGGGTGGATGTACAAAGGAGCGGTGTACGAAGTACGAAGGAGCGGCCTTTTGCACTCTTGGAGGTGTGCGGTATGGAGGGTTCTACGCCGGAGGCGTTGCGCCATCAGGGGATGGTGGAGACGCTGGAGGCTTCTTCGCTGCCGATGCCGGTGATCTACTCCGTCTCCGGCGCTACGGACGCCTATGCCGCGGTGAGTGAGTTCCTGAAGACCGGTACGCCTATAGACGCCATCGTGGCGCATAACGATATCATGGCGGTGGAGGCCGCACGGGCGGTGGCCAATCATCAATCCCTAGTCCCCAATCATCCATCATCAATCCCCATCATGGGCGTGGACGGTATCTACGACGGCCTGAAAGCCATCCGTGACGGAGTGATTGACGGTACGGTGACGTATCCTTCCCGCGGCGATCTGCTGATCCAGACGGCGGCGCAGATACTCACGGGCGAGCCTTTCGTGCGGGATTCCGTCATACCGACCTATCTGGTGGATGCCTCGGCAGCCGCTACGCTCATAGCCCAGTACGAACAGCAGATGCACGACGTGGAGATTCTCCGTATCTCGCAACTGAACGCCGATACCCATTGGCAGCGGTTGCAGCAGGACAACCGGATGCTCGTTGCCGGCGTGGTGCTGGCGGGGGTGCTGTTCCTGATAGTCCTGTGCGCGCTGCTGGTGAACCTCAAGAAGATACACACGGAGATCAAGGACGACCTGCTGCCGCAGCTGGAGGACGTAGAGGAGGCTATCGGCATGAGCCGGCGTGACGAGGCGTTTATGGAGCGCGTGAAAGAGATAGCGGACGCACATCTGACCGATCCGCAGTTCGGTGTGGAGGAACTGGGAGCCATGCTCCAACTGAGCCGCGCACAGCTCTTTAGGCGGATCAAAAAAATCACCGGACTGGCACCGATGGACTATATCCGCGAGCGGCGGCTGTTGCGCGCCGACGAACTGCTGCGGACAACCGACATGACCATCCGGCAGATATCCTTGGAACTCTGTTTCAACAAACCGGCATATTTCTCCAAATACTACAAAGACTATTTCGGATACCTGCCCAGCGAGCAGATCAGGGAGATGAAGTAAATATCCCATCTTGTTGTAAAATATATCCCAAAGGGTTGTGATGCAACAAATGTAACATTTTTTGCAACATAAATATTTGCGCATGTGCAAAAAAGCGTGTACTTTTGCAGCGGAATTTGAATCAGCAAGTTTCGCTGCTTCGTTTTTTTCTAAACTAAATAACAAAATATCATGAATCAAAAAACGCTATTCTTGACCTTTCTCATGGCAGTCTTCTGCGTTGTCTCTTCGTACGCGCAGGTGACGGCTACGGGTGTCATCACGGACGCCGCTACGGGTGAGCCGATCATCGGCGCCTCGGTGGTAGAGGAAGGTACGACCAACGGAACGGTCACCGATTTCGATGGTCAGTTCACGCTCACTGTGGCGAAAGACGCCATGGTGGTAGTTTCGTATGTGGGTTACAAGTCCCAGCAGCTTTATGCCGGAGAGAACCTGAAGATCTCCCTTGCGGAGGACAACGAGGTGCTGGAGGAGCTGGTGGTGACGGGTTATACCACCCAGCGCAAGGCCGACTTGACGGGTGCCGTCTCCGCTATCTCCGCTGCCGATTTGGAGAAGCAGCAGGAGAACAACCCTATGAAGGCGCTGCAGGGCAAGGTGCCGGGTATGAACATCACCGCCGACGGTAGTCCTTCGGGTGCCGCTACGGTACGTATCCGCGGTATCGGTACGCTCAACAACAACGACCCGCTGTATATCATCGACGGCGTGCCTACCAAATCCGGCATGCACGAGCTGAACCCGAACGACATCGAGTCCATCCAGGTGCTCAAAGATGCCGCTTCCGCCTCTATCTACGGTAGCCGTGCCGCCAACGGCGTGATCATCATCACCACCAAACGCGGTGCGGAGGGTAAGATCCGCGTCGATCTGGACGCTTCGGTAGCCGTACAGTCCTATACCAACCGGATGAAAGTGCTGGACGCACAGCAGTTCGGACAAGTCATGTGGCAGGCTTATGTCAACGACGGCATGAACCCGAACATCAATGCGTTAGGTTACCGCTACGACTGGGGATATAACGCACAGGGCTTCCCCGTGCTGAACAACATCACGATGAACAAATACCTGGACGAGGCAGGGACGGTACCGGCAGCGAACACCGACTGGTACAGCGAGACCACGCGCCCGGGCGTAATACAGAATTATAATGTATCCGTCTCGCACGGCGGCCAGAAGGGCAGCTCGTTCTTCTCCTTGGGTTACTACCGCAACGACGGTGTCATCAAGACCTCCAATTTCGACCGTTTCTCGGCGCGTATCAATAGCGACTATAAGATTCTCAAGGACTATGTGACGATTGGCGAGAACTTTACGATGAACCGCACCTCCGAGGTCGCGGCTCCCGGCGGCTTCCTCCAGAACGTGCTGCAGTTCAACCCCTCGCTGCCGATATACACTACGGAGGGCGAGTTCGCCGGTCCTGTAGGCGGTTATCCCGACCGCGAGAACCCCGTAGCGCGTCTGGAGCGGAACAAGGACAACCGATACACCTACTGGCGCGTGTTCGGTAACGCGTATATCAATATCAACCCCGTCAAGGGACTGAACATCCGCACCACTGCGGGTATCGACTATGCCCAGAAGAAACAGCGTATCTTCACTTATCCGATTACGGAAGGCACCATGGCGAACGACAAGAACGCCGTGGAGGCGAAGCAGGAGCACTGGCTCAAATGGATGTGGAACGCCGTAGCTACCTATAATCTGGAGATCGGCAAGCACCGCGCGGACTTCCTGCTCGGTACGGAGTTGAACCGCGAGATAGACGAGTATTTCTCCGGCTACAAAGAGGACTACCTCTTGCTGAACACCAATTACATGTGGCCGGATGCGGGTGTAGGTACCGCCCAGGCGTATGGTAACGGCGGCGGTTTCTCGCTCATCTCGTTCTTCGGCAAAGCCAACTATACTTACGACAACCGTTACCTCGTCTCCTTCACGCTCCGTCATGACGGATCGAGCCGTTTCGGTAAGAACAACCGTTTCGCCACCTTCCCCTCCGTATCCGCCGGTTGGCGTATCAGCCAGGAGAAGTTCATGCGTAACACCGCCTCATGGCTGGACGATCTGAAGATCCGTGCTTCGTGGGGCCAGACCGGTAACCAGGATATATCTCCTACCGCCCGTTATACGATCTATGAGTCTAACTACGGTGTGAACGAGTCGGGCGGCCAGAGCTACGGTACCTCGTACGACATCGAGGGTACCAACGGCGGTCACACCCTCCAGTCCGGTTTCAAGCGCAACCAGATAGGCAACGACGATATCAAATGGGAGACGACGACCCAGACCAATGCCGGTTTGGACTTCTCCTTCTTCCGCCAGACGTTCTACGGTTCGTTTGACTGGTTCTACAAACAGACCAAGGACATCCTCGTCCTCATGGACGGTATAGCCGCCATGGGTGAGGGTTCGGCGCAATGGGTGAACGCCGGTGCGATGGACAACATGGGTGTGGAGCTGACGCTCGGCTACCGCAACCAGACCAAGGGCGGCTTCAAGTATGACATCACCGCCAACCTCTCGCATTACAAGAACACCGTGACCAAACTGCCGGAGACGATAGCCGCCAAGGGTACGTTCGGCGGCAACGGCGTGAAATCCGTAGTGGGCCACGCCATGGGTTCGCAGGTGGGCTACGTAGCCGACGGTATCTTCAAGAGCCAGGAAGAGGTGGATAACCATGCCGCCCAGGAGGGCGCTACCGTAGGACGTATCCGTTACAAAGACCTCAACGGCGACGGTCTCATCACCGAGGCGGACCAGGACTGGATATACTCCCCGGTGCCGGCGGTGATGTTCGGCGCGAATTTCTATTTCGAGTACAAAGGCTTTGACCTGACCCTCTTCTTCCAGGGCGTAGGAGCCGTGGATGTCATCACCGACCTCAAGAGAGAGACGGATATATGGGCGGGGCTGAATATCGGCTTCCTGAACAAGGGTACGCGTCTCTTGGACGCCTGGAGCCCGACCAACCCGGACAGCAACATCCCGGCGCTCTCCCTCTCGGACAACAACAACGAGAAACGTGTCTCCACTTACTGGGTAGAAGACGGCTCGTTCCTCAAACTGCGTAATATCCAGTTAGGCTATAACCTGCCCAAGTCGGCTTGCGAGAAGATGAAGATGCAGAACTGGCGTTTCTTCGTCTCGGCGCAGAACGTGTTCACCATTCACTCCAAGAGCTTCACCGGCGTAGATCCCGAGAACCCCAACTTCGGCTATCCTATCCCGCTGACGGTAACACTGGGAACCAAAGTAACGTTCTGAATTGAAAATTGAAAAATGAAAATTGAAAGGAAAAAAGTTATGAGAAACATGCATAAAATCGTACTTTGTACTTTGTCCCTTTGTACCTTGTTCATGGCCTCCTGCAACTCCTTCCTCGACCACGACGTGCCGCAAGGTACGCTCAATGAGGAGCAGGTATCCGATCCGCAGTATATCGACAACCTGGTCATTTCCGCCTATGCGGTGTTTATCTCCGCGGAGGATATCAACTCGTCCTTCTCGATGTGGAACTTCGACGTCCGTTCCGACGACGCCTACAAGGGTGGTAACGGAACCTCCGACGGCGACGTGTTCCACCAGCTGGAGATCTCCCAGGGTATCCTGACTACCAACTGGAATATCAACGACATGTGGGTGCGTCTGTATAACTGTCTGAGCCGTGTGAATGCCGCCATCGACGGTCTGAACCGGATGGACGAGAGCTACAAGATGAAATCCCAGCGCCTGGGCGAGATGTATTTCCTCCGTGCCTATGGCCATTTCCTGCTCAAGCGGCTCTATAAGAATATTCCTTTTGCCGTGCAGCCGAATATGTCCCAGGAGGATTACAACAACCTCTCCAACACCGCTTATACCAACGACGCCGGCTGGGGACTGATCATCGCCGACCTGCAGGAGGCGTATAAATCGCTGCCGGTGACCCAGGAGGACAAAGGCCGTCCTACCAAAGCCGCTGCGGCTGCCCTGATGGCAAAGACGTATCTCTATAAGGCGTACCGCCAGGACAACCCCGCTTCGCACCAAGTGACCTCCATCGACGCCGATGATCTGCGCAAGGTCATCGAATACACCGAGCCGGGCATCTACACCGCCGGTGGCTACGGACTGGAGACGGATTTCCATAATAACTTCCGTCCCGAGCCGCAGTACGAGAACGGCGTGGAGAGTATCTGGGCGATGCAGTACTCCATGAACGACGGTACCAAGAACGGAAACCTCAACTGGTCGTACGGTCTGATTGTACCGAACATCCCGGGTGTGACGGACGGCGGTTGCGACTTCTACAAGCCGAGCCAGAACCTCGTCAACGCCTTCCATACCGACGACGCCGGTCTGCCGCTCATCGACACCTATAACAACAAGGATTTCAACGCCGCTACCGATAACGCCGACCCGCGTCTGTGGCTGACAGTCGGTATCCCGGGTTTCCCCTATATGTTCAACCCGAACTATATGATGGCGAAGACCCAGACCTGGAGCCGCTCCAACGGTCTGTACGGCTATAACGTGACGCTCAAACACAACGTCGATCCCGACGGCGAGTACCTCATCAAGGGTGCCTGGTGGGGCAACCCGATGAACCGTATCGTGCTCCGTTATGCCGACGTGCTGCTGATGCGCGCCGAGGCACAGGCGCTGCTGGGTAATGACGGCGAGGCGATCGCCCTCGTCAACCAGCTCCGTACCCGTGCCGCACAGTCCACCGGTATGCTTAACGGCTATGACGTCAACTACGGCGCCAAGATGCGCGTGATGCCTTATCCCGACAACGCCGACGCACTGGCTCGCGTGAAGATGGAGCGCCGTCTGGAACTCGCCCTCGAGTCCGAGCGTTTCTTCGACCTCGTACGGTGGGGAGAGGCGGAGAAGGTCATCAACCGTTATTACGCCGAGGAGGCGGATAACTGCGCTATCTACTCCGCGGCACACTTCACCGCCGACAAGAACGAGTATCTGCCTATTCCTTTTGAGCAGATTGCCGCTTCCAACGGGCATTATACCCAGAACATCGGAGGATGGTGATACCGTTTGAGATTTGACATTTGAGATTTGAGATTTGACATTTTATAATGGAATTATTATGAAAGCAAAACACAATAATCTTTTCTCCCTCCTTATAGGGAGGGTTGGGGTAGGCCTCCTTGTACTGGGTGCATTGCTCCTCTCTTCATGCAGCAAGAAAGACAACGCCTTCGATTTGGAGGGCGAGTGCAAACTCCTCTCGCTCACGCTGGATGAGCACTACCAGGCGGTTATCGACGGTACGAAACGCACCGCCCTGGTTGCTATCCCGGAGAACTACGACGAGCAGGATATGTCCATCACGTCGCTCTCCCTCTCGGAGGGCGCTACGGCGAACGTCGCCGTGGGCAGCCATCTGAATTTGGCTGTGCCGCAGATGATACGCGTCACCAACGGCTCCGTCTTCCTCGAATACACCCTCTCCGTCAAGCACGACGAGGCGCGTATCCTCTCTTTTGTAATCAACGGCCAGTATATAGGCGTCATCAACCAGACCAACCGTACCATCTCCGTCCAGGTGCCGGAGGGAACGAACCTCACCTCGCTTGTACCGACCGTCACCGCTACCGAGGGAGCTACCGTCACGCCGGCTTCGGGCACGCCTTGTGACTTCACCAACCCCGTGGACTTCACCGTCACCTACAACACCGCGTCTTATACCTATACCGCTACGGTGACGGAGATGACCCCGCCGCATATGGTCTATGTCGGTCTCGCCGCTACCATGCAACAGCTTAACATGGAGGAGCAGACGGCTTGCTCGTGGATGCTGAACCACGTGGAGAAATCGGCGTATGTATCGTTCGCCGACCTCGCTGCCGGTACGGTGGACCTGAGCGAGTGCAAACTCATCTGGTGGCACCTCCATAAGGACGGCGGTATCGACGGCAAGGGCCAGTTCGAAGCGGCTGCAGCCGAGGCGCTCCCCGCCATCGAAGCCCTCAAGACCTATTATCAGAACGGCGGCGCGTTCTTCCTCACCCGTTATGCCACCTATCTGCCGGCGTATATAGGCGAAGCGGACTGCGTGCCGAACAACTGCTGGGGCCAGAACGAGGCGGACGCCGAGACAGTAGGCGGTCCGTGGGAGTTCTCCATCGCCGGACATACCGGCCACGCCCTGTGGCAGAACCTCCTCATGAAATCCGACGCGCTCGACCACGTCTATACCTGCGACGCCGGCTACCGTATCACCAACTCCACCGCCCAGTACCATATAGGCGCTGACTGGGGCGGATACGAGACACGCGACGTCTTCCGCTCCAAGACCGGGGCTGTTGACATAGCCGGAGGCAACGACGCCGTGGTCGCTTGGGAGTACCCCGCTACTGCGGAACACGGAGGTATCATCTGTATCGGATCCGGATGCTACGACTGGTATTCCGTCGCTGGAGAAGCCGGTACCGGGTACTACCACGCCAATATCGCCAAGATAACCGAGAATGCTATTAACTATTTAACGGGAAAGTAATATGAAAACTATCCATAAAAATCGTACTTGGTACGCTGTACCTCTGTATATCGTTTGCTGCCTCTGCGCCTTCTTGGGCTGCCGGTCCGAAGCGCCGGTGGAGACCAAGGACTGGGATAATACCACCAAGCAGTACGCTTCCGTGGACGAGAAACTCAGCACCACCTATTACAAGCCTTACTCGGGTTTCGTAGGCGACCCCATGCCGATCTACGACCCGCAGAGCCGTTCCTTCAAGGTGCTCTATCTGCTGGAGTACCGTCCGAACATGCCCGGCACCTACCACCCCTTCTGGGGTCTGGAGACCACTGACGGCGCTAACTACACCTCCCTCATCGAGGTGCTGCCTACCGGCGCGCGCGCCGAGGCGGATGCCGCCCTCGGTACCGGATGCGTCGTCTATAACCCTGCCGACCGGCTCTATTATATCTACTACACCGCCAACCGCGACCAGCCCAAGGCAGGCGAGGACGCGCAGATCATCATGAGAGCCACCTCTCCGGATTTCAAGACCTGGACCAAAGACCCGCTCTTCCGCCTGCGCGGTATCACCTATGCCTACAGCACCTCCGATTTCCGCGACCCCTGTATCTTCGCGGACGAGGACGGACTTTGGCACATGCTCGTTTCCACCAAGACCGGCGGCAAAGGCCAGCTGGCGGAGTTCACCTCGGCGGATCTCAGGGAGTGGAGTCATGCGGGCGTCTTCATGCCGATGATGTGGGACCGCTTCTATGAGTGCCCTGACGTGTTCAAGATGGGCGACTGGTGGTACCTCGTCTATAGCGAGATGCACCATGCCATCCGCCGCGTGCAGTATTTCAAAGGCCGTACGCTCGACGAACTGAAAGCCTGTACCGCAGCCGACGCAGGCCGCTGGCCTGACGACCACGAGGGCTTCCTCGACAGCCGCGGCTTCTATGCTGGCAAGACCGCTACCGACGGCACCAACCGCTATATCTGGGGATGGTGCCCCACCCGTGAAGGCAACGACAACACCAAGACCAACTCCGGCTCCGAGCCCCAGTGGGCAGGCTCGCTCGTAGCCCACCGGCTCATCCAGCACGAGGACGGTACACTCACGACGGGAGAGGTGCCGGGTGTCAAAGCCAAATACGCTACCCCGAAGACGGTCACCCTCATGGCACAGAGCGAAGCAGGTGTGACGGAGGCGAAGGGCGGTTATACCCTCGCGCCGCAGAGCTACGCGCTCTTCAACCGCCTCGGATACCATAACCACCTCTCCATGACCGTCACCACCGAAGGCGCGGAGGATAAGTTCGGCATATCCCTCGTACGCGGTACCGACAGCGAGAAATATTACACCCTCGTCGTCAACCCCGAGGGCGCTGAGCGCAGGAAGATCAACTTCGAGGAAGAAGGACCGGAAGGCAAAGGCTTCATCGAGGCTATAGACAGTTATATCTTCCATACCCCGGCCGATAACACCTATCATATAGATATCTATACCGACAACTCCGTGCTGGTGATGTATATCAACGAGACCCTGGCGTACACCAACCGCATCTACGGCATCCAGCATAACTGCTGGTCGGTCAACAGCTATAACGGTACGGTTACCGTCAAGGATATCCAACTCAAACAATATTAACCCTTTAAAATCAAATCATTATGAGAAAAATTTCTTTTGTTGCGCTCTTCGCAGCGCTGGTAATGAGTGTGAACGCTGCCGACCTCTTCACCGGTACGAAGCAGGTGACATGGGGCACACCGCTACACATTGAGGCTGCTAAGTTTGCCGATGCACAGCCCGGCCAAAAAATCGTCCTTACTTACACAGACGCTAAAGAAATGGCTGGAGAAGAAAACAAAGGCAGTGTAGTGGAGTTCAAGGTCATGAATGCCAATTATGACCATATGGCTGGCACGAGAGAAGCACTGAGACTATGGGATAACAATACCATGGAGCAGTTCCTCACCGCTCCGGCAGTGGACAGCCTCAAGGCTTACGGTCTGGAGATCACCGGTAATGATTTCACAGTAACGAAAGTCACTTTGGAGGACGGCAAAGCCCTCAAAGAGGGATTCACTGTATGGACCGGTTTCTTCTGGGCGGATAGCTGGAGCACTCTTGAACTTTATTGGAACGGCTATGCCGGTGTGGACTTCTCCAAAGCGACTGCCCTCCGTATCTACAGCGAGGCTTACCGCACGGACTATTTCCTCAAGATCATGAATACTTGGGAGGCAGACGGTTTGATAGCTGACAACGATAAATTCGTGAAGACCAACGAGTATGCTGAGCTGGTGCTCACCGATGACCTCCGTACCAAACTGGCTGCTGCAGGCCACTGGATGATCCAGTTCAACAAAGAGGCAGGCAATCCCTTCAACGTAACCGACATCGTGCTGGTTATGGATAAGGGTGAGACCCAGGCTCTGGAACACACCGCCGTAGAGGCCAAGACCGTCAAGACCATTGAGAACGGCCAGGTAGTGATCATCAAGAATGGCGTTAAGTACAATGCGCTTGGTGCACAGCTCTAATCCTTCTTTTTACGGTATAGGCGGCTGATTACCGCCTGTACTGACAAATTTGTTGTGTTTTGTGCTAAAAATGTTGCGATGCAACAAATATGTTACCTTTTGCAACATGAATATTTGCGTATGTGCGGGAAAAATACTACTTTTGCACCCGCTAATCAAAATTAATATCATGAAACGTATCTCTTTTGCATTCTTGAGCCTGCTTGTTCTGGCTACCGGTTGTGTCAACAGGACACCCGCTATGCACCCCACTGATGAGCCTTTCCGCTCCGTGTATCACCACTCGCCCCTCTCGGGATGGATGAACGACCCGAATGGGATGTATTACGACGAGACCACCGGCACGTGGCATCTCTTCTACCAGCACAACCCCTTCGGTACGACCTGGGGTCCCATGCACTGGGCGCATTCCTCCTCTACGGATCTCGTTCACTGGACCCACCACCCGATAGCCATCGCCCCGGACTCCATCGGCACGATTTTCTCCGGCTCGGCGGTCATCGACCGTGACAACACCGCCGGTTTCGGCGAGAACGCACTCGTGGCTATCTACACCCAGTCCGAGGTATGCGGCCAGCACCAGTCTATCGCCTCCAGCGCCGACGGAGGCCTCACCTTCACCAAGTACAACGCCAACCCCGTGCTCAAGGGCGACATAGCCGATTTCCGCGACCCCAAAGTGTTTTGGGATGAGCAGTCGGGCCGGTGGGTCATGGTACTCGCCTGCCAGCAGGAGGTGCGTTTCTACGGCTCGCCGAACCTCAAAGACTGGACCTACCTCTCTTCCTTCGGTGCCGGTTACGGCAACCATGAAGGCGTATGGGAGTGCCCCGACCTGATTCGGCTCAAATGCGAAAACGGTAAATGTGAAAATGAACAAATGAAATGGGTCCTCCTCCTCAATATCAACCCCGGCGGACCGTTCGGCGGATCGGCTACCCAGTATTTCGTAGGAGACTGGGACGGCAAGACGTTCACCTGCATCGACGCGCCGGAGGAGACCAAATGGCTGGACTACGGCAAGGACCATTACGCTACGGTGACGTGGGCGTACGCTCCCGAAAACCGTATCGTGGCAATAGGCTGGATGTCCAACTGGCAGTACGCCAACCAGCTGCCGACGGTGGCTTTCCGCTCGCAGAACACCGTGGCGCGCGACCTCTCCCTCTATAGAGATGACGCAGGCGGGTATCGCGTGCGTGTGATGCCTTCGCCCGAGACCATGGCGCTCCGCGGAGAGGAGACCGACTGTCTGGGCGACATAGCGGTGGTAGAACTGGAGTTGGACGGCAAGCAGGACGCACTCATCACGCTCTCCAACGACAAAGGCGAGAAGGTAGTGATGAACCTGGATGTACACCGTCAGACTTTCTCTATGGACCGTACTGCGTCCGGCGACTGCTCTTTCTCCCATGATTTTGCAGCCAACACCATTGCACCGCTGTTTGTCAAACGGGACGCTTACCATGTGACCCTCTTCATCGACCACTGCTCCGTCGAGGCGTTTGACGGCGAGGGCGCATGGGCAATGACCAACCTCGTCTTCCCCTCCGAGCCCTACAACCATATTGACGTGCAGGGCGGCACCGCGAAGATATACGATATTCATTTTTAATTCATAATTTTTAATTCATAAATTTATAATTCATGAAGACTTCCAAATTTGCATTGCTCTCGGTGATGCTGTGCTTCTTCACCATGGGTTTTGTGGACCTCGTCGGTATTGCCTCCAACTATGTCCAGCAAGACCTCGGGCTGACGGACTCCCAGGCGAATATCATGCCTTCGCTCGTCTTTTTCTGGTTCCTGATCTTCTCCGTGCCTACGGGTATGCTGATGAATAAGATCGGCCGTAAGAAAACCGTTCTTCTCTCGATTCTCGTTACGGTGCTGTCTCTGCTGCTGCCGCTCTGCGGCGAGAGTTATGCGCTGATGCTGTGCGCGTTCTCGCTCCTCGGTATCGGCAATGCGCTGATGCAGACGAGTCTCAATCCGCTGGTCAGCAATATCGTGACGGGCAATCTGAGCTCTACGCTGACGTTCGGTCAGTTCGTGAAAGCCATTGCTTCGTTCCTCGCGCCTTATATCGCGATGTGGGGAGCTACGGCTGCTATTCCGAGTATGGGCTTGGGCTGGAAAGTGCTGTTCCCGGTTTATGCCCTCATCGGTATGATTGCTATCGTGGCGCTGGCGCTCACCTCTATCCATGAGGAGCCGGTAGCGAAAGGTTCGTCCTTCGCGGAGTGTTTCAAGCTCTTAGGCAATCCGTTTATATTGCTCTGTTTTCTCGGTATCATGTGCCATGTGGGGATTGATGTGGGCACGAATACGACTGCTCCGAAGATTTTGATGGAGCGGTTAGGAATAGACCTTGCTGCGGCAGGTTTCGCGACGTCATTGTACTTCATCTTTCGTACAATCGGTTGTCTGAGCGGTTCGGCTATTCTGCGTCTCATTCCGGAGAAAATGTTCTTCGCTATCTCCGTGTGCATGATTATCGCCGCGATGGTGTTATTAGCCATAGGGGACGCCCAATGGGCGCTCTATACCGGTATTGCGCTGGTCGGTTTTGGCAACAGCAATATCTTCTCCATCTGTTTTGCCCAGGCGCTCAACCATGACCCTGCGCACAAGAACGAAATCTCCGGTCTGATGATCATGGGACTCTTCGGCGGTACTATTTTCCCGCTTGCGATGGGTCTGATGAGTGATGCGATGGGTACATTGGGAGCCGTGCTGGTAATGGCTCTC
>CACYKR010000054.1 GCA_902774995.1 uncultured Bacteroidales bacterium | reverse complement strand
GAATAATTAACAATGAATATTTTTCCGATGACGCACCTATTCGCTCCGCGAGATATTCATTATTCATTAATCATTATTCATTGATATGAAACAATATTTGGATTTATGCAAGCGCGTGCTGGAGGAAGGAACCGTCAAGCACGACAGGACAGGAACCGGAACTATTTCTGTTTTCGGTCATCAGATGCGGTTTAACATGGCAGAGGGCTTTCCGCTCCTGACCACCAAGAAACTGCACCTGAAGTCCATCATTTACGAGCTGCTGTGGTTCCTCCAGGGCGACACGAATGTCAAGTACCTGCAGGACCACGGGGTACGTATCTGGAACGAATGGGCGGACGAGAACGGCGATTTAGGTCCGGTCTATGGCCATCAGTGGCGGTCATGGCCCGACTATAACGGCGGTACGATCGACCAGATAGCGAATATCGTGAAGATGATTAAGGAAAACCCCGACAGCCGGAGGATGATGGTGAGCGCGTGGAACGTAGCGGAAGTGGAGAAGATGGCGCTGCCGCCTTGCCACTGTCTGTTCCAGTTCTATGTGGCAGACGGCAAACTGAGTCTGCAACTCTACCAGCGCAGCGCGGATATCTTCCTCGGCGTGCCGTTCAACATCGCCAGTTATGCGCTGCTGCTGCAGATGATGGCGCAGGTGACGGGACTGCAATGCGGAGATTTCGTACACACGCTCGGCGACGCACATATATATCTGAACCATCTGGAGCAGGTGAAACTGCAGCTGACACGCGAACCGCGGCCGCTGCCGAAAATGATTATCAACCCCGAGGTGAAGGATCTGTTCGGTTTCCAATATGAAGATTTCAGGTTGGAAGGCTATGACCCACACCCGCACATCGCCGGTGTTGTAAGCGTATAAATGACAAAATGTAAAAATGAATAAATGATAAGTATTATAGTAGCCATAGCAGAGAACAACGCCATCGGTAAAGACGGTAAACTATTATGCCACATGTCCGAAGATTTGAAATATTTCAAAAGAAAGACAAGCGGTAAAAAAGTCCTGATGGGCTCAAAGACATACGTATCTCTTCCTAAACATCCTTTGCCAAACAGAGAAAACATAGTCATCACCAATCAAACGGGTAAAAGATTCCAGGGTGCCCAGACGGTTCATTCCATTACCAGACTGAAAGCAAAAGTAAAAAAGAATGAAGAAGGATTTGTAATAGGCGGTGGCAGTATCTATAAAGAAATGCTCCCCTACGCAGATAAACTATACATAACTGAAATACACCACAGTTGGAACGATGCAGATACATTTTTTCCCACTATCGACAAGAAGAAATGGAAAAGGATTTATACATCCCCCACACACCCTGCGGACGAGAAGAACCCCTACCCTTACAGGTTTACCATATATGAGAAGAGGTAGTCTTAAGAAAATTAATATATGAATGATTTTTCACATATAATCAGCGGTATAGTCGGTATAGGTCAGAAGCAAGTATCGGCGACAGTAGCGTTGTTGGACGAAGGGGCTACTATCCCCTTTATAGCGCGGTACCGCAAGGAACGGACGGGTTCGCTGGACGAGGTACAGATAGCAGCTATCCAGACGCAGTACAGCAAGCTTCAGGAACTCGCCAAACGCAAAGAGACGATTTACGCGCGGTTGGATGAATTACAAATTACGAATGACGAATTACGGCAACGCATAGCGGATTGCTGGGACGGAACGGAGCTGGAGGATATCTACCTGCCCTACAAACCCCACCGAAAGACGAGAGCGGATATAGCCATCGAGAAAGGGCTGCTGCCGCTGGCGGAAGAGATACTGAAACAACGGCCGATGCGTTTGCCGGATGAAGAGTCGCTGCAAGGGGCACGCGATATCATCGCACAACGGATTGCCGAGGACGAGAAGAGCCGTAACGCCATCCGGCGGGAGTTCAGCTATACGGCACTCCTGACCACCAAAGCCGTCAAGACCAAATGCGACAGCCCGGAGGCGCAGAACTACAAGGATTATTTCGATTTCAAATGTCCGCTCAAGCATATCAAGAGTCATCAACTGTTAGCTATCCGGCGTGCTGAAGCAGAAGGATTTCTGCGCGTAGATATATCTCCGGACAGCGAGAATGCCTTGGACAAGCTCGCCAACCTGTGGCTCAAAGCCAATAACGACACCGCTTACCAGGTGGAACTGGCCATGGAGGACGGCTACAAACGTCTGCTCAAACCCGCCATAGAGACGGAGTTTGCCGCGCTCTCCAAAGAGAAAGCCGACCAAGAGGCTATCCGTGTGTTCGCCGACAACCTGCGGCAGTTGCTACTCGGCGCACCGTTAGGCCGGAAACGGGTCTTAGCCCTTGACCCGGGCTTCCGGACGGGCTGCAAGACCGTGGTGCTGAACGAACAGGGCGACCTGGTCACGCATGACGTCATCTTCCTGCATAACCTGCAGAGCACCAAGCGGCTGGAAGAACTGATCCAGAAATACCGTATTGAGGCCATCGCCATCGGCAACGGTACCGCCAGCCGGGAATGCGAAGAGATGGCACGAGAAGTGACAAAGGGACTAAGTACCAAGGGACTAAGTGTTCCTCAGATATTCGTAGTCAGTGAAGCCGGGGCTTCGGTGTATAGCGCCAGCAAGATTGCGAGGGAGGAGTTTCCCGAGGAGGACGTAACCGTTCGCGGGGCTGTGAGTATCGGCAGACGGTTGATAGACCCGCTGGCAGAACTGGTGAAGATAGAGCCGAAATCCATCGGCGTAGGCCAATACCAGCATGACGTGGATCAGACGGAGCTGCGCGAGAGTCTGCAACAGACCGTCGAGAGCGTTGTGAACTACGTAGGCGTAGATGTGAACACCGCGAGCAAGCACCTGCTGACCTATATCTCCGGCTTAGGGCCGACCTTGGCGCAGAGTATCGTCGATTACCGGGCAGAGCACGGCGCTTTCGGGAGCCGCAAAGAGTTGCTCAAAGTGCCCAGGTTAGGAGCCAAGACGTTTGAGCAAGCGGCAGGTTTCCTACGTCTCAAAGGCAAGAACCCGCTGGATAACAGTGCCGTTCACCCGGAGAGTTACGCCCTCGTGGAACAGATGGCGAAAGACCAGGGATGCTCCGTAGCGGAACTGATTGCCGACGAGCAGAAACGGGCACAGATAGATCTGAACAAATACGTGACAGCCGAAGTGGGACTCCCTACCCTCACGGATATCATGAAGGAGCTGGCACAGCCGGGGCGTGACCCGCGCGGCGAGACGGAGGAGTTTCATTTCGACGAACACGTACACACAATCGACGACCTGCAGGCAGGCATGGTACTGCCGGGTATCGTAACGAATATCAGTGCGTTCGGCGCATTCGTGGATTTAGGCGTGCACAAGGACGGATTGATACACGTCTCGGAGATGGCGGACAGACGGGTAAGCAACCCGCAGGAGGTGGTCAAACTGCACCAGCACGTGCGGGTACGCGTGATAGATATTGACCGCGCACGCGGGAGGATACAGTTGAGCCTAAAGGGAATTAAAAATTAAAAATTACGAATTACAAATTACGAATTACGAATCATATGGCAGACGACAAGAAGATAATTTTTTCCATGGTGGGACTGAACAAGAGTTTCGGTCCGCAAAAACAGGTATTAAAGAATATATACCTCAGTTTCTTTTATGGCGCCAAGATCGGTATCATCGGTCTGAACGGCGCGGGTAAGAGTACGCTGCTCAAGATCATCGCCGGTATCGAGAAAGAGTACCAGGGCGAGGTGGTCTGGAGTCCCGGCTACAGCGTAGGTTATCTGGAGCAGGACCCGAAGCTGGATCCAAACAAGACCGTGCGTGAGGTAGTACAGGAAGGTGTACAGCCGGTGATGGACATGCTCAAGGAGTACGACGAGATCAACATGGCTTTCGGAGAGCCGGACGCCGATTTCGACAAACTGCTGGCGCGTCAGGCGGAGCTGCAGGACAAGCTGGACGCCGCAGACGCGTGGAATATTGACCAGAAACTCGACCGCGCTATGGATGCACTCCGCTGCCCGCCCGATGACGCTAACGTCACCACCCTCTCCGGAGGCGAGCGGAGACGCGTAGCGCTCTGCCGTCTGTTGCTGCAACAGCCGGACGTGCTGCTGCTGGACGAGCCGACGAACCACTTGGACGCCGAGTCAATCGACTGGCTGGAGCAGCACTTGCAACAGTACGCAGGAACCGTCATCTGTATCACACATGACCGTTATTTCCTGGATAATGTAGCCGATTGGATACTTGAGTTGGACCGCGGCGAAGGTATCCCCTGGAAAGGCAACTACTCCAGTTGGCTGGAACAGAAAACCAACCGTATGGCGCAAGAGGAGAAACAGGCTTCCAAACGCCGCAAGACCCTGGAGCGCGAGTTGGAATGGATACGCATGGCACCGAAAGCGCGTCACGCCAAGCAGAAAGCCCGTCTGGAGTCATACGACCGGATGCTGAACGAAGAACAGAAAGAGCGGGAGGAGAAATTAGAGATCTTCATCCCGAACGGTCCGCGGTTGGGCAACAAAGTCATTAACGCTGAAGGTGTAGCCAAATCGTTCGGTGACAGACTGCTGTTCGAGGACCTCAACTTCATGCTTCCGCCCAACGGCATCGTAGGCGTCATCGGTCCAAACGGTGCAGGCAAGACCACCCTCTTCCGCATGATCATCGGTTCCGAGAAAGCCGACAAAGGTACGTTCAGCGTAGGCGAGACTGTGAAGATCGGTTATGTCGATCAGCAACACACAGATATTGACCCGAACAAATCTGTCTTCGAGACCATCAGCGGCGGTACGGAGTTCATACGCGTAGGCGGCAAAGAGATCAACGCACGGGCATATCTGAGCCGTTTCAACTTCACCGGTGCCGACCAAGAGAAGAAATGCGGTGTGCTCTCCGGCGGTGAGCGTAACCGTCTGCACCTGGCACTGACTCTCAAAAGCGAAGCTAACGTGCTGTTACTCGACGAGCCGACCAACGATATTGATGTCAATACGCTCCGTGCGTTGGAGGAAGGTCTGGAGAACTTCGCCGGCTGCGCCGTTGTTATCAGCCACGACCGATGGTTCCTGAACCGTATCTGTACCCATATCTTAGCGTACGAAGGAGACGGCAAAGTGTTCTGGTTTGAAGGAAGTTACTCAGAGTACGAGGAGAACAAGAAGATGCGTCTGGGCGAAGAGGCCTGCGAACCTAAGAGAGCCCGTTACCGCGGACTAATGAATAATTAATAATGAATAATTAATAATGAATATTTTATAGTTGCTTAGACGTGTATCGACATATATCCGGCAGCGGGGATTATTGGAGAAAGACAAACCCGTACTGGTAGCCGTGAGCGGCGGGGCGGACAGCGTGTCACTGTTAGACGTACTGGTCCGCGCCGGATATACGTGTATCGCCGCCCACTGCAATTTCCATCTGCGGGGCGAGGAGAGCGACCGGGACGAGACGTTTGTGAGAGAGTTGTGCGCCCAGATGAATGTGCCTTTGGAGGTACGGCATTTTGACACCTGTTCCTACGCGCGTGCGAACCATATTAGTATAGAGATGGCGGCGCGGGAGTTACGGTACAGATGGTTTGACGAGACAGCCTGGGCAAAGGGGTGTCAGGCGATAGCGGTAGCCCACCACCGGAACGACCAGGCGGAGACGATCTTGCTGAACTTACGGCGCGGAACAGGCATCCGCGGATTAGCCGGAATGCGTCCGATGAGCAGCAATCCGGTAGTGGAGAACGGAGTGCCGTTAGTACGTCCGTTGCTCTGCACCACCCGCAGATATATTGAACATTATCTGAAGGACAAACGGCATTTGGGATGGGTGACTGACAGCACCAACACGGACACCACAATCACCCGCAACGCCATCCGTGAGCAGCTACGCACATACTCCGACACGGAGATAGAACACATGGCCCAAACGGCAGAATACATACAGGGCTATGTAGATATATTAGAAGGCAAAGAAACGCGCGAAGCTGGGATAGCAAAGCTATACGAAGATATTCGCGAATGCGGATTTGCCGAAATAGATAAGATTTACGATGCGTTGCAACGGGGAGAAGGAGGTAAGACATTCACCTCCAAGACCCACCGGGCAACCATAAAAAAAAGGAAATTATGCGTCACTACGGTATAATAGGTTTTCCGTTATTGCACTCCTTCTCGGCGAAATATTTCAATGAGAAATTTGCAACAGAAAAGATTGATGCGGAATACTCGCTCTATCCGATGAAAGAGCTAACGGAGGAGCGGATAAAAGAATTGCTGGACACGCTGGACGGAATGAATGTAACCATGCCGTACAAGCAAGTGGTTATCCCGTATCTGGATCGTCTGGACGAAACAGCCCGGGCGGTCGGAGCGGTAAATGTGATACATAACAAAGTCGGTTACAACACCGATTGTATCGGTTTCATGGACTCTATCCGGCCCCTACTCCGCAAGAGCGACAGGAAAGCACTGGTACTCGGTACGGGCGGTGCTTCCAAAGCCGTATGTTACGGACTGTCGAAATTAGGAGTCTCCCCCACACTCGTAAGCCGCACACCGAAAGAAGGTATGTTGGGATACAACCAGTTGACGGAAGAGGTGATGCACGACTATACCGTCATCATCAACTGCACGCCTCTGGGCATGGCACCCGAAGAAAACACCTGCCCCGATATTCCGTACCAATGGATTACGGCACGGCATTTGTTGTTTGACTGTGTATATAACCCCGAGGAGACCGTCTTCCTGCATAAAGGCAAGGCGCAAGGGGCTACCATCCGCAACGGAATGGAGATGCTTACAGGACAGGCCAAAGCAGCGTGGAAGATTTGGAATAATGAATAATGAATAATGAATATTTCGGATATATGAAAAAGTTCTTTTTGCTGCTCATAGGAGCAGGGATGTTTTGCACAGCAGGTGCACAAGTGGTGGAACAAGGCGAGGCCGCAGTAGTCTATTACTCTCCCAAGACCGCTATCCATGTAGATTTCACCTATACGGAGGAGAAGCAGGAAGCCGGTATCTACGCCCAGTACGCCGAGGAGATGATCGGTGCCGAGAACGCCATCAAAACGACCAAGACGACCTATTCTATCAAAGACGTACGCGTCGGCACCTCTACCGCTACGGACTACACCCGTCCGCACAAAGTGGCAGCAGAACCGGGTGTTCCGATGCTGCTGACGATCAATGAGCGGGGTCTGCTGACGGGTTATAACCTGCCGGCAGAGAAGAAAGAAGCACAGTCCCGTCCGAACGAGCAGACGAAAGTGAGAGGCGCGCACAAACACCCTGAAACGGGTGTGGCTCCGCTGCCTGAAGAGGTGTTGAAAGCCGCTACGCCGCTGGCACAAGCCCACGCCGTAGCCCGTCAAATCTTCCATCTGCGCGAGACACGCATGTATCTCATCAACGGCGAGGTAGAGCATGCCCCGGCGGACGGCGAGGCCATGCGGCTGGTATTGGAAGAACTGGACAAACAGGAACGCCAGTTGACGGAGCTGTTCACCGGCAAAAGAAGCAAACGCACGCTGCATAAGAAAGTGCGGATGAATGAGGGGGAGACGGAGAAAGTGTTGTTCTTCTCGGACGAAAACGGCTTTACCTCGGCGGAGAACGTAGAGGCCGACTCGGTGAAAATCAGTATTGCTATCCGGCCTCAGACGTATGCCCCCGCCAAGGAGGAGAAGAAAAAGAAGAAAGGCGTCGAGCTCTCCCAGATCGTCTATAACCTGCCGGGCAAAGGAATCGTAAGCGTGCGTTACAAGAACGAGACGCTGGCTCATCGCACCGTGCCCATGGCGCAATACGGTATTGACGTACCGTTGACCAAAGAGTTCTTCACGGGCAAAGAACTGCCTGTGATTGTCTTCAGCGAGAAAACCGGAAACATAGTATCTATATCCAAATGAAACGTATCAAACTCATAGTAGCCGGACTTCTCAGCCTTGCTCTTCTGCCCTTACAGGCGCAAGAGCTCAAATGCACCGTGACTGTGAACTCCGACAAGATCGAGGGGTCTAACAAACAGGTGTTTGAGACACTCAAGACCTCCATCGAGGAATACATGAACCAGAACCGCTGGACCAACATGACTTACGCCGAGAAAGAGCGGATCGAGTGCAGCATGCTGATCGTAGTCAACACCGTAGCGGATAACCTGTATTCCTGCGAGATGACGCTCCAGAGCCGCCGTCCGGTGTATGGCACCACGTACACCACCCCGCTCCTGAATTTCAAGGACAATGCGTTCAACTTCAGTTACCAGGAGTTTGACCGTCTGGAGCATCAGCAGAACCAGTTTACGACCAACCTGACGGCTATGTTAGCCTATTACTGCTACCTCATCATCGGTCATGACCAGGACAGTTTCCAGCGTATGGGCGGTACGCCGTTCTTCCAGCAATGCGAGGAGATCGTGAACACCTGCCAGTCCGCCAGCATGGACAATATTGAGCAGAAAGGCTGGCTGGCTTTTGACAGCAACCGCAACCGCTATGCGCTGATCAACAACCTGTTGGACGAGGCATTCAAGAAATACCGCAATTTCTACTACGACTATCACAGGCTGGGGCTGGACGAGATGAGCGGCAACGTGACCAACGGCCGCGCCCGTATAGCCGAGGGGCTGCCGACCCTCAAAGAAGCGTACCGCGCAAGACCCGCTACATATGTCATCAACACCTTCCTGGACGCCAAGGCGGACGAGCTCGTGGATATATTCAGCAAAGGAACGGACAAGGAGAAAAAAGAGGTGTATGAGATGCTGATGGATATCGACCCCACCCGGCAGAATACGTATGAGCGAATCAACAAGTAATCATGCTGAAGCATTTACACATACAAAACTACGCACTGATCAGTCATCTGGACATCGATTTCGAGGATGGTTTTTCCGTACTGACAGGTGAGACGGGTGCCGGCAAAAGTATTATCTTAGGCGCGCTGGCGTTAGTGCTGGGCGGCCGTGCGGACAGCAAAGCTATCACTGACGGCGAAGACAAATGTATCATTGAGGCGGAGTTTGATGAATGTATCATCCGCCGCGAGTTGTACGCCAACGGTAAGAGCCGTTCGTTTGTGGATGACGGATTGGTAACTTTGCAGGAGTTAAAAGTGCTGGCCAACAAACTGATTGACATCCATTCCCAGCACGCCAACCTGCTGATAGAAAACGGAGATTTCCAGCTGGAGATAGTGGATGCTATTGCCCGGAATGAGCCTCTTTTGAATGCCTACTCTGCTCAGTACGAGCGTTATACAGAGGCGGCGGAGAAACTGAGCAAGCTCCGTTCACTGGCAGCGAAAAGCCGTCAGGACGCCGACTATATCCAGTACCGGTATAAGCTCTTGGACGAGGCGCAGTTACAACCCGGTGAGAAAGAGGAGTTGGAGGAAGAGCAATACCGGTTGAGCCACGCAGAGGATATCCGCACAGCCCTGCAGACCGCCATAGAGGCATTGAGCGGCGAGCAGGGAAGCGCCATCGAAGCCTTGCGTGCCTGCCGGTTGGACGAAGCGGCACCGGCGTTACAGGAACGGATAGAGAGCGCCCGTATCGAGTTGCAGGACATCGAAGAAGAAGCCCGGCAACAACTCAACCGCGTAGAGATGGACCCGCAGCGGTTGGAATGGGTGGAAGAGCGGATTGCCGCCCTGGACGAACTGTTGCATAAGTTCGGGGCAGAGAGTATGGAGGAGCTGATAGCCACCCGCGACGAGTTAGCGGAACAAATGGAGCGTTTCGACAGTTTCGATTTCGAGATTGAGCAGGCGGAGAAAGCCGTAGCACAGGAACGTGCCGCTCTGACAAAAGCCGCGGAAGCAGTGACCAAGAGCCGCAAGGCGGTATTGCAACCTATCTGCCGGCGCTTAGAAGAAGGTCTGACGCGGTTAGGTGTGGCGCACGCGAGAGTGGAGATTGCGATAAACCAAACCGCCGATTTCACGCCAAATGGTTGCGACGAAGTGCAGTTGATGTTTGCCGCCAACCTCAACCAGAGCCTGCGGGCAGTGAGCGAAGTAGCGTCCGGCGGCGAGATCAGCCGGTTGATGTTATGCGTGAAGGCATTGATAGCCAGCACGAAAGGCCTGCCGACAATCATCTTCGACGAGATAGACACCGGCGTGAGCGGAAACATAGCGACCCAAATGGCAACCATCATGCGCGAGATGGCGACCCATCGCCAGATCATCACCATCACCCATCTGCCACAGATAGCAGCTTTGGGCGAACATCACTACAAAGTATTCAAGGCCGATACGGACAAACGCACCGAGACGCATATCAGCCGGCTGAATGACGAAGAACGGATCACGGAGATAGCTACCATGCTGAGCGGCAAACAAGCCTCAGAAGCGGCTTTGCAGACTGCAAGACAGTTACTGGGGTATAAATCGTAAATGGTAAATGACTAAAATGTAGATGCACTTATGTTGCCATTAGCGGAAAGAATGCGTCCGAAGACGCTGGATGAATATATAGGCCAGAAGCACCTGGTAGGACCGGGTGCTATCTTACGGCAGATGATTGAAAGCGGAAACATCGCCAGTTTCATTCTGTGGGGTCCTCCGGGCGTAGGCAAGACCACGTTAGCACGTATCATTGCCCACCGGTTGCAGCGTCCGTTCTATACGCTGAGCGCAGTGACGAGCGGCGTAAAAGAGGTACGCGACGTGATCGACAAAGCCAAACGTACCTCCACGATGAACGCCGGGCTTTTTGCACCGGAAGACAACAGAAGCCCTATTCTCTTCATTGACGAGATCCACCGGTTCAGCAAGAGCCAGCAGGACAGTCTGCTCGGCGCCGTAGAGGAAGGGACAATCACGCTGGTAGGCGCCACGACGGAGAACCCGAGTTTTGAGGTCATCACACCGCTGTTGAGCCGTTGCCAGGTGTATGTACTCAAATCGTTGGAGAAAGAGGACCTATTAGAGCTGCTGCAAAGGGCGCTGACGCAGGATGAATATATCCGCTCGTTAGGGCTGGAGGTGAAAGAGACCGAGGCGCTCTTGCGCTACAGCGGAGGCGACGCCCGGAAACTGCTCAATATCATTGAGCTGGTAAGCAACAGCGGTGTAAAAGTCATTGACAATGAAACAGTGACAAAGCAGTTGCAGCAGAACCCCGTGGCGTACGACAAGGACGGCGAGATGCACTATGATATCATCTCTGCGTTCATCAAATCCATCCGCGGCAGCGATCCTCAAGCCGCCATCTACTGGCTGGCACGGATGATCGAGGGCGGCGAGGATCCGAAATTCATAGCCCGACGGCTGGTGATCTCCGCGAGCGAAGATATCGGTTTGGCGAACCCGAATGCGATGTTACTGGCCAACACGTGTTTCGAGGTGGTGAACAAGATAGGATGGCCGGAAGCACGTATTCCGTTAGCGGAGACGACAGTCTATCTGGCTACCTGCAAGAAAGACAACTCCGCCTATATGGCTATTGACAGCGCGTTAGCGAAAGTACACGAGACCGGAAACCTGCCGGTTCCGCTGCATCTGAGAAACGCTCCGACGAGTTTGATGAAAGACTTAGGATATTCCGACGGATACAAGTATCCGCATGACTATCCGGGACATTGGGTAGAACAACAATACCTGCCGGACGAACTGGCAGATACAATATTTTGGCATAAAGACTGATGGCCGGTTTTTACGTACATATACCATTTTGCAAGAGACGCTGCCTGTATTGCGACTTCTATTCCACTATTCTCCTACCAAGACGCGGGGAGTACGTCGATGCCTTGTTACAGGAGATTACGGAGCGCAAGAAAGAGTTGAACGAACCGATCAAGACCATTTATCTGGGCGGAGGCACCCCCAGTGTATTGGATAGTATTGATATTTTCCGTATTCTCCGCACTATCGGTACCGACGATGCAAAGGAAATCACCATGGAAATCAACCCCGGCGACGCAGATTTGAAATACCTGAGGGAGATACGCCAATGCGGAGTGAACAGACTCTCGATCGGCATACAGTCGTTCAAGGACGATTTGCTGCAACTGATAGGACGAAGACACAGCGCCATACAGGCCATCAATGCCGTACACATGGCCCAAGAGGCGGGGTTTGACAATATATCCATAGATCTGATGTATGCACTGCCTTCTCAAAAAATGTCATTGTGGGAAGCAGATATCGAGATTGCTTTGCGGCTGGGCGTACAACATATATCGTCCTACGGACTGATGTACGAAGAAGGCACCGCGCTGACGAAAAAGAAGGAGCAAGGCGAGTTGGAAGTCGTGGATGAGGACACCGAGAACGCCATGTACGATTATCTATGCAAACGGCTCAAGAAAGCGGGTTATGTGCATTACGAAGTAAGCAATTTCGCCCTGCCGGGATATGAGTCAAAGCATAACAGCAGCTATTGGAACGGCACACCTTATATTGGCGTAGGTGCCGGCGCGCACAGTTATCTGCCTCCGGTAAGGAGCTGGAACAAGAGCGATATGTCCGCCTATATCAAAAAAGTCAACAAGGGCATTTTACAACAAGACAAGGAGACTCTGACGGAAAAAGACATGTACAACGAACAGATTATGCTGGGGTTACGGACCGCAAAGGGATGTATGCTCTCACCGTCGGTTGACCGTCGGCTGACTGTCGGGAATTATATACAATCGGGCCTACTGAGAGAGGAAGAGGACGGGCGGATTGTTGCAACCCAGAAAGGTCTCCATATACTGAACAGAATCATTGAAGATTTAATGATCTGAGATAAAAGAAAAAAAGCCCCGGAGACAAAGGGGAAACAACCGAAAAGAAAGAGTTTGAGCATATGAATACAAAGAGTTGGTATAAATCATTTATGATTTGGTTTTGGGGTCTCTTCATAGGAGGGATTCTGGTTATTTGGCTGGTAATGTGGCTCATCACCCGTGGTGTGTTAGGTTACCTGCCACCATTGGAGGAGTTGCAGAACCCGAAGAACCGCTTTGCGAGCGAGATCATCTCGTCGGACATGCAGTCGCTGGGTCGCTATTACCGTTATGAGAACCGCGTAGGCGTGCAATACGACGACCTCTCGCCGGACCTCATCCATGCGCTGATAGCCACTGAGGATGCACGTTTCTACGACCATACAGGTGTGGATTTCAAATCCATGTTCCGCGCAATCCTTAAGTTAGGCCGTGCCGGCGGTGGCTCCACCCTCACCCAGCAGTTAGCCAAGCAGTTATGGTCTCCGCGTGCGAACAATATCGTGGAGCGCGCCATGCAGAAGCCCATCGAATGGGTCATCGCCACGAAACTGGAGCGACTCTATTCAAAAGACGAGATTCTGCTGATGTACCTTAACCAGTTCGATTTCCTGTACAACGCCGTGGGTATCCAGTCGGCATCGCAGGTCTATTTCTCCACCACTCCGGCCAAACTGAAAATCGAGGAGGCGGCGATGTTAGTAGGCATGTGCAAGAACCCTTCGCTGTACAACCCCGTCCGTCATCCGCAGCGTGCGACCAACCGCCGCAACACGGTACTCGGGCAGATGGAGAAATACGGCTATATAGACGAGGCGA
>CACYKR010000053.1 GCA_902774995.1 uncultured Bacteroidales bacterium | reverse complement strand
TATCGGTCAGAACGTCGTCATCTCGCCGGACGTTGTACTGGGCAGGAACTGCAAGATCCAGAATAACGTCTCGGTTTATACCGGCGTGCGGTGCGAAGACGATGTGTTCCTCGGTCCGTCAATGGTCTTCACCAATGTCATCAACCCCCGCGCCGCCGTGAGCCGCAAGGACGAGTACCGGCAGACTCTTATCCGCCGCGGAGCGTCCGTAGGCGCGAACGCTACGATTGTCTGCGGACATACTCTCGGTGAGTACTGCCTCATAGGCGCCGGGTCGGTGGTAACCAAAGACGTACCGCCTTACGCCCTGATGGTAGGCAACCCCGCCAGGCAGATAGGATGGGTCAATGCCCATGGCGACAAATGCGCATCGCTCGAAGAAGCAATGAGAATTTAATTACGAATTAAAAATTAAAAATTACGAATTACGATGATACAGCGAATACAGACATTATACCTCTTGGCCGTCGTGGTCCTGGGTATCATCCTTTGTTTTGAACCGGTTCTGCAGTTAGTCACCCCCGAAGAGGCGGCGGAGCTGCAAGTATGGGAAGTGAGTGCTTTCGGCGGCGCGCCGCTGGAGGGAATATGGGGCCTGGCGCTGACAACCGTGCTGATACCTCTGCTCGCGCTGGTGGATATCTTCCTCTACCGGAACCGTATTCTTCAGGCGCGGCTGAATATCTTCACGGTCATGCTCTGCCTTGGCTGGTACGGCGTGGTGGCGATCTATGTATGGCAGGCGAAACTCGCGCTCGGCGTGGAGTGGCATATTCTGCCTTGGGCGTCCTTCCCGTTGGTGTGTATGGTATTAACAATGATGGCTACGCGGCGTATCCTCAGGGACGAAGCGCTCGTCCGCGCAGCTGACAGAATACGGTAACAGGTATGATACTTCTTCAAACTCTCACGGCTGAGCAGATCCAGGCCCGGCAGGACTCCATCCGCGCCAATGCGCAGATGATGATTGAGTATGCCCGGGAGAACCCCCAGGATTTCTGGCACCAGGCGGGGCAGATGGTGCTCCAGTTCGGTCTCAAGGTGCTGGCGGCATTGCTGATATTTGGGGTAGGCATGCTTCTTATCCGCTGGATAAAAAACATCCTCAACCGTGTCTTCACGCGCCGTAAGACGGAGCCTACGCTCGCCTCGTTCATCACCTCTTTTGTTTCCATCTCTCTGACGGTGCTCCTGGTGGTGATTTCAGTCAGCACGCTCGGCGTGAACACCACATCGCTCGCTGCCCTTCTGGCGGCCGGAGGTATGGCTATCGGTATGGCGCTATCCGGGACGGTGCAGAACTTCGCGGGAGGACTGATGCTGCTCGCGTTCAAGCCGTTCAAGGCAGGCGACTTCATCGAGGCGCAAGGCACGAGCGGAAAAGTCGTCGAGGTCAATATCACCGCTACGAAAGTGCTGACGGTTGATAACAGGGTGGTCATTCTTCCGAACGGCGCCCTCTCCAACGGCGTGATCAATAACTTCAACGGCAGGCCTCTCCGCCGCGTGGAGTGGAATGTGAGTGTGTCCTACGGCGTGGACGCAGCGGCGTGCAAGGAGACGATTCTCGCTATGCTGCGCAGCGATGAGAAAGTGCTGCTGGAGGATACGGATATGAAGAAACTCTATAAGGAACTGAATATCTCCGCCTACCAACTCTCGACTGTCAACTACCGCATGGACGCTATCCCGGCGCCGTTCGTGACACTCAAATCGCTTAACGAGAACGATATCACTTTTGTTGTCCGTGCATGGGTGCGGGCTGATGATTACTGGGAGGTCTTCTTCCGCATGCAGGAGCGGTTCTATACCGAGCTGCCGAAGAAAGGCTTCACCTTTGCTTATCCGCATATGGATGTAACGATGGTGAATTAGAACACCCCCCAACCCCCTCTCAGAGGGGGAGAAGGGATTAGTCCAAAATGTCCTACAATGACCAATCTCAAATCTCAAATCTCCCCTGTCTTGCTCGGCAAGACGCTCCCGGAACTGCAAGAAGTCGCCCAATCGGTCGGTTTGCAGAAGTTCGCCGGCAAGCAGCTGGCGGAGTGGCTCTATGTACGAAGAGTGCGGTCGTTTGACGAGATGACGAATATCTCCCTCAAAGGCCGCGAGGCGCTCAAAGCGCAATATATTATAGGAAGACACGCGCCTGTGCGCGAGGCTGTCAGCGCCGATGGCACACGTAAGTACCTCTTTGAAGTGCCCAACCATCCATCACCCTTCTCCCCCTCTGAGAGGGGGGCGGGGGGTGTTTATATTGAGAGCGTCTATATCCCCGAGGAGGACCGCGCTACGCTCTGTGTCTCCACCCAGACGGGCTGTAAGATGGGATGCCGTTTCTGCATGACCGGTACACTCGGTTTCCACGGCAACCTGCCTGCCTCCGAGATCCTCAACCAGCTATTCGAGATAGACGCCATGGCTGCCGGCAAGGGTCTCTCCCCTCTCACCAACCTCGTTTATATGGGGGAGGGCGAACCGATGGACAACCTCGATGAGGTGCTGCGCTCGTTAGAGATCATGACTGCGGCGTACGGCTGCGCCTGGTCCCCCAGACGCATCACTGTCTCTACCGTAGGCATACCCGCCATGAAGCGGTTTTTGGATGAGAGCGAGTGCCATCTGGCGGTATCGATGCACAATCCTTTTGCCGCCGAGCGGGAACAGATCATGCCGGCTCAGAAAGCGATGTCCATCACCGATGTCGTCACCCTCCTCAAACGCTATGACTGGTCCCGCCAGCGCCGTGTGAGCTTCGAATATATCTGCTGGGCGGGGCAGAACGACACTCCGCGCCATGCCAAGGAACTGTTGCGGCTGCTCAAAGGACTCCCCTGCCGTATCAACCTCATCCGTTTCCACGAGGGGGTGGAGGAAGTAGCGACAACCGCTTTGGAGAGCCGCCGTTTCCCTGCTTCCGACGAGCATAGGATGGAGTGGTTGCGCGACTACCTGACCGCTAACGGCATTACCACTACCATCCGCCGTTCACGGGGCGAAGACATTCTCGCCGCCTGCGGCATGCTCGTCAATTCGCTGACCCGGTAATCAACGGCTGCATAAAATAATATACCTATGAGAAACATAATTATCTATCTCCTTTCCGTAGTGCTCTTTTGCTCCTCCTGCAGTACTCGCCAGACGCAGTATAAGATAGGTGTGAGCCAGTGTCTGGATGATGCCTGGCGGCAGAAGATGAATCAGGAAATGGCAAGGGAGTTACTGATCCATCCCGAAATGACTCTTTCTACCCGCGTGGCTCACGGCAGCAACGAGTTGCAATGCGCGCAGATCGACTCGTTCATCGCCGAACGCGTGGATCTGCTGATAGTCAGTCCTAACGAGGCGGAGGATGTCAAACCCGCTGTAACGCGTGCCTACAGAGCCGGTATCCCTGTTATCATTGCAGACAGGCGCGTCACCGGAGACGAATGGACGGCGTTTATCGGCGGAGACAACTACAAAGTAGGTTCTCTCATGGCTGAGTGGATAAAGGAGCAGCGGAGCAAGGCGAAGCGTACCCATGGCCGCTCTTTCACCGTATTGGAAATCATGGGCTTGGACGGTTCTACCCCGGCTACACTTCGCCATAAAGGGATGACAGACGGACTGGAAGGCCTGCCGGTAGAGATACACTCCGTACCGGGCTATTGGCATCAGGAGAACGCCTATGATGCCGTAACGCAATACATATCCTCCCACCCTCTGCCGGACATCGTCGTTGCGCAAAACGACCTGATGGCGGTCGGTGCCGCCGAAGCGCTCCGTGACCATCCGTCCTCCGCGACCAACCGCCCGGTGCCTATCATGGGAGTAGATGGTATTCAGGTAGGTCTGCAGGCCATAGAGGACGGCGTGATATCCTGTACCGCGACCTATTCCTCCCGCGGCGATCTGGTGATAGAGACGGCAGCGCGTATCTTATCCGGCAAGCCATACGTACGCGACACCGTGCTGGAGACTGTGATGGTGGATCCGGAAGCGGCGGTACTGCTCCTGATGCAGTACCGTGAGCGGAATCATGATCTGGAGACCCTGCATATAGTGCAGCTCCGTTCGGATGCCGTATGGCATGAGATGCGCGCAGAGAGGCATATGCTGATTCTGCTTATGACGGGCGTGCTGGTGCTGTTTCTTATGGTGCTGGCTTTTCTCTTTTACAAGCAGCGGGGCTTGCAGCATGCGTTGAAGAATGAAGTGGTGCCTCAGCTTGAAAACGTCCAGGAAGCTATCCAGCTCTCCCGCCGTGACGAGGCGTTTGCGGAGCGGTTGCGGAAGGTGGTGGATGACCATCTGAGTAATCCAAACCTGAATGTGGAGTATCTGGGTACGATGCTGCAGTTGAGCCGAACGCAGCTCTTCCGTCGTGTCAAGACGGTAGCCGGCAAAGGTCCGTTGGATTATATCCGGGAGCGTCGTCTTATCCGTGCGGACGAACTCCTCCATACCACGGATATGACCATCCAGCAGGTAGCGTTGGAGTTGTGTTTTTCCTCTGCGGGCTACTTCGCCAAATGCTATAAGGATCACTTCGGACATCTCCCCAGTGTGCGCTAAAATGAAACATTAGCAGCGGTGTTAAAATGTTGCAAAATATGCCACATATGTTGCAGTGCAACAAACAAGGTATCTTTTGCAACATTTATTTTTGCGTATATGCGAAAAAGGGCGTACTTTTGCAGCAAATTTCAATCTGTTTTTACGAATCATGAATTTGAAAAGAGTCTTTTTAACGTTAAATCTAATGGTGGCTTGTGCCGCTTTTTCCTATGCTCAATTAGTTTCTTCGGGAGTAGTGGTGGATGCGGCGACCGGTGAACCGGTCATCGGTGCCTCTGTGGTAGAGGAAGGAACAACGAACGGTATCATTACGGATTTTGACGGTCACTTTCAGTTCTCTGTATCGCAGGGTGCCAAGTTGTCCGTTTCGTATGTGGGATACAAGACGCAGACACTGGTTGCAGCGGCGGATATGAATATCCGTCTTGCGGAGGATAACGAGGTGCTGGAGGAACTGGTGGTGACCGGTTATACCACCCAACGCAAAGCGGATTTGACAGGTGCGGTGGCCGTGATGGACATGTCCAAGGTGGCTAACGAGGGTAACGCGAACATGGTACAATCGCTTCAGGGGCGTCTGCCGGGTGTGCAGATTACTACGGATGCGGCGCCCGGAGGAGGCGGTGCAGCTATCCGCATCCGTGGTATGGGTACGATGAACTCGTGCGAACCTTTATATATTATAGACGGAGTGCCGTCCCAGGAGAACCTGAACTCCCTGAGTCCGTCGGATATCGAGTCTATCCAGGTACTGAAGGATGCAGCTTCTGCGTCTATCTATGGTTCCCGTGCTGCCAACGGCGTAGTGATCATCACTACCAAAAGCGCCAAAGGCGAGAAGCTGAATGTGAACGTAGGCTATTCCGCTACAGCGCAGACGATAGCCCGTACCTATAAGATGCTTAATGCCGCGCAATGGGGCGAAGCTTATTGGAAGGCCTATCAGAACGCAGGCATGATTGCTTCTCATCCTTTCTACTCCGAGTATAACGGAACGGTCAGTCTGCTGCCCTATCTGGACGAAGAAGGCAAAGTGCGTGCAGCCGATACAGACTGGCAGAAAGCGGTCTTGAACCAGCAGGGAGCTATCAAGGAGACCTATTACGAGCGTTTCTCCGCGCGTCTGAACTCGCATTTCAATATTGGCAAATGGGTGAAGGTGGGAGAGAACCTGATGGTAGCCAAGTGGAAGAGCAACGGCGTAGGAACCAATTCGGACGGAGGCATCCCCTTTACTGCCATGCGCCAACACCCGGCTATCCCGGTCACGGACGCGGACGGTAACTACACCAGTCCGCTGATTCTGGCGAACTCCGATATAGCCAACCCCGTCCATGTACTGGCAAACGGCAAGGATAACAACTCCGACTCCTGGCGTATCTTCGGTAATGCCTATATAGAGGTGAACCCGTGGGTGAAGGGATTGAATCTGAAATCCAATATCGGTATCGAGCATATCCAGTATCTCAACGACAACCTCAACCGTCGTCTGAATGCTTCGGATGTGGCATCTGTGGGACGTGACTACGGTACAGGTGATACATGGACATGGACCAACACCGTCAGTTATAACAACGTCTTCAAGGACAAACATCATGTCAGTGCTTTGTTCGGTACGGAGGCGATAGGGTACAAGTACCAGTCGGTAGGTGCTTCGCGTCAGTCGTATATCTTCGAGACCGACCATTTCATGACCCTGGATGCCGGTGACCGTACGACGGCTACCAACGGCGGCGCCAAGCAGACATGGGCGCTGTTCTCCATCTTTGCCAAGGCGGATTACAACTATGCCGACCGCTATCTGGTCAGCGCTACTATCCGCCGCGATGCCACTTCGCGTCTGGCGAAAGAAAATAACGCCGGCATCTTCCCTTCCGTATCCGCTGCATGGCGGTTCACTGCTGAGCCGTTCTTCCCGGAGAACAAATGGCTGACAGACGCCAAGATCCGTGTGAGCTGGGGACAGAACGGTAATGCCGCAATCAGCAACAACTACGCTTCTTATAGTACGTATATGTACGCAGGCAACGCCTACTATGATCTGAACGGCACCAATGAAACGCCTATTGCGGGTATCGCGCTGGCTTCTACGGGAAACAGAGATTTGCGCTGGGAGACCACCACACAGACCAATGTGGGGTTGGATTTGGGGCTGTTTAACAATGCCCTGACGATTAACTTCGACTGGTATCTCAAAGATACAAAGGACATGATTACCGCTCCTCCGGTACTTTCTACGGCAGGAGAGGGAGCCTCTTATCTGGCGAACACCGGTGATATGCGCAATATGGGCTTTGAGTTGAATATGAATTACAACAGCCCGGATTATCATGGCTTCTCGTGGTCCGGAAACTTCAACCTCGGCCACTACGAGAACAAGGTAGTCAAACTCAATGACTTCGTAAACTCCATAGGTGGCGATGTCCGTCTGATGGAAGGCCAGCCGATGGGTGTTTATTACGGCTACGTGGCAGACGGATTGTTCTGCACGATGGAGGATGTTGCCAACCATGCCGAGCAGACCGGTAAAGGACTGGGACGTATCTGCTACCGCGATATTGACGGAAACGGACTCATAGACGAGAAAGACCAGTGTATCATCGGTAACCCGAACCCTAATGTGACCATGGGCCTCAATCTGGATTTCAAGTACAAAGGGTTGAGCCTGTCCATGTTCTTCTATTCGGAGTTGGGTTTCGATATCATCAACTCCACCAAACGCCAGTTGCAGTTCATGAGTTACGGCGACCGCAGCTCGAACCGCAGCGTGGATATTCTGGATGCATGGTCTCCGGATAATACGGACGCAACCATACCTGCTATCAGCGCATCGGATGTCAATAACGAGGTACGTATGTCCACCTATTATGTGGAGAACGGCAGTTTCCTGAAGATGAAGTATCTCAAAGTAGGTTACGACCTTCCCTCCAAATGGCTCAAACCGTGGCATTGCCAGGGCTTGAATATCTACGCGCAGGTGGAGAACGTCTTCACGGCTACCAAGTACTCCGGTCTGGATCCGGAGCTGCCGCTGGGCGGATACGGAGCGCGGGTGGATAACGGTCCCTATCCGAGATCACGGAACTTTACTGTGGGAATGAATATGAGTTTTTAACCGGAAAATAGAGAATTATGAAAGCAATACATAAAAATTGTACTTGGTACTTTGTCCCTTTGTACCTTATTTTGTCCCTTTCCCTGACTTCCTGCGAGAACTTGCTGAACCAGACGCCGTATGGTGCTTTTACCGCCGACCAGCTGGATGACCAGTCTGTGGAGGGTCTGCTGGCTGCGGCTTATGCGGGCTTGAATGCCCACTATTTCGGAAACAACGAGGCTTTTGCCGGCCCGAGTACCAACTGGATCTTTGACGTTCGTTCCGACGATGCTTACAAAGGTGGCGGTGCTATTACGATGGAGATGAATATCCACCAGCTGGAGATAGGTGTGATCAACAGCGATAATGTCAGTCTGGAGAATAAATGGCAGAATGATTTCTATGGTATCACCCGTGTGCACAAGGCCATGAAGGCACTCGACGAAATAGAGAATATATCCCACCGCGAGCAGATGATGGGTGAGTTGATGATTCTGCGGTCTTGGTTCTATTTTGACATGGTGCGGATCTTCAAGCACGTGCCTTATTTCCTCTATACCGAGGATCCGAGTGCGGTGCGGAACGATGTCTATACCCAATCGGATATCATGCGCATGCTCCAGGCGGATCTGGTGAAGGCCTATGAGACGATGGATGAGGAGTCACTCACCCCGGCGCGCTTCAACCGCTATACGGCAGCGGCACTGATGGCGAAGATCAGCGCGCAACTCAGCGACTGGCCCAATGTGGAGAAATACGCCGATATAGTCATCCACTCCGGAAAGTACGAATTGTACCAGAATTATCTGGATATGTCCAAGATAGAGTACGACAACCGTTATGAGTCCATCATCGCTTTACAATGCGTTGTCACCGGTGACTACGGCCAGGTCAACTGGTCCAACTTGCTGAACACCACCTATTCGGAAGGCAATCTGTACGGTACGGGGGATGATTTCTTCCTTGCGTCCCAGAACCTGGCGGACTGTTTCCGTACGGACGCCAACGGTCTGCCGTATCTTGATGAGTCGCTGGCCCCGGCTGGGGACGGCAACCGCATGAACGGTGGCTACCGCGGAAATATGGACCCGCGTGTGGATTTTACGATGGCCCGTCTCGGTCTGCCTTTCCGCGGACATCTCTATACCCGCCGTTGGTGCCGTGCCTATGACACCTATGGTGAGTTTAGCGGCAAGAAATGGCTCGTAGAACCGGAGAACGACCAGATGGTGAAGGGTTTCCCGTGGGGTGCCAGCAACCTGAACTTCATCTTTCTCCGCTACGCGGATATTATCCTGTTGTACGCCGAGGCACTGATAGAGCAGAACAAGAATCTGGATGTTGCCCGCCAGTATATCAACATGATACGCGAAAAAGCTTCCCGTTCTGTTGATCCGTATTATTTGCCGGTGGATGTCAACCCGATGATCAGCACCTACAAGGTAGGCGAATATCCTTCTGCCGGATGGACGCAGGACTATGCGCGCAAGGCGGTGCGTATGGAGCGCCGTTTGGAGCTGGCCATGGAAGGACACCGGTGGTTCGACCTCTGCCGGTGGGGCATAGCGGTTGAGACAATGAACGAGTATTACCGCACGGAGTCGGAACTCCGTTCGTATCTGCGCGGCGCCAACCTCTCGGAACAGGATATATATATGCCTACGCCTATCGACGAGGTGCGCACGGCAGACGGACTGTATAAGTAATTGAAAAGTGAAAGTTGAAAATTGAAAGTTAAAAGGATGCAGTTATGAAACATTATTCCTTGCTACTGATAGCGCTGTTGGCGGGATGGCTGGTGTCGTGTAACACGATTGAGCCCGAGATGTCCGCCAGCGTCAATAAGAAAAAAGTGACCAACCTGCGTTATACCAACGACGGCCGGACGGTTTATCTGACTTGGGATATAGACGCCGACCCCACGATGTGCGGTGTGCAGATAGCCCGTAACGGAGAGAACCCCGTGAATGTGGACAGCCTGATTACCTCATATACCGTGCGCCATGTCACCCCGAACCAGGATGTGCTCTATACGGTGAAGATCCGTTATAACGACTCCATTGTCTCCGAAGGCGTGTCCGTACGCGTGCATATCCGATATGACCAACCGGTATATGCCGGTTATGTGATGAGTGTGGGGTCGATAGCCGAGCTCCCCGATGACGACGAGCGTGCGGCTGCCGAGTGGTTCGACCGTACGTATGTCCGTCAGAACAGAGGACGCTTCATTCCGATAGGTGAGGTGGGGAATATCAACCTGGACGAGATAGCCTGTCTCTGGGTACATATCGACCGTCAGGGAATGCCTGTAGGATGGCAGAACCTCACCGGCGGTTTCAGTGACCCGTCGTTCGTAGCTGATCTGAAGGGATATGTGGAAGAAGGCGGCAACCTGTACTTGTCGGTTCATGCTACCCAGTTATTGGTAGCTATCGGCCGTATCACCGAAGCACAGGCTCCGAATTATTTCTCTTCAGGCCAAGGCGGCTGGGGGCCGGATGTATGGACCATGAACGCCTGGTTGGGAGCCGGTGCGGAGACCAGTTATGACCGCCGCGGATATTCCTTCTTCGAGGGAATGAAACTGGATTATTTCAATAACTACGAGTACACCTCTTTCCCGATGATTTCCGCCGGTGTGCGTGAAGACCACAACTGTATATGGAACCTCTCGGATATCAAGTTCACTTCCGGCTCCGACAAGATCAGAGGCTGGGAACAGGCTACCCGATCCACGGCCTTGGCTACCTGGGGCCAGAATACGGAGTTGAACCATATAGGGCTGGTGGATTTCGCCATATCGGGTAACTACCGCGGCCGGATTGTAGCTATGGGATTAGGATGCTATGAGTGGGCGGAGCAGGACGGCAACGCCTACCAGTATCAGATAGAGAAACTGACAGAGAATATTATCGAAACTTTGCGCAAATAAGATGAAAAAGTTCGCCATTATACTTTGTACCTTGTACCTTGTCCCTTTGTACCTTATATCGCAGGTGTATCTGCCGCTGGAGATAGAGGACGGCATGACACAGGAGATGACCAGCGGTGTGCGGGTGCCGGTGCACGGGTGCCGCAAACCGATCAGTATTCCTGCGGCGGTGGGGAACGGGTTCCGCACAGACGGCTACTCCTCTTATGTGGAGATGCCGATCAACGGTCTGATCCAAAACAATGCGTTGGGTGTGAACATGAAAGACTCCGTGGTATCCACGCTGACCATCAGTTTCTGGTGCGCCATAGAGACATATCCGATGATGACGACGGGCACTATGAGTCCGGCTCATCAGTTATATACGGATATTTTAGGTAATATAGACGACAAGAAACATACCGGTTTCGCCTTCCAGTTGAGCAATCAGGGCCGTTTCCGTTTCCGCTGCTATTCCAGCGGATGGGAAGTAACCTGCGATGGAGGAGACGCCAAGTTATGGTGGAATCAGTGGCACCATCTGGTAGCTACGATAGACGGTTATAACCAGGAGATTCATTTCTACGACAACGGTGTAGAGGTAGCCGGTACGGGATGTATGTACGACGCTACGGTGGGAGAGAAGAACCTCTTCATCGGCCGCAGTATCAACGATACGGTGATGGACGGCATGTTCAACCTCAATTATTTCAACGGTATCATTGATGAGGTGCGTATAGACACGGGTATCTGGGCGATGAGTGACATTGCGGTGAGCGCGCCGCAGCACGAGGTCGATTTCAATGTGCCGATGGAGGCATATGCGGAGGACCTCTGCCGTCCCCGTTATCACGGTATGCCCTCGCAAGGATGGACCAATGAGTCGCACGGCATGGCGTACAGCGACGGTAAGTACCATGTCTTCTTCCAGAAGAACGGTAACGGACCGTATATGTCGCGTCTGCACTGGGGGCATATCTCGTCGCCGGACCTGTGCCATTGGCACGAGGACGTAGTGGCACTCATGCCGGATCAGGACTATGATATCAAAGGATGCTGGTCCGGGTGTATCGTCCGTGACGATGAGATCACCCACGGCGAGCCCTGGGCACTCTATTCCGCTATCGGCAACCGTGAGAGTTTCAATGCCGAAAACCCCGACGACGGCAGCCACTGCGAACTGATGTTCGCTTCTCCGAAAGATGCTGCGCTCAAATACTGGCACAAGCAGGCACAGCCGGGTATCTGTTGTCCTTTCCGCGAAGATTTCCGCGACCCCTATTTCTTCCGAGCCAACGGCAGAGCGTATATCATTGCCGGATGCAGCAACAACGGTCTGGGTATAGCTACGCTTCACCGCTACGAGGGGGACAACCGTTGGAGCAGCGACGGAGACATCTTCTTCAGCGAAGGTCCTCTGGCGGATGCCGGTAATTTCTGGGAAATGCCGAACGTCACTCCTTTCGGCGACAACCGCTGGGTGTTCACCTGCACGCCTATGTCCACTTCCTATGGGGTACGTTGTCTCTATTGGATAGGCGGTATTGACGGTGGCGGGCATTTCTACGCATGGCAGGGCCCGCAGACCATCGAGCTGCCCGGTATGGCGAAAGATGGTTTCGGACTCCTTTCTCCTACCATTCTGCAACGGAACGGCAAGACGATCGTCCTGGGTATCGTGCCGGACAAAGCCAGCACGACGCTGAACTATACTGCCGGATACGCACACCTCTATTCCTTCCCCCGTGAGTGGCGCTTGGACGGCGAGGGGAACTTGTGCCAATCTCCTTTTGAAGGACTGTTCGCCCTCCGTACACCGGAGCGTGTAGTGAAGTCCTCCTTGGATATCCGCGAAGACACCGTGATGGATCTGGCTCCTGTGGAAGGCCGTTCGGTGGAGTTGTGTACCACGTTTGAGATAGGGGAGGCGCAAGTGGGCTTCACCCTCCTCAAGAACTCCTACGGAGGCATGAAGGTCTATATTGACCCCGAGGAGCAGAAACTGGTGGTGGATATGACCTCTATCGGCCGCCGCGCCAATGACATAGGTGTCTTCGACGGGCTCTATAGCAGTGTCATCCCTTCAGGATTGCCCAAGGGCGGAACCTGCAAACTGGACGTCTTCTTCGACCATTCGATCCTCGATATCTTTGTCAATGACCGTTACGCTACCTCCATCCGCGTCTTCCCATACGACTATTCCGCCAACGGGTGCGAGTTCTACGTAGAGGGCGGCGAGGCGAAAATACATTCCCTGCAGGCATATGGTCTGGGAGAAATAACCCATTATTCCAAGGCGCAGGGTGTCGAAGCCCCGCAGGCGGAGGAGCCGTTTGTCATCAAGGGGCAACAGGTATGTTATGAAACTTCTTATCCCTCCGTCATCCGAGTGTATGACAACATGGGCCGCCTCTTGCAGGCACAGCAGGTACAGGGCAACGGAACAATGACCGTCACCCACAAGGGATACGTGCTTGTGAACCTGGAAAACGCAGTACAACGTTTCACTAAATCCGTAATGATATTATGAGTAAAAAACCGTTACTGATTATTCTGCTACTGGGCACTTTGTCCCTTTGTACTTTCTTCAGTGCCTGCAAATCGGAGACCGGGCCGGAAGAATCCATCCAGACGGGTACGGACTCCATCTGGAATAACCCTACTTTGCTGCCTGACGCCCGGGAAGAGCAGATAGCCTTCCTTTCTCTCTATTCCACTCCCGAACAGCTGATTGCGGAAGGAGACGATGACGAGGCGTGCGCATGGATATGGATGCACGAGACTTTCCCCAAGGCCGTTTTCCTGCCCTTTGAGCAGGTCAAACCGCATACGCTGGATTCCATCCGTGTGCTGTTCTGGCTCAGGGATGTGGAGACGGGGCGTATAGAGGATGTCACCTCCATCCCTGAACCGGCTTTGGCGGCGGCTCCACTGATTACCGAGTGGTACAAAGCCGGCGGCAATATTATCCTGTGGGGCCATGCCGTGCTGTATATCGAGACGCTGGGCCGATTGCCGGAGGAGACCTATACCTCCCCGAAACATGACTGGGCATGCGGCTGCGGCGCAGGACATCTCGATCTCGGACATTGGCTGATGTCGGTACAGCTGTTCCCCGGCGGCAAGTTCAAGAAAGACCATTCCACTCATCCGCTTTTCAAGGATATACCTATCTATACCGATAATAACATCCGCGGCTTCATGGTGAAAGGTCCGGGGTGGACGGAGGACCATAACTGCGTCTTCTTCAACTACCCCTCGGAGATCACCGGTCGCAGCTGGCAGGCGGAGATATGCTATACGCTGCTCAAGGATTATTATGGTATCATCCCTCTGGCTACCTGGGATTCGCAAATCTCCTGGGTGTCACAACTGAATGTATATGAGTTGAAACGCGGCAATACGGATTATCACGGCAGAGCCCTCTGTGTCGGCAACGGCGGATGTGAGTTCTCTATGAAGAACTACCGCCAGACGGGTACCGACGGTGAGGGAAGGCCTGTCTATGAGACCTCGGCTGACCTCTCCGCTCACCCGCGCAACAACTGCTATCAGGACAATATATTACTCATGGCACGCAATGCCGTCAATTATATGCGAAAAGGAAATGAATAAGATCTTATCTACCATCCATCTCATTGTATTGTTTACCGTAGTGGGTCTGGTAGCCTGCTCCAAGTCGGCGCAGGAGGAACCGGAAGTCACCCCTCAGCAACAGGAGGACACGGTACCTGCCCGTCAGGAGGCTGTCTCACCTTCCACTCGTACGGAGCAATACCGTCCTCAGGTGCATTATACGCCCCATCATAACTGGAGCAACGACCCCAACGGCTTGTTCTACAAGGACGGCGTATGGCATCTCTACTACCAGTTCAACCCCAACGGCATCGGCTGTGACTTCGGCGGCATGAGCTGGGGCCACGCCTCTTCCACCGACCTCATGCACTGGCAGGAGAAGAGTCCTGTCCTCTATCCGGACGCTATGGGAGCGATGTACTCCGGTTGCTCCGTGGTGGACCACGACAACAAAGCGGGCTTCGGCAACGGTGCCGTACTGGCATACTACACTGCTTCGGGTGAGAAACAGGTCATTTGTCTGGCGGTCAGCACCGACGGCGGAGAGACGTTTTGGAAATACGACCGTAACCCCATTGTGCCTTCTACCGGACTAGTGAACTTCCGTGACCCGAAAGTGGTATATGACGCCAAACGCGGACGATGGACCATGCTGGTGGCAAGAGGATGGGATCTCGGCGCGGAGATATGGCATAGTTACAACCTCATGCAGTGGGACTTTGACGGTATCTTCCGTGTCAACATAGAGCGGTGCAACATGAGCCAGTGGGAGTGCTGCGACCTGATGTATTTCGACCAGGCGGACAAATGGGTAGCCGTCGTCAGCATCAACCCCAACGGTTATATCACCGGCTCCTCGACCATGTATTTTGTCGGCTCTTTCGACGGCGTGACCTTCACCCCCGACGAGGAGGACTATCCCCGGTGGCTGGATTACGGTGCGGACTGCTATGCCGGCGTTACGTTTGACAACGCGCCGGACGGCCGCAAGGTGATGACGGCTTGGATGAATAACTGGGACTATGCGCCCCTCTGTCCTCCCCAGGCATGGAAAGGCGCCTATACCCTGCCTCGTGAGTTGTCGTTGCGCAGAATAGGAGACCGCTGGGTGTTATGCTCGGAGCCCGTGAAAGAGTTAAACGTACTCGCCGGAGCATGGCAGCAGGCGGCAACCGCTATGGAGAACATCGGCGGCGATTATGCGGACGCGTGGGAAGCGCAGATCACCCTCTCGCTCACCCAGGATGCGTCTGTCACCCTGTATAACCAGTACGGCAACAGGTATGTCATACGCGTGGATGCCGACCGGCGTATCCTCTATTGCGACCGCGGCGGTAACACGGGAGAGTTCAATTTCAGCACCCTCTTTGCCGTGCCTTCCATGAGTGCACCGATCGAGGGTAATAACCCTTACCTGACGCTGGACATCGTAGTGGACCAGAGCAGCGTGGAACTCTTTGCCGACGAAGGAAGCACCTGTGTCACCAATACCGTTTATCCGCGCACGATATATAGGAATATATCCGTGGACGGCGACGTAAAAGATTTGAAAGTGCGCACGCTGGAAACGATTTGGAAATAATATATATCCTTAAAAAAATAGTACTATTATGAAGAAATTTTTGTTATTATCGCTGGCTCTTGGTATCGGTATGATGCTGCAAGCCAAGGTGGCATTCCTGGTGCCGGCCGCCAACACCGACGAGGTGTCGATGGCGTTCGAACAGTACACAACGAATGATGACGGGGTACCCCGCCAGTTCGAGCAGAGCCCCGAGCGCCGTGCGTGGAGGTGGTTTAACACCACGTTTGTCGAATCAGGGGCGGGACAGTTTATCTGTTTCAACGACCTCGCCAATATCCCCTCGGATATTCATACTATCTGGATTTATGTGGACCGCGTGGATTTCGGAACAACGGCTTTTGACAATCTCTTTGCCGGTCATGTCGGCGAGTTGCAGACTTTCGTCAATAATGGCGGCAACCTGTTATTATGCAAGCAGGCCACGCGTCTGGAGAAAGATCTGGTAGGCGCCACCGACAAAAACGGTCAGGTCATCGTGCCCGACTATAACGACGGCCCTTATCAGGGAGCAGCTACCTGGGGTGTGGATTTCCGGTTTGAGTTTCCCGATGGTGTCGTATGGTCGTATGCGGAGCATCCTATGTTCCTTTCTGCGCCCCATAGAGACGACAACTACGCTGAACTCATCTGGACGAACGGCGGTATGCTCACCGACCATAACTGCGGTATCGGTATCGGTGCAATGGATATGGATAGCGTGAAGGACGTTACCGGCCTGACGGCTTTCCAGACTCGCAACAGTTGTACGGTACTGGGAGGCTGGGCTAACGGAGAGGGCTGCCATTACGGCGGTATCATCGAGTTCAATGCTGCCGGAGTGCGTCAAGGCAAAGTGATTGCCGTAGGACTGGCTGCCTATTCATGGATCAACAACAACGGAGGATACGGATGGGACAACATGCAAACCATTACCCGCAACGCGCTTGAGTATCTGGAAAATACGGAAAAGGAAGCAGACACCAAGCACTACGATATAGCCTACCTGTTGCCGTCTTCTATCCCTTCGCTGGCAGGTTGGTACGGCGGAGAACAGCCCGAGTACAACGCGGCGGTATGGTTCCGCGACAACTACGTCAATGAGGAGAAGAACGGAGGCTTTGTCACGATAGACGAGCTGCCCGGCCTTCTGGACAGAGGTATCCGTACCTTATGGGTCAATATCGAGCGGATAGGAATCACTCCCGAGGACGGTCTGTTCCCTGCCTACAAGGACAAACTGAAAGCCTATATCCAAGCAGGCGGTAACGTGCTGCTGACCAAGCAGGCTACCTATCTGACCTATACGATGGGACGTATCGGCTATGCGCCGGCGTTCAATTCCTCGGCTGACTATACGACGGAGGACCGCGGCCAGCTCCGTAGTATGCAGACGGTCATGGGCCTGAGCGAGTGCGTGGCAGCGGACGAGCATCTGGATATGAGTGCACACCGTATCTTCAGCAACATGCTCTCTTATTGGGATACCAAGAGCATGTTCTTCGTCAGTCCCGAATGCAAGAAGACTTATGATTACTGCTCATGGACGGATTATTTCCGTGCAGGGGAAGAGGATACCCATTATGACAACTGCCTGATTCAGCGTCTGCGTGATTTCGAGAACGACTGGCATGCAACCGTTCTCGCCGGCCGGGGCGGTATAGGCGATTACTGTCTCCCGGATATCATCGAGTTCAATGCCACAGAGGGGTGGGCGGGACGTATCCTCACCATCGGTTCTGCGGCTTACCAGTGGGGTACAAGCAACAACAGCGTGGAGCGTCAGAACCTGGCTACGTTGACTGCCAACTGTCTGGACTATCTGGCAGACAAACCGGTAGAGGAGAAGGTCTATACCCGTGATGTCACGGCAAACAGATACGGTACTATCTGCTTTGAGTATGCCGTAGCCGGTGACAAGATCGAAGGTGCTGAAATGTATGAGATTTACTCGCTTGATGTCAATGACGATACGGTGATTCTGACCAAGGCGAACCATATGGAGCCGGGTAAGCCCTATATCTACTATGCTACCGCTTCGCAGATACGTCTCCGCTACAACGGTATGAAGGAAGAAGCCAAGCGCTATAACGGCCTTGTAGGCTTTATCGGCTGGTCCGAGACGGACACCTATGCTGTGGAGGCGGGGAACTACGTGCTGAGTGATGACGTCCTCTCTTTGGTAGAAGAAAAAAGCCCGGTCGTACTCTCTCCACGCTATGCGTATGTGAATACGGCGGACATCCCCGAATACAGCGCCATGCCGGAGACGGACTATCGGAAAATCAAGATTGCACGAACCAACCCTTCGGCGATAGACAGGGTGGAGAGCAACGGCGTAAAAGCCGGTATCTATGACCTGTTGGGCCGCAAGGTATCCCACCCGAAGGCACCGGGTATGTATATCATCAATGGTCAGAAGACCATGGTGACGGTACCCTGATGTGGTAAAATAGTTGCGAAATATGTTACATTTGTTGCGCTGCAACATTTGTAGCATATTTTGCAACATAATTATTTGCGTGCGTGTGCATAAAGCAGTACCTTTGCAACATGAAAAGTACCTCCCGCACTGGAGTAAAATAAAGGGTAAGTAAATGGAAGGGAAAGTAATGGGTAAGTAAAGGGAAAATAAGGGATAAGTAAGGGGTAATACGGACCAAACACGTATCCTACTGTACCCTATAATATACATAGTATATTATTCCGTGATTTTCAATAATAACCAAAATATTTGATACAATGAAAAATTTTCTATTGAAAATTAGCCGTTCCTTTGCGGCTAAGAAAAAGATTTTCAGTTTATTTTTTGCCCTACTCATGGTCTCTTGGGTGAATGCCAAGGTGGCATTCCTGGTGCCGGCAAATGACACAAATCGTGAGTCTCTTGCCGCTTTTGAGATCGATGGAGCTGCACAAGATCCTGAGAGAAGGGCTTATGATTGGTTCAATACTACTTTTGTTGGGGCGGGTAGTGGTCAGTTTATTAGTTTCAATGAATTAGACAATAACGCTATCTCTTCTGACATTCGTGCTATCTGGATTTATGTGGATCGTCTGAGTTTTGATGCAAATGCGTTTGATGCGATGTTTAACGCTGAGCGTAAGGCAAAATTACAGGCCTTCCTGAATGCCGGAGGTAATTTGCTCCTCTGTAAACAGGCGACACGTCTGGAGAAAGACCTCGTGGGAGCTACTGACGGTCAGGGCTGGGATGCCGGAACAGGTAATGTGATTACCCCGGCTTACAATGATAACAATATTTCAGGCGCTGCTACATGGGCTGTAGATTTCCGATTTGAGTTGCCTGATGATTGGCAACACCGGGGAGGCCATGCTATGTATGCCAATGTGCCTCATAGGGACGATAATGTAGCTGAACTGATTTGGACCGATGGCCGTAGACTTACTGATAATAACTGCGGTATAGAAATTGGTTGGATGGGAATGAATGATATTTGGGATAAGGACCATTTCCATGCGTTTGAGAATCGCAATAACTGCCGTGTACTTGGTGGTTGGGCAAATGGCGACGGATGTCATTACGGTGGTGTGATTGAGTTCTATCC
>CACYKR010000052.1 GCA_902774995.1 uncultured Bacteroidales bacterium | reverse complement strand
GTTTTAGGCCGAGCCGACAGACATCATTTACGATTTACGGTTTACAAATGTACGGCGTACGATTTCACGTTAATCCACTGCCCAACTCGGCGAGTTAATAATTCATTTGCCAAAAAAGCGTGCAAAATTACTACTTTTTTTTGACATGACCAAATATTTTCGTATTTTTTTGCGTTTTTAGTGCATTTTTACTATGTAAGGGCGCTAAATGTAAGGGCGCTAAATCGTGTCGATAAAGAACTTTTGCTTGCGGTTGAACATCGCTATACCGATTACCAGCAGCACAGCTATCACCCCTGCGCTATAGCCCAATGCCGTCCAGCTGAACTCGCCGGCTCCATAGGCGCCGTATTTGAAACTCTCTATAATCGCCGTCATGGGATTGAAGAGCATAATCTTATGCAGCGTGGGGTTCGTGACGTAGCTCAACGGATAAACAATCGGCGTCGCGTACATCCACAGGGACACAAACACGCCGAAGAAATTCGTCAGATCGCGGTACTTGGTTGTCAGGGACGATATAATCAGTCCCAGCCCGAGCGCCAGACACTGAATCATGAACAGCAACACCGGAAAAAGGAAAATATGCCAATTCGGTCGCAACGGCACACCTTTGATGACAAAGATCAGATAGACCGCTACAAATGTTGCCAACTGCAGCGAGAAACGGAAGAGTTTGGATATCACCTTGGAGACAGGCATCACCAGACGCGGGAAATATACTTTTCCGAACAACGCCGCATTACTCTGAAACGTACCCGCCGCATCCGTCAGGCAGGTAGAGAAATACTCCCATAGACATATACCGCTCAGATAGAACACCGGCTGGGGAATGTCGTCTGTAGGAATACCGGCGATACGCCCGAACACGACAATGTACATGAACATTGTGAAGAGCGGCGAGATGAAATACCACCCCATGCCGAAAATAGTCTGTTTGTACTGCACCGTCACATCCCGTTTGATGAACAGCCAGATCAGGTATTTCTTCTGCCATAACTCTTTGAGACCAAGTCCTTTGGCAAAAGAGGTCGGAGTTATCTCCGTAGTCCAGTATTTTTCTTGTTCCTGAGCCATATTATACCGTATCCATGAAGGATTTTTGCACTTTGTTAAACAACATTAGACCGAACACCAGCAACACTACCGTGAATACCACGCTATAGCCGAGCCAGAGCCAGGAGAACTGGCCTTGTCCCAGCAGCGAGTATTTGATAGCCTCCATCACCGGCGTAACGGGATTGAGACTCATCGCCAGATGCAGTTTCTCGTTCGTCACAAAACTAAGCGGGTAGATTACCGGCGTGATATATACCCATAGCGAGATTATTTTCGCCAGCATAATCTGCAAGTCGCGGTACTTCGTTGTCATGGACGAGAAAATCATTCCGAACCCCACAGCCATCAGCGCCAGAATCAGAACCAGCACCGGGAAGAGCACAATCTGCCAATGAACGGTCAAGACATACGTCCCTTCGTCAAAAAACGCGTAGTAGATATAAAACGCTGCGAATATCGCCAGCTGGATAGCAAACGCCAGCAGGTTGGTCGTCACGGCTACCAGCGGCATGATAATCCTCGGGAAATAGACTTTTCCGAAGATGTCTGCGTTGGACACGAAAGAGTTCGACGTAGCGTTCAGACAGCTTGCAAAATATCCCCATACAGAAATACCCAGCAGGTAGAACAGTATAGGAGGAACACCGTCGGTAGGAATATTCGCTATCCCGCCGAACACCGTGACATAGACTATCACGGACAATACCGGCGTAATGACAAACCACAGCGGACCAAGGATTGTCTGTTTGTACGCCGTACGGAAATTACGCGCCACGAACAGCAGAAACATATCCCTGTACCGCCATATCTCCGCCCAATCGACAGCTAACAGTTTGTCTCTGGGCGTAATGGTCAAATCCCATTTCTCTTCTTTCATTCTTCTCCTGTAAACCTGTTTTTTTTGCCGTACACCACCCATTTGTCCAGCGCCACAAGGACGGCCGGCACCACGGTCAGCGTCAGCACGACGGCTACGAATGCCCCTACGGCAAGGCAGCCGACTATATTACTAATCATCAGATCATCAATAAACAATGCCATCGCTCCGGGGCCTATCACCATAATCAGGCCGGAGGTCAGAATCGTACGGATGGAGCCCCTATAGGCGGCACAGATTGCCTCCACGGGAAGCATCGTCTTGCGGTACTCGCGGTAATAGTTGGCAACCAGGATTCCGTAGTCTATTGTCGCTCCCATTAGGATAGCCTGTACAATAAGGTACGCCAGATAAAGCATTTGCCCCGTCACCAGACCGGCCACCACCACATTCACATACACCGCACTCATCACCGTCACAACAAGAATCGTCGGCACAATCACCGACCGGAATGTCACCGCCACGATAAGGAAGATTGAAAGGATAGTGAGCAGCGTAACCACATTCATCTCATGATCAAAACCTCCGCGCATCTCCGCGTACATTACCGACTCGCCTACATAATAATGCTCATGCGGCATACATGCGTCCGCCAGCGCGGTAAGCGTATCTACAAAAGCATATGTCTGTTCCGACTCCGGCGGGAGCGAAGAAAGCACTACCAGCAGCGAGTGTTCTTCTTTGCGTAACTGCCCCAGGCCTTCTGTCATCCGGACTTTGACATCCGCCGCTTGCGTCCGGATGCTATCCGGCAGGACCGCCGCCAGCCGCGGGTCATGGACCAAAGTGTCGCACAGGTAATTAAGCAACGGTTCAAAACCCAGACGGAGCGTGTCGCAATTGCTATGCACCGATCCATAATAGTCGTACAGCAGAGACATCTGCTCCGGAGACACAGGGTCGGACTTTACATCCGACAGCTTCATCAGCCGTGCCAGTTTATGCGCCATTGCATCGGCGGTATAGGTTCTCCCGCCGAACATCAGCTCCGTAAACAGTTCCGCCTGCATATCTGCCTTGCTCGGACCTTGGGGCTTGACCGGAGTATCTTCCGGTTCTGCAGTCTTGGGGGCTACAGCACGGCCGGTGTCCGTACTATGCAGCGAGAGTTGCATGTCCGCCATGGAGTTGACAATGTCCTCGGCATCCAGTTCAGTCGGCAAAGCGGCTACGGCTGTCTGCGGCTCTTTCCGCTCCGGCGGATAGGCTATCGCCATGAGTTCCTCCTCCGTGAGGTTCTCGATGCCGAATGCACGCAACAGGATAAGCAGTTCCGCAGGAGGGAGCGAAGCGTTCTCATTAGCCATATCCATGAGGTTAGCCCGTTGCCCGAGAAGTGTCCGTTGCTCATCGGAGATCATACCTGCCAGTCCCGGCCGTTTGAACAGGTCGTCAACCAGCAGATGAACGTACTCCAGCGGCGTCAGTTTCTTTTTATTGCCCGGTGCATAGCCATAGACCAACTGTGTCTGGATATGGGTTGAACCTATAAAAACAGACATCTCTTTGACGGACATCGGCAGCCGGATAGCCGCCGTGTCGGTCAGCTTGCGCATCTCCACGGAAACGGCCGAGGTCTGTTCGCTGTTCAGCCGCTCGATAAAGGGGATAATAGCTATCCGTTCCTCCTCTATAGGCGTGGGTTCGGGCTCTTGCTCTATTGCTATCGGTGCTATCTTCTCCGCCAGGGGTGCAATCGTCTCACGCGGCAGCTCAGTGAGCGTGTCTTCCGGTTCGGAAACTGGCGGAGCCGACGCGGCCTGCGGCTCCGGTTCCTCTTCTGCCGGTGCCGGTATGTCCAGCATAGACTGGAGAGTTTCTATCTGCCGTCTCATATCTTCGTCCAGATAGGAGGCGAACAGCGGGTTGGATGCTACGTTGGTATGCAGGAACCGCGCCATCTCGGGAAAACCGATACGCTGCTCCGCGGAGTCTTTGGATTCCATGTAATAGAGCAGCCGCACCATCTCAGGGTTGACCATTTCCAGAGCCTCGGGCGGAACGGTTGTGCCTTCCGGAATAAAATCCTTGAAATCGACCAGCAACGAACGCACATGAAGCGCCATCTCAGTAGGTGCCAGCGGACGGGACATCAGTGTAGGATACGAAATCACAGACTGAATGCCGGGCTGCGCCAGCAGGTTGTCAACGAGAGTATATACAGAATCCTCATCGCGGGTGTCATATACCAGCACGAAGGGGTTCGGGGATGGAAACACTTTCTCTATCCTGGATTCAGCCTCGGCGGAGAAAAAGATGGTTGTTTGCGTGGAGAGATACCACGAACTGAAGAACAGGACCACCGCCCCGACGGCTATTGGTAACTTGTGCCGCGAGACGAATTTCGCCAGGGCGTCGGTTGGCGGCACATAGGCTGCCTTTGCCGTCCGGTTGATTGTCTTGCGGAAGAGCAGCATCAGTGCCGGCATAGCCGTGAAGGTGCATATTAGAGAGCACACCACACCCTTCGCCAATACAATCCCCATATCCGCACCTATCTTCAGGCGCATGAAACAGAGCATCAGCAGGCCTACTACGGTTGTCAGAGCGGAGGAAAGGATAGACGGAGCCGCACGTTTGATAGCGCGGTTGGCGGCTATGCCTGCCGTACGGCGGTCCGTGTGCTCGTCCTGTTCCTGACGGTAACGGTTGAGCAGCACGATACAATAGTCCAGCGAGAGTACCGCCTGAAGAATCGAGCCGATGAAATTCGTAGTAATCGAGACAGAAGGCAACAGGGCGTTGGTGCCCATATTAAGCAGGATAGCCAAACCGGCTGTAATCAGAATAATCACCGGTTCGAACCAGCTCTGCGCCATAACAAACAGCACCACCATGATCAGCACGGCGGCAAAAATCATGACGGAGACAGGGGGTGTTGCGCCGTCCTGACTGGTCTCCACCACGCAGTTTCCGCCAAAACGGGAACTGATCTGCCTGCCTAATGCTTTCTGGTCCACCGATTTCGGTACATCCAGATCAAAGACCGTGTGTGTACTGTCAGCGCTGTAGCGGTACGCTACTCCGTGTACCTCCGGATAGGCAGACAGAAGCGTCTTTATTCCCGGCACCTCGTTCGGGCGCATTCCTTCGAACATCACATGGACGTCCGCGCCGGACATCTGAGCCGAGGATCCGAAATCAGCGGTTACGATCTCCAGTCCGCGTTTCATCTGGGAGTCGTCCGGCAGGTATTTGGTCATATCGGCATTGACGTTCGTCCGGAACATCATAAAACCGCATAGTACCGCCAGTGCGACCGTTACAGCAAGGGAAATATAGTGGAAACTGCGCCTCAAATCTATCAATCTTTCATTCCATCATTAAAACTGCCCCATCTGGAGGAATGCGACTTCCTTCGGGGTGAGGAAACGGTACTTGCCACGACCTACGTTCTTCTTCGTCAGTCCGGCGAAGGATACGCGGTCGAGGTTCACTACCTTATACCCTACTTTCTCGAAGATACGGCGCACAACACGGTTCTGCCCGGAGTGTATCTCCAGTCCTATATGCTTGCGGTCGGCTTTCGGGAACTCCAGTGCATCGGGGATGATACGCTCGTCGTCCAGCGTGACACCGGCTCGAATGATAGCCTCATCCACCTCGTCCAGTTCGCGGTCAAGCGTAACGGCGTATATCTTCTTCTTCTGGAATTTCGGATGGGTCAGTTTGGCAGCCAGGTCACCGTCGTTGGTCAGGAGCAGTACGCCCGTGGTGTTGCGGTCCAAACGGCCTACCGGATAGATACGCTCGGGGCAGGCGCTGCGGACAATGTCAATCACGGTATGCCGCTCTTGCGGGTCGTCGGTGGTAGTGACGGTGTTCTTCGGCTTGTTGAGCAGGATATATACCTTGCGCTCACGGCGGACAGGCTGGTCATGGAAACGTACATCATCCGTAGGCAGCACTTTTGCGCCCAGGCTGTCAACGGTCACGCCATTGACGGTAATCACGCCTGCCTGAATGAAATCGTCTGCCTCGCGACGGGAACAGATGCCTGCGTTTGCCAGATATTTGTTCAGGCGCACAGGCTTTGTCGGATCTTCATGCTGCTCGCGGTAAGTCTGTTGTTTACGTGGAGAATAGAGACCTTCATTACGTTTGGGTCTGCCGCTGAAAGGTCTGTTGGGGCGTTCGCCGTTGAAACTGCGTTGCGGGTGTTCGCCATTGAGGTTGCGTTGCGGGCGTTCGCCATTGGCACTACGCTCGCCATAAGGTTTCTGTTTGTACTCGCCGTCACGGCTGAAACGCGGACGAACCGAAATCGGTTCTCCTTCTCTGTGGAAACGCGGCCGCGGCCGGCGTTCTCCTTCTGTGTTGGAATTGTTGTTGTACATAAAATAAACAGTTTTTGTGTTTGTGAGAAAACGGGTAACTCTCCCGAGTTACATACGTGCTCACGCACGCGTTAATAAATAAGGTGCAACGAAAGCTCCGAGTGGATCCACTCAGAGCTTGTTCGCTTGCACGATTACCAATCAAGCCTCGGCCTGCTCGATTGCCAATTTACCACGATAATAGCCACAGCTCGGGCAAACAGTGTGGTAGATGTGAAGTGCGCCGCAGTTCGGACATGTTGCCAATGTCGGAGCCTTCACTACGTCATGGGTACGACGTTTCGCTTGGCGGGTGTGCGATTGTCTTCTTTTAGGATGTGCCATAATATTTTATTGTTTTAGATTATCAATTAAAAATTATAAATCATCAATTATCTTCGGGTTCCGGTTCGGCACAAAGGTGATCATGGAGGAGAAGTTCCATTTGCTTGTTGCACTCACCCGCTTGGTGACTGTGCACGATCGGAATATTGATACTCGTTATCTCATACGCGAGCCATTGGAGATCCAACTGTGAATTGTCCATATCACTCTGTATATCCTCCTGCTCGTCGTCTATTTCAAGGGGCATTGGGTCGAGACACCTGTCACACGCGACAAAGACAGTTCCGCGAACCGCTATGCCGAGCGAATAGTCCTCCTCCCGGAGATTAAGCGTCATTTTCGCAGCTACCTTTCCACCCAGTATTTCTGTTTTCTCCAAGGACTTGAAAAACTCGTCATCTAACTGGATATCAAACACATGCGTGCCTATCGGAAGGCGCGAAAGGTCGATTATGTAGGAGTTCTGCTCGCTCATAGGCGCAAAATCGGGTGCAAAGGTACTACTTTTTTTTGGATTATGCAAATATTTTCACAAAAAAATGAATATGCCTCTCACTTTTCTCAGCAACTCTCAAACTGTTTGAGGAAGCGCACGTCGTTCTCGGAGAAGAGACGCAGGTCTTTCACGCGGTATTTGAGGTTCGTGATGCGTTCCACTCCCATTCCGAAGGCATAGCCGCTATACTCCTTGCTGTCAATACCGCATGCCTCCAACACGTTCGGGTCCACCATACCGCACCCCAGGATCTCCACCCATCCGGTCCCCTTGCAGAACGAGCAGCCCTTGCCGCCGCAGATGTTACAACTGATATCCATCTCGGCACTCGGCTCCGTGAACGGGAAATAAGACGGACGCAGGCGGATCTTCGTCTCCGGACCGAACATCTCCTTCGAGAAATAGAGCAACGCCTCGCGCAGATCCGCAAAGCTGACATTCTTGTCAATATACAATCCCTCTACCTGGTGAAAGAAACAATGCGCGCGGGCGGATATAGCCTCATTGCGATACACCCTACCCGGGCACAGCACACGGATCGGCGGTTTCTGGCTCGTCATCACACGAGTCTGCACGGACGAGGTATGCGACCGCAGCAGGACGTCCGTCGGTTTCTGCACACCTTTTTCTTTCTCTATAAAGAACGTGTCCTGCATGTCACGCGCCGGATGCTCAGGCGCGAAGTTCAGCATGCCATACACATGCTTGTCGTCTTCTACTTCGGGACCTTGCGCAATCGTGAAACCGATACGAGAGAATATATCCTCTATCTCCTCGCGCACCAGCGACAGCGGGTGACGCGTACCCAGCGCAATAGGATCCGGCGTACGGGTCAGATCCAGGCGGTCCGCCTCTGCCTGCTTAGCCTCGAACTGCTCACGCAACTCGTTGATGCGCCCCTCCGTCTCCTGGCGGAGCTGGTTCAGCAGCTGTCCTAGTTCGCGTTTCTGGTCGGAAGGCACCGTACGGAACTCATTGAAGAGCGCAGTTATCTCGCCTTTCTTACTCAGGTATTTGATACGCAGTGCTTCCAGTTCCTCTGCGTTTGCCGCCTTCATCTCCTGCACCTGTCCGAGCAATGATTGTATGTTATCTTTCAATGCCATAATTCGGTTAATTTATAAAAATCATGCAAAGGTACTGCTTTTTTCCGAATTATGCAAGTGTTTGGACATTTTTTGACTATTTTATTTGCGTATGTGCATTTTTTGTTGTACCTTTGTAGCAGATTTTTAGCTCCTAACGGGGCATAATTAATACATAATTCATAATTCACAATTTCTATGAATCGAGACAACGAGGTTTTTGATGTCATCCGCCGTGAGCGCGAGCGTCAGATGAAAGGCATTGAGTTGATTGCGAGTGAGAATTTCGTAAGCGACCAGGTAATGGAAGCGATGGGCAGCGTGCTGACCAACAAGTACGCTGAGGGCTATCCAGGGCACCGTTATTACGGTGGCTGCGAGGTAGTGGATATCGCGGAGAACATCGCCCGCGAGCGGCTGAAAAAGCTCTATGACGCGGAGTACGTGAACGTCCAGCCTCACAGCGGTGCGCAGGCGAATATGGCGGTTTTCATGGCGTGCCTCAAAGCCGGCGACACGTTCATGGGTCTTAACCTAAGCCACGGCGGTCACCTGAGCCACGGCTCTGCGGTGAACTTCAGCGGTCTGATGTTCAACGCCGTCGGCTATGACCTGCAGGAGGAGACAGGACGCGTGGATTATGACGATTTAGAGATGAAGGCCCGCATGCACAAACCCAAGCTGATCATCGCCGGTGCGAGCGCTTACAGCCGTGAGTGGGACTACGCCCGTATCCGCCGCGTGGCAGACGAGATCGGTGCGATTTTCATGGTCGATATGGCTCACCCTGCCGGTCTGATTGCTGCCGGTCTGCTGGACAACCCGCTCAAGTATGCACACATAGTGACCTCGACGACACACAAGACCCTCCGCGGCCCGCGTGGCGGCGTAATCCTCATGGGCAAAGATTTCGACAACCCGTGGGGAAAAACCACACCGAAAGGCGAGATTAAGAAAATGTCCGCGTTGCTCGACTCCGCAGTCTTCCCTGGTACGCAAGGCGGCCCGCTGGAGCACGTGATAGCCGCCAAGGCGGTAGCTTTCGGCGAGGCGCTGACGGAGGATTTCAAGATTTACCAGCAGCAAGTGAAGAAGAACGCCGCCGTAATGGCACAGGCGTTCATGGACAAGGGTTACAAGGTTATCTCCGGCGGTACGGACAACCACTCCATGCTGATTGATCTGCGTACGAAGTTTCCGGAGCTGACGGGCAAAATAGCCGAACAGGCTCTGGTAGCCGCAGATATCACGACCAACAAAAACATGGTACCCTTTGACAGCCGCAGTGCGTTCCAGACTTCCGGTCTTCGGTTCGGCACACCGGCTATCACCACCCGTGGCCTGAAAGAGGACTGGATGGGCTGGATAGTAGAGCTGATCGACCGCGTGCTGCAAGCCCCCACGAGCGAGAACGTGATTGCTGCTGTTCGCGAAGAGGTAAACCGCGAAATGACGCAACACCCGCTGTTCGCATGGTGAGAACGGATGACGATTATGCCAGTTTCTGCTTGCGGAAATGATTCGGCGTCATACCGGTATGCTTCTTGGTGTACTGGCAGAAGAAGCTGGCATTGGGGAACTCCATTACCTTAGCTATCTCCCGAATAGGAAGCGTGGTGTTACGCAAATACTGCTTGAGCTCCGAAACCGTGATATCCGCAATCCATTCGCTGGCGGAGCGACCGCTGCGCTCCTTGCTTATCTCCGAGAGATACTTCGGAGTGATTCCCAACTCCCTTGCATACCACTGCACCTCCCGTTTGTGGGGATGCTCACGCAGCAGGTGCATGAACGAATGGAAAGTGTAATCGCTGGAGTTAACCGTCTGGCGTGATATTTCCATATCGGAGAATGACACCACCTTATCCATGTAATTGAGCAATTCCATCGTAGCGCTGCGCGCAATGAGCTGCAGAATCTGCAAACGATAATCAGAGAGCCTGTCGTTCAGTTGAAGCGTCAAGAGATGCACATAGGTGTGGCAGAACTCCCTGGAAATCTCGTTGAGGGGGAAGATGGGATGGTTTTTGAGATACTCCAACTTCTGCCACCAGCGTGGTTCAACACGCATATGGTCAAACATCAGCCCTTCGAAGATAGTATTCGGGATGGCAATCATTACAAACTGGAAATCCGGAGAGATTTCATAGGGACCAAGCTCGGTAGCATTGGGTACTCGAACGAACAGGTCATTGGGATTGATACGCAACATCTCGCCGTGGTAGTACACATCAATGTGCCCCGCAGTACATAAGATAGCTGTGGTGGACGACTCGGAGCGTGTCTCGCGGCACTGCTTGAACCCTTCAACCTCGTTCGTGAGAAAAATAAAGTCGGTGAACAACGTCATGAGTAATAGATTGATTAAATGTTTTTTACTAATTCGGCGCAAAATTACAATTTTTTTTTGATATATGCAAATTTTTTAGTAATTTTGCACAAAAAAATTGACGCAAAGATGAAAAAAATGTTGTTTTTAGCGCTGAGTGCGCTGGTTTTAATGAGTTGCAGCAAGAGCGAGCGACTGCTCACTTCGGCTACAGGGAGTATCTATGAGTGCCTGGTGGTTAGCGCCGGTGGCGTGAAAGAGCCGGTATGCGCCACAATGGGTGCGGACATGTACGGCCTGCCGCAGATGGAGCCGGTCTTCACCGTCTCGCACGTGCCGGTGGCTCAGTTTGACAACTTCCTCAAGTCCACACGGAATATCCTGCTCGTTGATATTGACGAACACAAATATACAATGGTACAAACCAAATACAGCCGCGATATATGGTCCAAGCCGCAAGCCCTGGTACGTATCCAGGCACCGAGCGAGGAGGCGTTTCTGCAGTATTGGTCGGAGAACGGCGAAGCGGTGCGCGAATGGTTTGTACGCGAAGAATTAGCGCGGCAGATCCGTTTCTATCGCGCGAATACGAACAAGAACGCACGTGCGAGACTGAACAAACAGGGTTACGACCTCCTTATCCCCGAGGACTACATACTGATCATGGACACCGCCCTGTCCATAAATGACCAAATGGTAAATAATCAAATGGTGAATGTCCTCTGGTGCTGCAACAACAAGGGTCCGATGCGTAAGGATGTACTCGTTTACAGCTATCCTTACACGTCTCAGGAGCAGTTTAGCAACGAGGCACTCGTCGGAATGCGCAATGCGGTGATGGGGCAGATAGTGACCGCCCAGGTGCCCGGCAGCCATATGGGAACGGAGCACAAGCATTTCCCGCCGGTGAGCCGTTCCGTACCGATGCTTCGGGACAGCATCGGAGGATTCTACGGAGTAGAGACCCGCGGGTTATGGAAGATAGAGGACGGCGAAGCGATGGGTGGTCCGTATGTGAGTCTGACCCGCCTGGACCAGGTCAACGCCCGCGTGGTGACAGCCGAGACTTTCCTCTATGCCGCCGGTCAGAAGAAACGCAATGCCATGCGTCAGTGCGAAGCTATTCTCTATACTCTGGAGATGCCTAACGAACGCCAGCGGTGAAGGCCGTATAGGCAGTTGGCGCACCAGAAAGCGTACTGCGCCGTCATGCAATAATCGCCTGCCCGGAGCCATAGCACGACGCTCAGTACATCCACGGCGAGCCATATGAACCAGTGCTCGCGATAGACCAGAATCATCAATACCTGCGCCACCAGCGCGGGTATTGTCGTATAAGCGTCCAGATACGGCTGGGTGTCGTCCGTGAATGTAGCCAACCACCACCCTGCCAACCAGGAAACGACGACGGTAAGGACAGCCAACACCGCCGTTACCTGCCATGACAGACTGCGTGGAACGACGGTTGTACGGGAGGGGTCGTCCGTATGCCCTTGCAGGCGCTTGCGCCATACATACACGCCGTATATCATCGTTACGAAATAATAGGCGTTGATGGCTATCTCGCCGTAGAAACGCTGGGTGACACAGAGATAGGTATAGGTACCCACCTGCGCAAAACCGAACGCGAACGTGAGGATATTCCCTTGCGCCGTAAGACACACCGAGCATATCCCCAGACAGCCGCTGAGGAGCGAAAGCCAACTATCGTGCGGCATCAGAAAGAACGTGACAACCTGGATCAGCAGACCGAACGCCAGAAAACCATAATCAAACCATTTACGCTGTACCATCTCATTTCTTCTTCATCGCAGCCGCGGCGGCTTTGATCAGTTCCTTGGGTTTGGCTTCCAGTTGCGGCACCGCCAAGTAGTTCCACTCCTCCTCAAAATCCCAGTTGGATTTCGTCTGCAGTTTGTCCGGGAAATAATACACCTGTTCCGGTTGCCTGTGGTCTTTCCACGAGCCGGTTGTCCACTGCCCGTCGCCGTCCTCGTCCAGATAGAGGCGCAGGTAATAAGTGTCGGGTTTGAGGTAGTTGAAAAACGCCCCTTCGGGGACAGCCGGCAGCTCCCGCAGCACCTCGTCCTTAGCGTTCAGCACCTGGATACGCGCTTTGGACAGGAACGGATTAAGTTTGACGCGGAGCGTAGAGTAATCCTCCGGGGTCTTGAGTTGCAGGGAGAATTTCGCGGGGGCGTTCGTTATGCCATAGACGTCAAAGAGTGCCGCGGAGTCCAACCGGATTTCGTATTTCTTACCGGCACGCAGAGGGGCTGCAAAACGCAGCAGCAACGGCAGCGTGTCGTGCTCTAACAGCGTGAGAGCCACCGGCTTGAGCACCGTGTCAACACGCTCGAACAGATGGATGGAATCCATCATCACGGATGCTATGGGAGAAGCGCAGCTCACCGCGATAGTGTCGTACAACTCGAAGTTGCTGCGGGCATTGGATTTGAGTTCGATTTTGCGGTTTCTGTTCTTGCGTTCCAGCGCCGCTTTTGCTTTGGCCGAGAGACGCGGAGCGCGCCAGATAGCACGGAGAGTGTCGGTAGCCCACTCCAACTGATAGAGGCTGTCGGTGCGGCGGTAACGGACCTCCAGGAAGATTGAGTCCTGCGCGATAGCGATACTATCCGTCAGCCAGAGCGTGAGGGAGTCGTTCTTCTCGCTGAACTGCGTATGGATATACGGCATAGGATCCGTCCAGAGGGAGTCCGTGCGGGTGCTGTCCACTGCGTAGGGCGGCAGGGCGCGGAGGGAAGGCAGGCTGTCCGGCGGGGCAGAGAAAGAGAACCGGACAAGGTGCTGCTGCTCACGGGTGGCGGATTGCAGATAGAGCCGCTGCTGGTTCTCCTTGAAAAGCCACAGGATCAGATCCGCGGGGCCGTAGTCATAGCCCAGCAGCGTGTCATGTCCCAGCGAGTCGGTCTCATAATGCGGATGCACCTGAGGCGTGAGGCTACTGTCCGCGAAAGCCAGTGCTTCACCGGGGGTGAGACGGTAGTCACGGCTGACCTCATCCACGGCATAAAGCCGGTAGCTGCCGGCATGGATATTACTAATAACGAACGCACCCGCGGTGTCCGTCCGCGCGATACGGTCAAAAGGCAGACGGGTGAAAGCCGAGTCGGCATGATTGCTGTGAATGCCGACGAAAATCTGCTCCATCGGGTTCAGCGTACGGGCGTCATAGACCTTGCCTCGCACCTCCAGCGTATCGATGAACGGACCTGTGGAGAAAGCAAAGAGGTAGTTCCGTATCGGGTTCTTCTCCGTAAAGTCACATACCGCATTCCCGAAATCAAGCGTGTAGGTGGTACTGTCCCGCAGGCTGTCGGCAAACTGCACCACCAGCCTCTTGCCGCGCACCTTGACATCAGGCGGCCTGTTCTGCGGGGGGGACATAATCAGATTCTGGCCGATATTATCGAGCTGCAGATACTCATTGAAAGCTATCTCCAGCCTGTTACCATGAAACTCCACCGCGCCGTTCTCCGGCACGGAACGCAGAGGTGCCGGCGGCACCGAGTCTTTCGGTCCGCCCTGCGGTCCTATGCCGCGGTTGGCACAACCGATGATAATCCACGGCAGGACGAGTATGAGTAGGTCTTTGCGGGTCATGGACGGTTATTCTTTTCTGTCACTACCTTGGCGGGCTTACCGATGCGCTCAAAGGCTTTCAAAAGCTCATCGATGGTAGTTTTGCGGGTGTCGAAAGTAACGGTAACGGTCTTGCTCTTGAGGTCGCATTGCAAGTCCTTCACGCCTTTCTCAAAGGCGATATTCTTCATAACCTTGTCGCAACAGCCCTGGCAGCGCAGGTCGCAGAAGAGGACCTCAGTCCGCCGGTCCGCCTTACCGGCATGGGCTCCCAAAACCGGCATGAGCGCTAATAAAAGGATGAGTATTTTTTTCATTGTATTACAAATTTGCGTGCAAAGGTAGTATTTTTTTTTCAATTATGCAAGAAAAACGAAGATTAATCGTTCCTAAGCATAAAAAAACCGCCCGTTTGAGCGCTTTTATAAGCCGGTACCGTCAGTCGTCATTGATGTTTGGCTTCACCATCTGGGTCTGCCAGGAGGTGAAACGCAGGCGTATTGGCAGTATCCATTGCTCGATACGTTGCGAGAGCGGTAGCTCCGGATCCGGTACTGTCTCCGCTGCCACCAGATGGAAATCATTGGCATCAACGGCATAGTAGCGGCTGTCCGTAGCCGTATATTCAGTGATTGTCCAATGGAACAGATCGCCCACT
>CACYKR010000051.1 GCA_902774995.1 uncultured Bacteroidales bacterium | reverse complement strand
TATCATGGCGGAGCAGGACGGTACGGTAAAACAGATTGCCGTCACCCCCGGCCAAAACGTAATGCAGGATGACCTGCTCATCGTTTTGGGTTAATTTTTAATTTTAAATTTTTAATTAAGAAAATTGCAAAATGAATATTTTGGAATTTTTTCAAGGCATGGGTTTCATGCAGATGACCTGGCAACAAGGCGTAATGCTTCTTGTCTCGTTCTTCCTGCTGTACCTTGCCATTCATAAGAAATACGAGCCGCTTTTGCTCTTGCCGATAGCGTTCGGTATGCTGCTCACCAACTTGCCCGGAGCAGGTATGTTCCATGACGAGCTGTGGACAGCGTTCCTCGATCCCTCCAGCCCCGCTTACCACTCGTATGGCGCGATCCTCAAAGGTGCCGGCCTGCTTGACGTGCTCTACATCGGTGTGAAGGCGGGGGTCTATCCGTGCTTGATCTTCATCGGAGTGGGCGCCATGACGGATTTCGGTCCGCTGATTGCCAACCCGAAGTCCCTCCTCCTCGGCGCCGCTGCCCAGATCGGTATCTTCGTGACATTCCTCTGTGCATACGCGATGGGATTCACCCCGGCTGAAGCAGGCTCTATCGGTATCATCGGTGGTGCGGACGGACCTACGTCTATCTTCCTGACCTCTAAACTGGCGCCGCACCTCCTGGGCCCGATCGCTATTGCGGCGTATAGCTACATGGCGCTTGTACCGGTAATCCAGCCGCCTATCATGCGCGCGCTCACTACTAAGAAAGAGCGTGCCATTAAGATGGGACAGCTTCGTCCGGTATCCAAGACTGAGAAGATTGTCTTCCCGATTGTCATCACCGCTATCGTTGCGCTCATCTTGCCGGACGCGGCTCCGCTTATCGGATGCCTCATGCTCGGTAACCTGATGAAAGAGTGCGGAGTAGTGGACCGTCTGACAAAAACAGCGCAGAACGAACTGATGAATATCGTGGTTATCTTCCTCGGCCTCTCCGTCGGAGCTACCGCTACTGCGAATAGCTTCTTGACCGCGAAGACGCTGATGATTCTTTCCATGGGTATCGTCGCATTCGGTCTCGGCTCTGCAGGAGGTGTGCTCTTGGCTAAGTTCATGAACCTCTTCCTCAAGGAGAAGATCAACCCGCTTATCGGTTCTGCAGGCGTGTCCGCTGTGCCGATGGCAGCGCGTGTATCGCAGACGGTAGGACAGGAGGAGAACCCCTCCAACTTCCTGCTCATGCACGCCATGGGACCGAACGTAGCCGGAGTTATCGGTTCTGCTGTAGCAGCAGGTGTACTTCTGACGATGTTGGGATAATTTTTAATTTATAATTTTTAATTTATCTCAATGTCCAACCGTCAAATTGGAACAACAATACTGGTAATAGCCATGGTCATCGTGGCTGTTTCAGTATTGTTCACCAATAATCTTGCACGTTCGCTGCAAGCCGAGGAGCAGAAAAACATGTCCATCTGGGCGGACGCTACGCGCCAGCTCATTCTCGCTGATAACGATGCAGACATTGATTTTGTTACGTCGATCATCGAGAAGAACACCACCATTCCGGTATATATCTGTAATGAAGAAGGTAAAATCCTCGCCAGTCGTAATGCTGCCGGGGATGAACTGTCAATCATCAATCATCAGTTGCCGCTTGATAAGTATCATGGCCCCATTGAACTGAAGATTGACGACTCTACTACTCAGTATATCTATTGGGATGATAGCAGTCTGCTCACCAGGCTCCGATACGTCCCGTACGCTCAGTTTGCCCTTATCTTCATCTTCATTGCCGTCGCTGTCATCACTATGCTTACCGGGCAACGCAGTGAGGAGAACCGCCTCTGGGTGGGACTCTCCAAAGAGACTGCCCACCAGCTCGGCACACCTATCTCCTCTCTCAATGCATGGCAGCAACTCCTTGCCGATAAATATCCGTCCGATGAGTATGTGCCCCAGATGAAACGGGACATCGACAGGTTGCAGATGATTGCAGACCGCTTCCAGAAAATCGGTTCGGAGCCTGCGCTTCTGGCGCAGGACCTGATACCGGTAGTGCAATCCGCTGTGACGTATATGCGTGCCCGTGTCAGCAGCCGCATCTCTATCGACGACTCCTGTCTCAATGGCGTTTCGAGAAAGGTGATGCTTAACGCGCCGCTGCTGCAATGGGTGATAGAGAACCTCCTCAAGAACGCCGTCGATGCGATGGCGGGAAAAGGGATCATCTCATTGCGTATCCATGAGAATGAACATGACGTCATGCTTGACATCACCGATACCGGCAAAGGAATCGATAATAAAACCCAGCGTCATATCTTCGAGCCGGGCTTTACTTCCAAAGAGAGAGGATGGGGGTTAGGACTTCCACTCGCCAAACGTATCGTCGAGCAATACCATGGAGGCAAACTCATCCTTAAGAACTCGCAACTGGGCGTCGGTACGACCTTCCGTGTCGTTCTCAAAAAGCCCGAAAACAGTTGAGCCGCTGCCGCTCATACTCGCATAATAAGCGCCTGCATCCAGCAGACGCTTTTTTATGGCGGCTATCACCGGATGCCCTGGAAAGACCGTCGCCTCAAAATCATTCACAAAAATAGTATCATCTATCTCCGTGCATTTCTGTCGCATCATTGCGACAGCCTTCTGAATCTCTCCGGCTACCTCCGGCCGCGGCTTGATTCCGCTATACGCCTCTTTCGTGCTCACGCCTTCCTCCGGCTTGACCAATACGATACGCATTCCCTGAAGCTTTAGTTCAATAGGGGTCAGTATATCGCCGATTCCCTCTGCATAACACGGCGTGTTATAGACAAAGAACGGACAATCGGCTCCTAATGTACGTACTTCTTCCGCCAGCTGCGCTTCGCTCAGCCCAAGCATGTACAACGCATTCAGGCCTACTGCCATATGCGCTGCGTCACTGCTGCCGCCGCCCAGACCCGCTCCGAAAGGGATGTTCTTCTTGAACCGGATAGCTGTTTTGCCTATTTGCGGATATTTCTTCTTGAATTGCTCATAGCATCGGATAATCAGATTGTCCTCCGGCTGGCAGTCCACAGCAATACCTTCCTGTTGAAAGGTATAGTCTTCCTGTATGGTGCAATCATGTACTATCTCCAGCTCGTCGTGCAGCCCGTAAACCGGTACAAAAACCGTTTCTAAATCATGGTAGCCGTCAGCACGCTTGCGCACGACGCGCAAACCTAAGTTTATTTTGCAATTCGGATAAAGAATCATACGCATTACTTGTTTGGAGCACAAAAGTAATGATTTTTTTTGACATACGCAAATTTTATTGCAAAATTATTGCCGCAATCGGGAAAACGTACCGCAATGCGCACAGGTGTAACTCGAATGAGTGGGGCGGATCGCCGCTTCTGAGGTCGGCTTAACGAACAAACGCAGGAGGAAATCCTGCGCTTGTTGTCGTAATGTAAAAACATTCATTTTCATAATAGGTTAATGGTTTAATGGTAATAGTGCTGATTTAACTCGTTGTCTAAATCGAGTGCAAAGGTACTATAAATATTTCACATATGCAAATAATTTCTCAAGATTTTAGCGCAATAAGTGTGAACACCGTTTAACATCATTTTGCACTCATTTGTGATGTTTTCAAATCACACAATCAGCCCTTCAAACAGGATCATGTTTCATTGCTGCAGAGGTAGAGTAGAGTAGCTTTCTTACATGGAATGTTGCTTTTTACCCGGATAGAACATTTGTTCGCATTCTCTCCATGCATACTCATATAACAAATATGTAATTCACTTTATTTCAATTATTAACAGATTTACCTAAATCTTTACTTTAATTGATATAGCCCTCTTTGTATATATTGTCGAATCTATCCATGTATTGTATATTGCAGAATACATAAATACTTTGTTTTCTATTGTTTATGTGACTTACTTGTATTGAAATAGAATGCTCTCAATGACTGTTACGGCAACTGGGTGTCTATCAGGAATGGCTCTGGCGTATAAATTGTTCCACGGCTATTAGTTCTCTGTCTGTGTATCATCCTCTGTATTTCGTTGTGTACACAAATGTGAATTTTTGTTTGCAAAAATATTTGCACATATTTGTGTATATCAATTATTTTTTGTATCTTTGCACTCGATTTACAATCACTATAAAATATGAACGAGAGAGAACGCATAGAAGCGGTGATAAAATCCCTGAAGATTTCCGCACGGCAGTTTGCTGATGAGATACGTGTGCGGCCGGGAACAATCAGTAATATGATGTCCGGACGTAACAACCCCAGTCTGGATGTGATGAAACGAATTATGGAGCGGTATCCTACTATCAACCCCGAGTGGCTCATTGCCGGGAGAGGTGAGATGTGGCGTACTCCTCCGGGAAAAGAGGCGGGGCTCTTTGACCATCTTGCTCCGGATCCGAAAGAAGGTTCTCAGCGGACCGTAAAAAAAGAAGAGCCGCAACTCCCTGCAGCTCCTCCTAAACAAATCACAAAGATTGTCGTCTATTACTCCGACAATACTTTTGAAGAGTTTTCTCCAAATCCCGTAATTACGAAAACTACGTAGAAAACTACGTCAATTACGTAAACTACGAAAGAAGCGCTCTTACTGGAGCGCTTCTTTCAATACCTCGCTGATATCGTGTACGAAATGCAGATTCAGCCCTTTGAGATAAATCTCGTTGATTTCCGCTACATCCTTGCGGTTGTCCTCGCAAAGGATGATATCCGTGATACCGGCTCGTTTGGCGGCAAGCAGCTTTTCTTTCACGCCGCCGATAGGCAGCACCTTCCCGCGGAGTGTCATCTCGCCTGTCATCGCCACGCGAGGTTTGACCAGCCGTTTGGTGAATGCGCTCACTAAAGCGGTTGTCATCGTGATACCGGCACTTGGACCGTCTTTCGGGATAGCGCCTTCTGGCACATGGATATGAACCGCCGTCTTCTCGAACGCCTCCGGTTTGATACCGAGCTCTTTGGCGTGCGCTTTCACATAGCCGAGAGCCAGTGTGGCGCTCTCTTTCATCACGTCGCCGAGATTGCCGGTCAGTGTCAGACCGGGTGTTTTGCTCTGGCTCAGGCTTGTCTCGATAAACAGGATCTCGCCGCCCACTTGCGTCCAGGCAAGACCGGTTACTACGCCTACGTATTTGTTTGTCTCCCAACTGTCGCGGCTGAAACGCTTCTGCCCTAAATAGGCACGTAGGTCCTCCAGGGTTATGGAAACATTGTATTCCTCGCCGAGTGCCAGTTTCGTATCTACTTTCCGGCATATCGTCGCTATCTGGCGCTCCAGACTCCGCACGCCGGACTCACGCGTGTAATCATCAATGATATGTGCGAGGATCTCTTTCTTGAATTTCAGTTGGCTGGCTTTCAGTCCGTGGTTCTTCAGCTCCTTCGGAATCAAGTGCCGCTTGGCTATCTCCTCTTTCTCTTCCTGCAGGTAGCCGGTCATCTCGATCAGCTCCATTCGGTCGAGCAGCGGCCGGGGTACGCTCTCCAGACTGTTGGCGGTTGCAATGAACAGCACTTTGCTCAGGTCGTAATCGACATCCAGATAGTTGTCGTGGAAAGTGCTGTTCTGTTCCGGATCCAGCACCTCTAACAACGCTGCGGTCGGGTCGCCTTTGTAATCCGCGCCTATCTTGTCTATCTCGTCCAGCACAAACACGGGGTTTGAGGTGCCGCATTTCTTCAGGTTGTCGATAATCCGGCCGGGCAGGGCGCCGATATAGGTTCTGCGGTGACCGCGTATCTCTGCTTCGTCATGCAGACCGCCCAAAGACACCCGCGCGTACTTCCTTCCAAGAGCCTCCGCGATGCTCTTTCCCAGACTCGTCTTGCCCACCCCCGGAGGGCCGAACAGACAGAGGATAGGGGACTTAACGGGGTTGGTCTCCTTCTCCTTCTTACTGCGAAGTGCCAACTGGCGCTGTACCGCAAGGTATTCGACAATGCGCTCCTTCACTTTATCCAGACCGTAGTGGTCTCTGTTGAGTACTTCCTGCGCATGGCTCATGTCGTAGTTGTCTTCGGAATAGACACCCCAAGGCAACTCTAACATCGTCTCCAGATAGTCCAGCTGGGTGGAGTAGTCCGGCGAGTACATATGCATGTGCTCCAGCCGCTTGAGCTCTTTCTCGAACTGAGTCCCTACGGCATCTGACCAGGCCTTCTCTTTGGCGCGTTCGCGCAACTCTTTGACGAGCTGCTCGTTATCGTCGTTGTCGCCCAGGTCTTTCTTGATCGTCTCTATCTCTTGTTGCAGGAAGTACTCGCGGTTCCTCTTGTCGATCTTTTCGGCCGTACGGCGACGGATATCCGCCTTGATGTTCTGTTCCTCAAGGTCCTTCTGCAAGATCGTCAGTACCGCTTCAGCGCGCTCACTCAGTGAATGAATAGCCAGCAGGCCTTGTTTTTCCTCGGTTGGCATCTGGTAGATGGCGCACACGTAATTGACGAGAGTAGGGGTGCTGTTAATGTTACGGATAGACATCTGGAGCCCTACCGCCGTCTCGTCGCGCTCACTCAGAATCTTCAGAACCGTCTCTTTGATGTTCTCTACGGTGGCTTTGAACTGCTTGTCATTCTTGAGCGGCATATGTTCCGCCATCTCGAAAGCGTGTGCTTTCAGCACGCCTTCTTCTTCCATGAAATCAGCTACTTGGACGCGTTTCAGACCCTCAAAAATAGTCATCATCGTGTCTTTGCCCATCTCTGGAACAGGAATGATTTGAACCACACGGGCGAAAACACCCAACTCATACAAGTCATGCTCGGTAGGTTCTGCCACATTGTCATTTTTCTGTGTCAGCAGAATCAGCGGCCGGTTGTCACGGTTGGCAGCCTTGATCAGTTTCAGACTGTTTTTCTTGGATACCGCAATCGGCAACAGCACTCCCGGAAAAACCACCTGGTTCTTGATCGGCAGTACCTCGTAGTACCTGTTGTCTTCTATATTATAATTCTCTTCCATATTTCTCTATGTTTGTCTATGTGTTTAATCTCATCGTGCATTTCTCGCTCATCTTTGAGCGAGCCCATTCTGGTCAGATAGAGTACTCCCTCTTAAAATGCTATTTTACATAATCACGATTAGGTTTGAAATGCGTATTTCTTCACATATTAGGTTCATATCAATAATTATACCATTTCTTTGTATCTGCCATTCTGTCAGTTTTCTCTAAAAGATGCTGCGCCTTTTTTTTCTTTCATCAGCACCATCCGCACGAACACCGGAAACATCCCATATATCTTCACTTTGCTCTCACCTTCATTCAGAAACGGATCGCCGCCTCCACTGGCTTGCGCGTTCCATCGATCCCGCAGTTCTTTATACCTCGGATGATTCTTATCATGGATGATTATGCTTGCCTCGTGACAAACCTCCTGCCAAATCCTTGCCTGCGCCTCCTCGGCCTCGGTCCTCGGACTCTGCTTATAATCGCGGCTACGCCGTCTGAAATACTCCTGCGGACCAATCCGGATGACCTGCCCGTCATCGTTTTTCCATTGCTTGAAACGCATCTGCATACCCGACTCGCCGGCCAGTTTTCCACGCAGACTCTCTATGCCCGGACTCAAATCTGCTCTTGCCATATGCACCTCCTATTTAACATAATTCTTTAGTTCTTTTTTAGTATTTATTTAATTCTTCTTTAGTTATTCTTTTGTTCATCTTTGGTTCTTAGCGGTACCACAAGGCGACCATCTCACGATCATTACGATACGTAAAAGCAGGGAAAAAGGTCCCTCCTACTCTTTTTTCTTCCGGAGTTTGGAGGCAAAGACGAGCCCGTTGGTGACGGCCAGCAGGATGGCGATAAGATCATCAATCCACCCTACTACCGGCACGGCGTCCGGCGCTACATCTACCGGAATAAGGACGTAGATCAGTGCCACCAGCGCCCCTATTCCGATATTCAGTTTGTATCTGGTCTGTTTCTGCATGACGTACAGACTTATCCTTTCCGGTTATAATCCTCGTTGATGAGGTTCATAGCCTTCATCCGTTTATAGACATAGACGAACGGCCCGATTACTATCAGCGAACCTAACACGTTCCAGAGCCAGAAATCCAGTGAACCGAAAGAGTAATCAATGCCTCTTCTGCTCAGCTCGCAGTCCATGCGGTCCGAGGTGCGGTGGTACCAAACGAGAAAGGCGATACCGAGTGTCAGCCAGGAAAAGAGGAAATAGATAAGGCAGAAATGCATCGTTCTGCGTCCGTCATGCGGGCTGGCTATGAGGTTCAGCTCTTCACCGATATGCGATTCCACCACCAGCGGATAGATACCAAAGGTGATCAGTCCTAATAAGATCATTTTCAGAAGTCCCCGAGAGGTTCTCAACTGCAGCGCAGGAGCGTTGTTAGTAGCATTTTCCATAATTGTCGTATATTAAAAAGTTAAACACGCTGCAAAGATACAACAATTTTTGCACATTTGCAAATTTTTTGTATCTTTGTCTTACATATTTAGAACTTTTTCTATGATCGGTGCCATGTCGTAGTATTTATATTCGGCCAATCTACCGCCAAAGATCACATTTGGCTCGTTAGCAGCGAGGGCTCGATATTGGTCAGCAAGAGCGTTCTATGACGAGACAGCGCTTACCGGCTTACTTCGCCATGTAAGCAAATGTTGCCCCAAACAAACCGGAGCCAACTATGAGATAATCGTATTGCATAGGGTTGGTTTTTTATTATATCCCAGAAAAAGGTCTAAAATGGTTTCCCTCTCTTGTATAAAAGTACTTCTGGTTTTTCTATTTTGCTATACATATAGTAATTCTCCTTGATAAATAAACTATCACGAGCAGAAAATGAAATATCAGGTTCCTCTTTTGCTGCATAAAGGATATATAAGGGTTTAGCGATCGTTATATCCATATCTTGGTACAGAGTAGTATCTATCTGAGCCATAAATATCAGAGGAACTCTGTTGCAAGGAACAATTTGATTTCTCCATAATACTGGAAAACTATTTTCTTCTTTACCCCATCCTAAATTATAACTCCAAATACTATCTTTTTCTTGTGCAGAAACATGACTAAATAATATCTCAGTAGATGCGTATTCATCTTTTGTTTCTGAAAATAAAGTTTTATATATAAATTTTATATCGTGATAAGGAATCTTAAGAATATTGCGATTATTAAAGAAAGGCATCAGAAAAAATAAAAGTACGGATAATATTTTAAGACCACCTTGCATGGTCACAAAAACTCCTATCCAAAAGAATAAAAACACGCATGGTAGCCACGTAATAAAATAATGGTTATACGTCCGCTCCCCTAATAATAAATACGCAAAAATAGCTGTTGGGACAATGACAAACAAGTACTCTTTATGAGAAGAACCAAACCATAAAACTATAGTGGTAATAAGGATTGGAAGATAAACATATTTATTGATAGATGTACAGTTTAATACCATATTTACCACTCCATCTGTGTAGTTCATATTATAACCAATAAGGCCATACCAGAACTCAGGAAGAGCGTTGTAGTATGCGAAATAGCACGCAAAGGGCGTTATTACAAATAATGCTCCAATAATTGAAAATCCAATACATTTTAATCCCCTGTTGTATTCTTCTTTTAATACCCAAAGAAGAAGCATTCCGAAAATGGGTCCTCCTACAAATGCCACTGCATCATTGGGGCGAATTAGAAATACAGAACCAAAACAAGCTCCCAATATGACATAATTTATCCATGAATCTTTAGTCGTATTCTGTATTTGCTTGCAACATATATAAAGGGCTACTGTGATAAATAATATAGACCAATCCTCCGTGAGATTTCCTTCAATAGATATTATATGATAAGAGAAAAACATTAAGACAACACATAAGTAGCTTTTTATATAGTCAGTAAACATTTTTGCTATACTGAACCACAAATTCACTATGATAGAGAGGGACAAGGCTTGCAATAGAAACAGGCCCATTTTTCCAGGTATCAACCATTGCCCAATTGCTTCAATAAAATATAAAAGAGGGCCTTTGTGATCAAACAAATCCACATAGGGAATATACCCCTTTAATACCGCTAATCCCATCAATTCAAACATGCTGCTGTCCATCCCGAGTTCATCAGAATTCATTTGTGGAGATAACGTGACTGAAAAAAACAATAAGTAACAGAACGATAATACTGATAATAGTATTATTCTAAAGATTTTGTTATCAAATATACAGGTTGCGGAGTTGATCATTTCAAATTTCTATTTATGGTTCGAAAATCGGTTAATGCTTTTGCACCGATTTTGAAGATTCGGCGCATGTTGATGGAGTTGACACCGCCTTGGCGGGGACGGAAGGTAATGGGATACCAACCGATGTTATAATGCCAGCGGACGGCAATCGCGCTGACGGCTACGTTTGCCAAGTTGTAGTCTTGTGGAATGACATCAAGGATGGGGATGAATTTATCTACCTTTAATAAACGGAATGGTGTGTTGGCGTCTTTTACCCATACGTGGAACATCAGCCATACTACCAAACGGAGGGTTTTGGTGACAAACACACGGCTGGCGCCATCTTGTCTGCCTCCGCGCGTACCTATTTGGAAATCGTAATTATGGCGATTTCGCCACATCTGCCAAAACTCCTCAGGAAGAGTCTGTCCGTCACTATCGGTCTGGAAGATGTAATCCGCATTGTTATTAATGGCATAATGATAGAGATAAAGCACCGTTGAACCGTGACCGGAGTTCGGTTTGTCAAGAGGTTTGAGAAGCGGGTACTTGGTTTGAAGGCTATACATGATAGCAAATGTCTTGTCCTTGCTGCCATCGTTAGCGATGACCAGATGCGCCTCATTGCCTTCGGCGTTGATTTTCGCGCAGACGGGGTGCCACTGGGCGATTACGTCTTCGATGTTCGCCTCCTCATTATAGGCAGGCAAAACAAAATAAATGATTTCTTTCATGGTTATTTGCGCATTATATATTTGTAAAAGATGGTATTATCAGGATTATAAGTATAATATTGATATTTCATTGCATTTGGAATTTCTAAATTCTCCACGTCTGTACAATCCTGCAAACTCTCTTCTTTGTAATAATCGTTAGGTCTATGTATAGCTGCTTTTCTGATTTGTATTATAGGATTTCGTGCTCCTATAAACAGACATACAATGAGAATTATCTTTCTTATTCTTTCTTTTGAAAAATCAGTAAGTAAATAGCGAATTAACAATACCATTAAAATAAACAGCCCAGGGATAGATGTACACATGATAAAATCCGTACTTTTAAAAAAAGGTATGCATAACAATTCTGCACATACTGCCCAATATAAAACAGATTTACGATAAAACCTACCTATTAAACTTGCGTATATACCAAACATAAACACTACAAAAAGAATACGATAAATTAGATGTTGCAGTGATAAATCCAGTGCAAATTCACTTTCTGCTGATGGTGCATGGTTAATAATTGTATTTCCTAAAAAATAAAATAATAGAATAAATCCGGGTATCAACACACAGAAAATATTAGAAACAGATAGTAGTTGCTTCCAAATCTCTCCTCTTGATAAAATGATATTCACACCTACTAAAATAAATGCAATGACAACTATCCCTAAAAACGCCCATGTGCCAGAAATGAATGATGGCAAAACCATTAAGGCGTAATTTGAAAAATCTTCTTTTACCATCATTAGTGTACAGCAACATAACCAAGGAATCAGACTTTGCTGATGGACCCATTGAATATCCGTAAAAATTGATCTATATTCCAAATGTAATCCATCAACTAACAATGCATGCAAATGGCCCATACTGGAAAATTCATTACCGGGAATTACCATCAATTCTGGAAAGAATTCATATATCAGATATTGCAGCGGGTGTAACATTCCAGAAAACAACAAGAATACAACTAACACTAACATTTGTTTCCACCAATTATGTGCATTCGTTAGTAACACAATATTTATGTAAACCAGTACAACACCTATGTATCCCCATAATCCCATCATATAATCTGCAAATCGTACACTTCCTACCATTTTTCCAATTAAAGCAGGAGGCAAATATTGTCCAACATAATATGTTAGCAAAGCCGGTTGATATTTCTGGTAGATTACAGGCCAATCAAAGCGTACCAAATCTTGTAAGACAGCATTATGTTTTTGATAATCAAATTCTTGAGGCCACAAATTTCCCATTCCTGCTGACAAGCATATTGCGAATAGTGTTATTGCCCCCCCACAAACATTATTCGATTCATATAGACTGACTCGTCCTTAGTGACGCTTGTCGTTTGTTGGTAAAAAAAATAGCAGAGTATAATAGTTGTTGGCATCGCAATCCACCATTTAACCCATCCTAGTAAAAATAAACATACAGGAATGTAGCAATAGAGCAAATTAAGTAAAATAAGAATTTTTGATTTAATATTCATATTATTTCTGTTTAAATGTGATATACTTATTCAGAATAAACTGAATTAAGGCCACAACGATGATGGAGATGAGTTTGCAGAGAAGTTCATTCATTCCGCCGAGCGTAACCATTATATAGAGCATTAACTCGCTGATACCCAAGCCGGTTAAGCCCACGGCATAGAAAGACAAGAAACGTTGCGTCGTCTTGTCTTTGACCTTGAAGTTAAAGGAGCGGTTGAGAAGAAAGGACATGAAAATGCCCACATGAATACTGATGATATTAGCCCAGAGGTAAGGCATAATATCAAATTGACATAGCGCAGTATAAACGCCGAAGTCTAAGGCAGCGCAAAAGCCGCCGATAATCCCATATAAGATGAGATTGCGAAAACGAAGATACAGTTCTTTAACCATCAAAAACGCGGATTTCCTTTACTTGCTTACTCGCTCCCTGAGGTCGTAGGAAAAACCCAATCGTTTCGAATAAGCAATGCAGAAACCCACGCTGTGTATATACCTACACACGTGCACCAAATAGTACACGTGGGCGTATAAACACCCCATGGGCATCTACCACTACTTGTTTTGAAAACGACTTTTGAAAGTTCCTACGTTTCAGGAAGTCAAAAACAAGCGTTAGTAAACGCCTTAAAATATGTATGCAAGCCCACCCGTGACATGTATGCACACACCCAAGCGTGAGTTTGCGAGTGCAAAGGTACTACATTTTTCTGATATATGCAAAATTATACAAAAAAAATCTGCACTTTTCATGCAGATTTAATGATTTTTACCAGTTAACCGGTTTTACCATACAGCCTGTATCAGTTCGACGGTCATGAGGCCGCAACAAATCAGTTTGATTACGGTGCCGAATAGAATGCCGACGAAACTGCCCCATCCTGCTTTCAAAGCCTCTGCGAGAGCCTTACCGCTAAGCATCTCGCCCAACACAGCACCTACAAGCGGGCCCAGGATGACTCCTGCGGCACCGAAGAACAGTCCCACGAACACACCTATCGTACTTCCCCAGACACCGTATTTGGTACCTCCGTAGTGTTTGGTCCCCCATGCAGGTACTATATAATCCAGCGCAGAGACGGCTATCATCACTATTCCCCATACCAACAGAAACTGCCATGAGAAATCCACACGTTCCGTAGCCTGTGCAATCCACAGGCCGAGATAGGCTATCGGCGTTCCCGGCAAGCCGGGCACAATACAACCGATAATGCCTATCAGCATCAGCAGAAACGCTATAACGAGCAGAAAGATCTCCATAGTTTTGTTATGCTTTTATCCTACCTGCACCTCCGGATTGATCTTGCGAATCAGTCCTTTCAATACATCTCCGGGACCGAACTCATAGAACTCGGTAGCACCGTCTGCAATCATGTTTTGCACCGACTGCGTCCAGCGAACAGGGGCTGTGAGTTGTTTCAAGAGGTTTTCGCGGATAATCTCCGGCTCTGTTTCTGCTTTGGCAGACACGTTCTGATAGATCGGGCAGAATGGTTTTCTAAACTCTGTTTTGAGTATGGCAGCCTTCAGATCTTCCGCTGCGGGAGCCATCAGCGGGGAATGGAAAGCGCCACCGACAGGGAGACGAAGTGCACGGCGTGCGCCGGCTTCTTTCATCGCCACACAGGCTGCTTCTACGGATTCTATCTCTCCGGAGATAACCACCTGCCCCGGGCAGTTGAAGTTGGCAGCAACCGCTACTCCACTCTTTTGCGCCTCGCAAATCTCCACCACTTTCTCATCCGGCAGACCGAGGACGGCTGCCATCGTTCCGGGGTTTTGCTCGCAAGCTGCCTGCATCGCCTGCGCACGCGCGGACACCAGTAATAAGGCGTCCTCAAAACGCAATGCACCGCAAGCAACGAGTGCAGAGAACTCTCCTAAACTATGACCTGCCACCATCTGAGGTCTCTCAATCGTCATCAGGCGCTGCGCCACTACGGAGTGCAGAAACACAGCCGGCTGCGTCACCTTGGTCTGCTTGAGATCATCGGCGGTGCCGCTGAACATCACCTCCGTAAGCGAGAAGCCAAGCAACCTGTCGGTTGCTTGGCACATCTCGCGCGCTTCTTGATGTGCATCGTACAAGTCTTTGCACATCCCCGGGAACTGGCTTCCCTGCCCCGGGAAAACAAACGCTTTGCTCATGATTAAGCCATCAGACCTGCTACCAATGCCAGAATAGCATAGAACTCCGGCAGAGCGCAGTAGATCATGGTGTTAGTCATTACATCGTGGCCGGCTGCGATATTGGCAATACCGTTAGCGGCTGTTTGTCCCTGACGGATAGCGGAGAGCAGGAATACAAGACCCATGCCCAGACCCAGACCAAACAACAAAATCGGGTTCGTCTCAATGAGCCCCTTCATCATCAGGAAAGCCACGAAACCGTACAGACCCTGCGTAGCAGGAAGAGCCGACAGAATCATGTAAGCCGATGATTTCTCTTTGTTCTTCTTCAAACCACCCTCGGCAGCATTTGCTGCGATAGTTGTTCCGTAAGCCGAACCAACGCCGGACAGACCCAACATGAGTCCCAGTCCGAGATAACCTAAAATAAGTTCCATAATTTGTTGATTTTTATTTTGTTTATTGTTTCTTTAGCGGGTTATAGTTTCGGCCGGCGGCCTCGTATCCGGAATTCTTGAAGAACTCCAGGAAGTTCAGTCGCAGCGGGTGTACGAAGGCGCCGAGGGCGGCCATCGCGATGTTGAGGGTATGTCCCACGAGGACGATGAGGATGAAAGGGATCCACATGACGAGGTTGCTTCCGTCGCCGAGGATCATGCCGCCGATGTCGTTGAAGGCCTTGCCCAGCATGCTGCCGGCGAGACCCAGGGCGTACAGGCGCAGGTAACTCAGCACGTCGCCCAGCAGGCCGGTCACCGTGTTGTAGGTTTCCCAGAGGCCGGATCCGATGTTGATGAGCGGATTGCGGTGCAGGTCGTTCAGCAGGAAGATGCCCGCCGCGGAGACGACGCCCAGGGCGAT
>CACYKR010000050.1 GCA_902774995.1 uncultured Bacteroidales bacterium | reverse complement strand
TATCGACACCTCCCGTTACGAGGTGCGTCAGGTGCTCCGTATAGCCACCGATGAGGATCTGGAGCGTGCTGCGGCAGCTCATGCGCGTGAGCAAGAGACGATGATCAAAGCCCGCCAGTTGGCCAAATCACTTGGACTGGAGATGAAAATCGGCGATGTGGAGTACCAGGGCGACGGGTCGAAAGCCATCTTCTTCTATATTGCTGACGGCCGTGTCGATTTCCGTCAGTTGATCAAGGTTTACGCCGAGACGTTCCGTATCCGCGTAGAGATGAAACAGATCGGTGCGCGCCAGGAGGCTGGACGTATAGGCGGAACGGGACCTTGCGGAAGAGAGCTGTGCTGCTCTACGTGGATGATTAATTTCTCGTCGGTAGGTACCGGTGCGGCGCGGCTGCAGAATATTTCTCCCAACCCGCAGAAGTTAGCCGGCATGTGCGCCAAACTGAAGTGCTGCCTGAATTACGAGGTACCGGTCTATGAAGACGCATCGAAGAAACTGCCGAACCGGCATACGGAACTGGAAACGAAAGACGCAACCTTCTATTTCTTCTCCTCCGACCCGCTGGCAGGGACGGTAACGTACTCCTCCGATCCGCATGTAGCCGCCAACCTGACGACTCTCTCTGCCGCCCGAGCGCATGAGATCATTGCCATGAACCGCCGCGGCGAGAAACCGGATACCTTGGAGGGCTCCCGCGCTGTCTCTACGGAGATCGGTTACCAGACGGGGCACGGCGATGTGACACGTTTCGACCGTAAGAAGAAACACCGCGGTGACAGACGCGATAAAAAGAACAAGTAATGAGAAAGCTAATTTTCATAGGGATTATGTGTCTGGCGGGAGTGTTGCTGAATGCCTGCTCCAAGGGAGTGGTATATAGCCGTTTCCATCCGATTCCATCGGAGGAATGGCACATGGATTCCGTAGTGCGTTTTGACTATGCTATCACCGATACGGCGACGGATTACAGGGTGCTGGTCTATGTCCGCCATACGGAGCGGTACCCGTATCAGAATATGTGGCTTTTTTTAGGCGACAGTACACACCGGGACACCATAGAGTTTTATCTGGCAGATGACCGCGGGCAATGGCTCGGCGACAGAAGACACGGGTTCATAGAAATGCCGGTGCTGTACGGGGAGAGTGTCCATTATCCGGATACAGGTTTCTATTATATGGAGATAGTCCACGGCATGCGTGACAGTCTGTTGCGCGGAGTCATGGATGTAGGTATGGAGGTAGTTAAAAACTAAGAGCAGATATACCGTGGGGAAAAACAAACTGAAGAAATTTGCAGAGATGGAGACGTTCAGCAACGTCTTCCAGTGCGGAGCGAGTGAGATGTCTTATGCCTGGATGGCGCAAGAGGGACGCGAGCCGGTGGATCCGATAGCGGGGCATTGGAGGGAGCGGTATTTCCATAACAACAACCCTATCGTGTTAGAGTTGGGCTGCGGAAGGGGCGAGTACACGGTCGGGCTTGCGGAGCGATACCCGGAAAAGAACTTCATCGGCGTGGATATCAAAGGAGCGCGCATGTGGGCCGGAGCAAAGGAGGCAGAGCTGAAAGGTCTGAAGAACGCTGCTTTCCTGAGAACAAATATCGAGGTCATCACTGCTTTTTTTGCTGAAAACGAGGTAGATGAGATATGGATTACGTTCTGCGACCCGCAGATGAAGAAAGCTACCAAGCGTCTGACCAGCACCTATTTCATGCAGCGGTATCATCGTATAGTAAAACCTGGCGGGCTCATCCATCTCAAGACCGACAGTCCGTTCCTTTACACCTATACCACAGAGATGCTGCGGCTTAACCCTTATCCGGTGGTAGCCCGTACGGAGAATCTGTACGGAGAGCAGACGGTTAAAGAGGGTAAGCAATCGGTCTTCTCTGACGCAGCGGCATTGCAGACGCATTATGAGAAGCAATGGCTGGACAGAGGAATGACTATCAAGTATATAGAGTGGCAACTCGTGGCGATGGTCAGATGGGAGGAGCCGACTATAGAGATAGAAAAAGACAGTTATCGTTCGTACGGACGCAATTATAACAGTCCGCAATAAGAAAGGAGTTTTATGCCGAAGATTGTTGTTTTTACCGGTGCCGGCGTGAGTGCCGAGAGCGGTTTGGGTACTTTCCGCGACAGTGATGGTCTATGGGAGCATTACCGTGTGGAGGATGTGTGTACACATGAGGCGTGGCTGACCAACCCGCAGCTGTGTGTCAAGTTCTATAACGACCGCCGCCGTGATACCCTGGCTGCCAAGCCGAATGCGGCGCATATAGCGATCGCCAAACTGCAGCAGGTCTTCCCGGATACGCAAATCATCACTCAGAATATCGACGATCTGCATGAGCGCGCAGGTGCCAAAGGGGTAGTGCATCTGCATGGCGAGATCACCAAACTTCGTTCGTCGCTCAACGAGACGGCTACCGTACCTCTGCAGGGATGGGAACAGCATTACGGCGACAGGCATCCGGATGACGGATCGCTGCTCAGACCATATATCGTCTTCTTTGGCGAAGGCGTGCCGTATTTCGAAGAGGCGTGCCATATTGCCGCCATGGCGGATATCATGATTGTAGTAGGTACAAGTCTGAATGTCTATCCGGCTGCGTCCCTTCTGCATTATACCAAGCCCGGTATCCCCGTCTATTTCGTTGATCCCGGTCAGCCGGAATTCGGCGTATGGGCAGACCGTATCACGCATATCAAGAAGAAAGCTACAGAGGGCGTGCCGGAGCTTGTGGAGCATCTGATTCGGGAATATCGCCAAACTGAAGATCCGTTAAACTGATAATCCTTGCAACTTTTCAGACGCATAGTAACCTGGTTGGGTATCATGGCCGTGCTGACCATGGTAGCGATGGGTGTCTGGCTGGTGGCTTTAGACGGAAGTCAGACGACAGAAGGTCTCAAATGGCTACAGTTTTTACAGACCGTCGGTACATTCCTGCTGCCACCGATAGTCTGCGCATGGCTATGGGAGGAAGAGCATATGCCTTTCCGATGGCTGAAGATGGACAAAGGGGCGAACTGGCAGGTTTTCCTGACAGCAATAGGTATCATGGTTTGTGCTATTCCCGGAATTAATCTCCTGGCGGACCTCAACAGCCGTTTGGTATTGCCGGAATGGCTCGGTTCCATTGAGCAAATCCTGAAACAGCAGGAAGAAGCGGCGGCGGTGCTGACCGAGCGGTTCCTGCAGGCGGACAGTATAGGGGGCTTGCTCATCAATATCGGTCTGATGGCCCTACTGCCGGCAATAGCGGAAGAGCTCTCTTTCCGCGGCACGCTGCAGCAGGTCTTATGGGAAGGAAACAAGGTTCAACGCACTAAGGTGAATCTTGCTATTTGGATTACGGCGTTTATCTTCTCCGCCATTCATATGCAGTTCTACGGGTTTGTGCCGCGGATGCTAATGGGAGCGATGTTCGGTTATGTATTCCTTTGGACCGGCAGTTTATGGGTGCCTGTAGCAATGCATTTCATGAATAACTGCATGGCAGTAGTGAGTTATTATTTATCCGGTGAAATCGGAGTGAACGGTAAAAATTATGCCGACACGATAGGTGCCGGCACAACTTGGTGGTTAGGTGTTCTGAGCCTTGCCGCGGTAGGCGTTTTGTTATGGCTGATTCACCGGATAGTTACATGTCCGGATCAACGAGGATACGACCGCAGAACTCACATACAATGATTTTCTTACGCGTACGGATATCCAATTGACGCTGAGCAGGAATTTTGGCGTGGCAACCGCCGCAGGAGTCACGCTCCACTTTCACTACAGCCAGACCGTTACGTGCGTTTTTGCGGATACGGTTGAAGGCGGTGAGCAGACGTTCGTCGATCTTCTTGGACAAGTCATTGGCCTTGAGCATGAGCGACTCGGTCTCAGCTTTGGTCTCAGCGAGGATCTGGTCGAGTTCCGAGCGTTTCTGGTTCAGATCGACAGTGCGCTCCTCAATGGTCTTAGTGGTAGCGGCTTTCTCTGCGATGCGTGCCTCTAACTCAGCGGAGTAATGTTTGATCTTGCGCTGCGAAGCTTCGATCTCCAACTCCTGGTACTCGATCTCTTTGTTGAGGTTATCGAACTCACGGTTGTTACGGACTGTGTTCTGCTGCTCTTTGTATCGGGAGATAGACGCATTGGCGTTCTCGGTGCGTACGCGGTGGTCGGAGATCTGTGTCTCGCACTCCTTGATGTCATTCTCGATATTGGTCAGACGGGTCTTGAGACCTTCCACTTCGTCCGCCATGTCTTTTACTTCCTGCGGGAGTTCGCCCGCCAGGGTGCGCAAGCTGTCAATCTTGGAATCCACTTGCTGCAGGTCGTAGAGCGCGCGCAGGCGGTCTTCGACGGTTAATTCTTTTTTTGTTGCCATAAATTGATGTACTATTTGTTCATTTATTAATTACACATTATTGGTGTTCTGTCTGTTTCGCTGATGATACATCTCAGCCCTAAAGGGGCGAGTATATCCCGGAATATTTCCCGTGCGTGGCGTTCGGAGTACCAGTGGTCAATGTCGATGAGTCCTATTCGTCCGTCGGCGGCCTGGAATTCATGGTATTTGCAATCGGCGGTGAGATAGACGTCTGCGCCTTGGGTTATTGCTTCGTCAATGAATTCCGCTCCGCTTCCTCCGCAGAGGGCTACGGTCTGTATCATCTCCTTGGGCGCACGCGTGTAGCGCACGTACGTACATTCTAATATGGTACGTACATGTCCGATAAACCCGGCATAATCTACAGGTTGGGAGAGAGTCCCTATAACGCCCAAACCGGTTGTGCCGGAGGGGGAGGGAGAGAGAATATGATAGCCGGTGAGACCGAGTTTGTCCGCCAGACGGGTATTGATTCCTCCGGGGACGGAGTCGAGGCTGGTGTGGGCGGAGTAAATGGCTATATCATGTTTAATAGCCGTCTCCACGACACATGCCTGCGGCGTCTGGCGGCAGAGCTGTTTGAGCCCGTGAAAGAGAAGGGGATGATGGGAGAGAACAAGTTGGCATCCGTGCATAACAGCTTCATTGACCACCTCCGGCGTAACGTCTGTGGTCAAGAGAACGGAGGATACCTCACGTCCTGTGTCACCTACCTGCATTCCCGAGTTATCCCAGTTCTCCTGGGCACTCCGTGGCGCTACAGATTCTATTCTATTGATAATCTCCCGTAGGAGCACTTGTCAGCAGTTATTTCTCAGCTGCTTCTTCCTCTTTGATGGTGAAGTCCGTTATTCCGGCGTTTACCAGAATGTTATACCACTGAATGAGTTTGCGGATGTCTGACGGATATACGCGGTCGCGGTCCCAGTTGGGCAGCACCTCGTCAAACCACGCCTGCAACTCTGCATTGGAGGCTTTTTTCGGATCCATAGCTACCGGTTTGAAGCCTTCTTTTTTTCCGGCAGAGGTCAGTACATCGCTCAATGCTATATCGTCAGCATCGGTGAACATTGAGACATCGCTCAGCGCCACAATCTTGTCCCGCGCATAAGTCGGCATACGTTTGCCGTCCACGAGACTCTCTACAATCAGCATATTATTGCCGCGACTTACCAATTTGTACAAACCCGGTTTACCGGTGATAGCAAGGATTTCTCTTAACATAAATATATTGATTTAACAAAATCGGCTGCAAAGGTACAACTTTTTTCGGACATACGCAAGTTTTTGCGCATTTTTTTATACAGGTTTGATATCCAAGGCGTTCATCTGTAGCGTAGTACGGCCACGGTAGGTGTTCTCTTCCAGATAGAAGCACACATCTACGGCATTGCCGTTCTGCAGGTGAGCGGCTTTGTCTCCCTGTCCGAAAGCGATACCATCCATGGCTACTATCCGGTCGGTGAGATCCAAATGCAGGTGTTTGCCTTCGCTTACAGCACGTGTATTGCGGTTGTTGATCAGATGGCGGCAAAGGAAGATGGGACGTTCGTTGCCCGGACCGAAAGGCTCCAGACATTGCAGGATCTTATACATCTTCCAGTTCATATCGCTCAGCTCCACCTCCGCTTCTATCTCCAGCGTAGGACATTGTTGCTCGGGCGTGATATGCGTGGCTACGTATTCCTCGAAACGGCGCTTGAATTCCGGTAGATCGGCTTTATGCATGCTCAACCCGGCAGCGAACTTATGTCCGCCGAAATTCGTGAGGAGGTCTCTGCATGAGTCAATAGCCGTATAGATGTCGAAATTGCTGACGGATCGGGCGCTACCACTGATGATATCGTCGTCGCCGGCCGTAAGGACGATGGTAGGACGGTAATAAGTCTCGGTGAGCCGGCTGGCAGCGATACCTACTACCCCTTTATGCCAATCGGGCGAGAAGACAACGGTAGTGAATCTGTTCGGATTCATCGGATCTTTTTGCAGTTGCTCCAGTGCCTCATCCGTGGTCTTGGAGTCGAAATCCCGGCGGTCCTGGTTGTAGGAATCAATGTCTTTGGCAAAGAGCAAAGCCGCCTCTGCATCATCGGTAATGAGGAGTCGCACCGCCTCTGCGCCGCTTTTGATACGTCCTGCTGCATTGATACGCGGACCGAACTTAAAGACGAGGTCGGTCATCGTAACTGTTTTACCGGCTATACCCGCTACTTCCATGATGGCCTGTAGGCCCACGGAAGGCGAAGCATTCAGCGCTCTCAGACCGTAGAAAGCCAAAATCCTGTTTTCTCCCGTGAGCGGTACTACGTCCGATGCGATAGACATTGCCAGAAGAGGCAAGAGCCGGTATATGTCCTGTGGGTTGATACCGCGGCGTTGGGCATATGCCTGTACCAGTTTGAATCCTACGCCGCAACCGCTTAGTTCCTTATAAGGATAGAGACAGTCAGCGCGTTTCATGTTCAGCACCGCAACGGCACGGGGAATCGTTTTCCCGGGCGTATGGTGGTCGCAGATGATGAAATCAACACCTATAGAAGAGGCGTACTCCATTTTGTCCACCGCCTTGATACCGCAATCAAGCGCGATAACAAGGGTGCAACCTTGTTCCCGGGCGGTGTCGATGCCTTTGATAGAAATGCCGTATCCCTCGGTATAGCGATCGGGAATATAATAAATCAGGTTATCCGTCTGTGTCTTGAGAAACGAGTACATCAGCGCCACCGCCGTAGTGCCGTCCACGTCGTAATCGCCGTAAACCATGATACGCTCATGGTTGTCAATGGCACGGCATAGTCTGTCCACTGCGGACGTCATGTCACGCATCAGGAAAGGGTCATGCAGACTCTCCAACGAAGGACGTATGTACGCCCGGGCTTCTGCTGCGGTACGGATCCCGCGTCCGGCTAAAATACGACCAGCCACCAGACTGATCTCCAGTTCGGTGCTCAGTCGCTCAGCGGCTGCCTGCTCCTCCGGCGAAAGGGTTTTTATGTGCCAATTGGTATCCAAGGGAAATAGTCCTGTTCAGTTTAAATTTATGATGTAGTCATCCGCTTCTTTCCATTGGGGGAGGACTTCCCGGAAATGATGGAGTTTCTCAATAGACAGATCTACGATATGCGTCGCCCCTTCATAATCCTCGAATCCCGCAATATCGTGCAGCCACGTGTCATAGGCTGCCGAATGACCGTTATAATCCAGTTGCAGTCCGTCCGTACCTACCATATTGACCCCTACCGCGTAGCAGTGGTTCTCTGCTGCTCGTGCCGGCAGAAGAACATCCCAATACTGAATCCGGACGGTAGGCCAGCAGGCTACGCATACAAGGATGTCATACATGTTCTCTTTGTCCTGCCTGAGCCATACCGGAAACCGCAGGTCATAGCATACAGCCATACGTATTTTCACCCCGCGGTACTCGAAGATTGTCCGTCTTTCTCCCGGGGTGAAGAAATCCGCTTCGCCTCCGGAGCGGTAGAGGTGGTGCTTGTCGCAATATTGCGGGGTGTCGTCCGGGCGGAAGATGAAGCCGCGGTTATAGAGTTTGCCATGATCTGTGACCATCATTGAACCGATGACGGCAATTTGATAGGTGTCCGCCATCCGTTGCAAAACAACGGAACTCTCCCCCGTAAGCCACTCATCTGCCAACCCGGGGCGGTCGGTACAAAAACCGGTGGTGAACATCTCCGGCACTACGGCTATGTCCGCCTGTCCGGCTATCGCTTGCAGACGCTCGTCCAACAGCCCGAGGTTCGCCTTCGGGTTAGCCCACTCAATGGGATACTGCAATAATGCAATTCTCACTTCTTGGCTCCCTTCTTCTCTCCTGCTCCGGCTATCTGTTCGCGCATGGCAGTATCCGCCTGCATATTCTGCATCCGGTAATAATCCATGATTCCCAGGTTGCCGTTACGGAAAGCCTCAGCCATAGCCTGTGGCACAAGCGCCTCTGCTTCAATCACTTTCGCGCGCGCTTCTTGCGCTTTGGCTTTCATCTCCTGCTCGCTGGCAATAGCCATCGCACGGCGCTCCTCGGCTTTCGCCTGGGCGATGTTCTTATCCGCGTTAGCCTGGTCCATCTGGAGTTGCGCACCGATGTTCTTGCCTACATCGATATCCGCAATATCAATACTCAGAATCTCGAAAGCTGTGCCGTCATCAAGCCCTTTGCTCAATACTAATTTGCTGATGGAATCGGGGTTTTCGAGTACTAACTTATGACTCTCGGCGCTACCGATGGAGCTGACGATACCCTCGCCTACACGGGCAAGAATAGTGTCCTCACCGGCACCTCCGACAAGTTGTTTGATATTTGCGCGAACGGTTACGCGTGCTTTGGCGATGAGCTGGATGCCGTCTTTCGCCACAGCCGTTACCGGAGGTGTATCAATGACCTTCGGGTTCACGCTCATTTGTACGGCTTCGAACACATCACGTCCTGCCAGGTCGATAGCTGTAGCCATCTGGAACGGCAGCGTTATACCGGCTTTGCTGGCTGAGACGAGGGCGTGTACGACGCGTTCTATATGTCCGCCGGCGAGGTAATGCGCCTCCAACCCGTCGCGCTTTACATCCGTCAGACCCGCTTTGTGCGCCTCAATCATACAATTGACAATCTTGGTGGGAGGTACTTTGCGGATACGCATCAGGAAGAGCTGTACCAGACTGATATGTACGCCGCTCACGACTGCGTTGATCCATAGCATGAATGGTACATAATAGAAGAAAATGCACAACGCTACAAATATCAGCGCGAGCAAAACTAATGTGATTGGATCCATAATAATGAAGTATTTAGTGGGTTACTTGTTCTCCTCTTTTTTGAGTTTGTTGTTAGCCAGCTCTACATGGCCGTCTATCTTGGTATCCAGTGCCATCTTGTCCAAAGTATGGCTGCGCAAGAAGCCCCAGACAGCTAAAGCTGATAGAAGCACGCATGCCGCCAAAGTGATATACCCGGCCATCTTGCCGATACACATCCATGCCACCACTACTGATCCGATGAGACAAGCGAAACCGCTTATTCCGGCTATCCCGAAACCGGGCAGAAGAAACATCTCCGCTAATAATAACGCGACGCCCGCGAGCACTAATAATACGACTAAAATGGTATTCATGCAAGCCCTTTCTATAAAAATTAGCAAATATTTTTTTTCAAATCGGCTGCAAAGATACTAAATATCTTTGATATATGCAAGCAAATAAAAAAAAATTTGCGCATATAAATAATTTATACTACTTTTGCGGCAAAAATTTGAGTGTATGAGCAAGAACTTGGTCATAGTAGAGTCTCCGGCGAAAGCCAAGACTATTGAGAAATTTTTAGGCTCCGACTATCATGTACTGAGTAGCCAGGGGCATATCCGTGACATCGAGCCGCTGGGTAAGAACTCCATGGGAATTGATTTCGAGCACGGCTATCAGCCCAATTATGTAGTAGATGCTCACAAGGTACATCTGCTGGAGCAACTGCAACGCGAGGTGAAGAAATCCGACACGGTATGGCTGGCTTCCGATGAGGACCGCGAGGGAGAAGCTATTGCATGGCACCTCAAGGAGGTACTGGGGCTGGAAAACAAAGATACCAAACGTATCGTCTTTCATGAGATTACGCAGAGTGCCATCCGGGAAGCGATTCTTCATCCTCGGGATATAGACTATAATCTGGTAAACGCGCAACAGGCACGCCGGGTGCTGGATCGTATTGTAGGTTTCGAACTCTCTCCTATCTTATGGAAGAAAGTGACGACTGGGCTTTCGGCCGGACGCGTACAATCCGTAGCGGTGCGGTTGATAGTAGAGAAAGAACGGGAGATAGAGTCTTTCCGCGCTTCATCAGCGTACCGTATTATTGCCGATTTTATCGGTACAAATCCCGGTGACGCATCGGTGCTGAAATGTGAACTCAATCACCGTTTCTCGCATAAAAACGATGCCATGGCATTTCTGGAGAGTCTGCCTAAAGCGCAGTTCATCGTCCGTGATGTGCAGCGCAAACCCGTTACGCATATGCCGGCTCCTCCGTTCACTACCTCCTCGCTTCAGCAGGAAGCGGCACGGAAACTCAAATTCTCCGTCTCGAAGACCATGAGGCTGGCGCAGTCGCTCTATGAGAGCGGACGCATCACCTATATGCGTACGGACTCCGTCAACCTCTCTTCCCTGGCTTTGGCAACCTCTAAAGAGGTTATAGCCAAGCAATATGGGCCGGAATATGTGCACACCCGTCAGTTTCATACCAAATCGAAGGGTGCGCAAGAGGCGCATGAAGCTATCCGTCCGACATATATGGATGTCCTTTCCGCCGGTACAACGAAGGACGAACAGCGCTTATATGAGCTGATTTGGAAACGTACTGTTGCCAGCCAGATGGCGGAGGCGCAGAGTGAGAAGACTACCATTGAGGTGTCCGTGCATGGCAGCAAATATGCGTTTGTGGCGACGGGCGAGGTGATCACTTTCGACGGTTTCACCCGTGTCTATGTCCAATCGACGGATGAGGAAGCGGAGGAGCGTCGTATCTTACCCGCTATGGCGCAGCGCGAGAGACTCAAACTGCAGACTGCTGAGGCTGTCCAGACCTACGCCAAACCGCCTTTCCGCTATAATGAAGCCACGCTTGTCAAACGCATGGAGGAGTTAGGAATAGGCCGCCCTTCTACCTATGCTACCATTATTGAAACAATACAGCATGTCAAATATGTGGAGAAAGGTTCTATTGCCGGGCAGAAACGCGAGACAGTAATCCTGACACTCAAGAACGGAGAGGTGACGGAGCATACCAAACAGGAGCTTTACGGTGCCGAGACACAAAGGCTGCTCCCTACTGATCTGGGAGAGATTACGAATGATTTCTTAGTAGCCCATTTCCCTACTATCCTCAATTATAACTTTACGGCTAACGAGGAGGAGCAGTTCGACCGTATAGCCGTCGGGAAAGCGGACTGGGTCAAGACGGTAGATACATTCTACAAAACCTTCAAACCATTACTTTCTTCGATTCCATCGGGAAAAGTAGCGGGCCGTGAACTGGGAACAGATCCTGTGTCCGGCCAACCTGTGATAGCTAAAATCAGTAAGATAGGACCGTGTGTGCAGTTGGGTGATTCCGCAACAGAGAAACCGCGTTTTGCCAGCCTCAAGAAAGGCCAGTCGATCTTCACCATCACCCTGCCTGAAGCCTTGGATCTCTTCCGCACGGCTCTGCCATATACCTTAGGCGAGTATGAAGGCAAGGACGTGGTGATAGGCGAAGGTAAATACGGACCTTATGTGCATTACGATAAATCTTTTATAAGTATTCCGCGTCCGAAAGACCCGCTCAAAATCACGATGGACGAGGCAGTGAAGCTGATTTTGGAGAAGCGCTTGTCCGAGACGCCTATCCATGAATGGGGAGATATACAGGTTCTGCATGGCCGATACGGAGATTATATCCATACACCCCAAGGTAATTATCAGTTGCCCAAGGCGGTGAGCGCAGAGATGCTTACGGAAACGCAGGCACAAGAAATAATGGCCAAAACGGAACCGATTACCCCCGGGAAACGTACGTTTAAACGAAAAAGTGCAAAATAATTGCTTAAAAATTTGCACATGTCAAAAAAAAGCAGTACCTTTGCACCCGCTTTTGAGAAAAAGCAATTGAGAACTATCAAGGGACTCCGAAGATATTTCGGTTTCCCATAAACGAGAACTCACGAAGATAGGAGATTATTTTCGGAAGTAAAGGAGGGCTGGGTTCCCTGCTTTACGACCATGAAAATAACGAACTATCGAGGGACTCCGAAGATATTTCGGTTTCCCGAAATATCGAGAAGTGGCGCAGTTGGTAGCGCACTACGTTCGGGACGTAGGGGTCGCGTGTTCGAGTCACGTCTTCTCGACAGAATGGATGCCATCCGGCATCCATTTTTGTTATTTGCTTACAAAACACGCGTTTTTCTTGCATGTGTCAAAAAAAAGTTGTACCTTTGTGCGGAATTTATAAATAACTGATTCACATGAAAAAAATCTTCTTCTTTTTTGCGCTGGTTTTGATTGCCTCCGCTTTGGGCTCATGCAAGATGAGTTGCACCTGTCAGGGCTCCGACGCACGTGCCATGCGGCTTGACACGGACGAGCAGTTGTTTTTTAACTGCAAAGAAATGACTAACTATTACCATAAGATGGGCTATTACGACGTACTTTGCGAATAACCTTTGATACACGGATGGAGTACTGGAGAGAATGGATATCGCAACATAAGAATCTGATCATCATCGCGGCTGTCGCAGCCTGCGTCTTACTCGTCGTCCTGCTTTGCTGCACGCGGTGCGGTGCTGAAAACGGCGAAGCCGAAGCCGCAACGGGACGCCGTTTAATAGAGGACACACTCGTCAAGTACCCCGGACGGACATTTGACTACAAGTCGAAATTCAACGACCTTCAGGCTAAGCAGTTTGAAGCGGCTTCAAGCATCGGGCTCAGACGTCCGCCTGAAAACCGTTCCGACGCGGCTTCCATGCGCCGGCAGTTGGTGGAGATCAAGACGAATGACAACTACATCGTCGATTCCCTCACCCACTCTGTACCATTTCTCATCCCTGTTGCGGCACGCGAACTGGACGCGATAGGCGAAGAGTGGGCGGACATACTCGCCCGAAACTGCCTCCCGCACTACCGTTTCTACGTTACCTCCGTCCTTCGCACGCAAGAGGACATCAAATACCTGCAGCGGAGCGGAAACATCAACTCCGTCACACGGTCCTGTCATTGCTACGGCACGACCTTCGACCTCGCGTATATGCGGTATGATAAGGTAACGCGCACGCGTGACTACATGCACGAAGACAACCTCAAACTCGTTCTCGGGCAAGTGCTACTCAACCACCAGCGGGCAGGAAAAATATATGTGAAATACGAGTGGAAACAGTCGTGTTTCCATATAACCGTTAGAAATTGATTATTTCTTCTTTTCTTTTTCGCATACTGAAAGCAACTCACAGGCGGAGCAGTCTTCTCCGTCTGTATGGGTCTCACAGGCCTCTTTTGTCTTTTGACTTTCGTCTTTCGACTCTCCTCTCTTGGCTTTGATGCGTTCGTTAATCTCCGTCAGCGTGAGCACCACCAGACCTAATATGATAAAACCTATCAGCGCTTTCATCCTCTTTCCCCTTTCAATTTTCCTCTTCCTCCACCCGGTCTTCTTCTATCACGAGGTTGTCGATGATGAACTGCTGACGCTCTGTGGTGTTCTTGCCCATGTAATAAGCGAGCAGTTCTTTTACGTTGTCGTCCTTGCGGAGAGTCACCTGGTCGAGCCGTATGCCGGTGCCGATGAACCCTTTGAACTCGTCCGGCGATATTTCTCCTAATCCTTTGAATCGTGTGATCTCAGGGGTCTTGATTTTGTTGATTGCCGCCTGCCGCTCCTCCTCGGAGTAGCAGTATATCGTCTGGTTCTTGTCCTTCACGCGGAAGAGCGGTGTCTGCAGGATGTACACGTGCCCTTTTTTCACCAGATCGGGGAAGAACTGCAGGAAGAACGTCAGCATCAGCAGCCGGATGTGCATACCATCGACATCGGCATCGGTGGCGATGATTACTTTGTTGTACCGCAGTTCATCCAGACCGTCTTCTATGTTCAGCGCCGACTGCAGGCAGTTGAACTCCTCGTTTTCATAGACAACGGATTTGGTCAGCCCGTAGCTGTTGAGTGGCTTGCCGCGGAGGGAGAAGACAGCCTGGGTGCGTACATCGCGGCTTTTGGTGATGGAGCCGGAAGCGGAGAGTCCCTCGGTGATGAAAATAGAGGACTCCAGCCGCAGATCGTCGTCCGCGTCCTTGGCGGACTTGACGGGTTTGGTGTCGTTCAGGTGAATCTGGCAATCGCGAAGCTTGGGGTTGTTGACAAGGTTTTTCTTGGCCCGTTCTCTGGCTGCTTTCGTCACGCCGGCTATTGCCTTGCGTTCTTTCTCGCTGTCCTGGATCTTGCGGAGCATGATCTCGACGGTCTCAGGGGTCTTGTGGAGATAGTTGTCGAGTTGCTGTTTGACGAAATCGTTGACGAACTTATTGACGGATATTCCGCCGGTCGGACTCATGTCTTTGGAGCCTAACTTCACTTTCGTCTGGCTCTCGAAGACGGGCTCCTCTACGTTGATGGCTATCGCGCCTACTACGCCGTTGCGAATATCTGCTAATTCCTGGTTCTTATTGAAAAACTCCTTGATGGTTCTGCCGATCGCCTCTCGGAATGCGGCTTGGTGGGTACCGCCTTGGATGGTGTGCTGGCCGTTGACGAACGAGTAGTACTCGTCCCCGTTCTGGTCGGTGTGGGTCAGTGCAATCTCGATATCCTCACCTTTTAGGTGAATAATAGGGTACAGCGGACTGACCGTCATGTTCTCCGTCAGCAGGTCCAGCAGACCGTTTTTGGACGTGTATTTCTTGCCGTTATAGACGAGTGTCAGACCCGTATTGAGGTAGGCGTAGTTGCGCAGCAGCTCCTCAATATAGTCGTCCCGGAAACGGTAGTTCTCAAAGAGACCTTTGCTGTTATCGGGCACGAACTCGATGACCGTGCCCCGTTTCTCCGGGCCGTTGTAGTCCTGTATGCCGGTATCGGAGGTCAGTTTGCCTTGTGCGAACTCGGCCCGGCGGGTCTTGCCTTCGCGGAAAGACTCTACGGCGAAGAAAGAGGAAAGGGCGTTCACAGCCTTCGTGCCCACGCCGTTCAGACCTACGGATTTCTTGAACGCCTTGGAGTCGTACTTGCCGCCTGTGTTGAGTACCGAGACTACCTCCACGAGCTTGCCCAACGGGATACCGCGGCCGTAGTCGCGTACGCGCACTTTTCCGTCCGCTACATCAACCTCGATCACCTTGCCCTCGCCCATGCGGAACTCGTCAATGGAGTTGTCGATGCTCTCCTTGATGAGCACATAGATACCGTCGTCGGAGTGACTGCCGTCGCCTAACTTGCCGATATACATTCCCGGACGACGCCGGATATGCTCCATGTCATCGAGATGGATAATGTTCTCGTCGCCGTAATCCACGGCTGCCAAATTTATCTCTGTTTCTTCTGCCATAATTCAGTAATGTATTGTATTGCGGCTTCCCGTTCGTTGGGGATGACGCCGTCCAGGATGGCGTCTTTGACGGCGGCTTTCAGTTCGCCCACTAACGAACAGGGTTCGAGGCCGAACATCTGCATGATTTCGTCGCCATTGACGGGCGGCTGGAAATTACGGATCCGGTCCCGTTCCTCCAGCTCCACCATCTTCTCTCTGACGAGCTGATAGTTCCGATGAAATCGG
>CACYKR010000049.1 GCA_902774995.1 uncultured Bacteroidales bacterium | reverse complement strand
GTCTGGTAAAAAGGAGGAAGAAGTATGAAAAAGAATGTATTGATCCTTAGTGCATTGTGCTTTGCCGCAATGACACTTGTTTTCTCGGGTTGCAAGAAAGAGACCAACGACCCGCAGGAGCCTGCCAAGGTGCAGACGTACCAAATGAGTATCACCGCCACCAAGGGCGGTGCCGAGACGGACGAGGCCAACGGTCCGAGACGCGTAATCGGTCTGGGCGATGGCGGTACCCTTACTGCTACATGGGCGGCAGGCGATAAGGTTTATGTGTACAACGAGACAACCGGAGAAGAGCTTAGCGGTTATCTGGAGGCATCGGACAACAATGCCAACACACAGTTAAACGGTACGCTGACAGGTACCATTGAGGTAGGCGACGAGCTGTTGCTCAAGTATCAAACACCGAACAACTATGCTACGCAAGACGGCACGTTGGACTATATCTCCGCTAACTGCGATTATGCCACCGCAACGGTTACGGTAGCTACGGTAGAAGGCGGAGCTATTACCGCCAATGCCGATGCTGTGTTCGAGAACCAGCAGGCTATTGTTAAGTTCACATTGAATGACGGTTCGGCTGCTATTGATGCCAATTCGCTTGAGATTGAGGTGGCAGGCGAGACCTATCCCGTTACCCCGACTATCGCTAGGAGAGAGATGTATGTGGCTCTTCCGGGTTTTACAAACCAGAATATCACCTTTACGGCTAAGGTAGGCAGTGACACCTATAAGAGAGAGGTAGCCTCTGAGTCTCTGTCCAACGGCGCGTACTATCAGATTACCCTGAGCATGACCAAACAGACAGCACCTGCGGCGGTGCCAGAGGGTGGCATCAATGGTGAGTTTAACTTATGTGACAAAAAAATCTGGTTCTCCAAGGGTAACTTGCAATATAATGCAAGCTCCAATACATGGCGTTTTGCAGAACATCAATATGATATAGCTGGTGCTGCGAATGCTAATATTAGCGATTCATATAATGGTTGGATTGACCTCTTTGGATGGGCAACGAGCGGTATCAATACGCCGGTAGAGAACACCTATTTTCAACCATGGAATACCGATAACACGAATAAGGCTAACTACGGTAGCGGTATCACTTCTGAGGCGGATTGGGCAGACGCACATGCTAACTATGACTGGGGAAAAAATGCTATCTCCAATGGAGGTAATACTGCAAACTCCGGTTGGCGTACACTGACTGCTGCCGAGTGGTATTGTCTGATGGAGAATCGTGCCGGAGCTACGGTAAACTCGGTGTCACGCATCCGTCATGCTTGGGCAACGATTGATGGTCATAGGGGTCTGATTCTGTTCCCAGATGGCGGAACTTTTACAGCGGGCGAATTCTCCACAATTCCTAGCACATCTAGTGGTTTTTATAATGATATGGATTATAAAACCACGACTTGTACTCTGGAACAATGGGCAGCATTAGAGACTAAAGGATGTGTCTTCTTGCCTGCTGCTGGCAAACGCTCAGGAACGACAGTTGATAGTAGAACTGAAATCAATTATATAGGCGCATATTGGTCTTCGACGGCAAAAGATGGCACAAATGCATATTATGGCTATGCTTTCAAGAGCTCTGATGCGTCTACTTCTCGTGACGAAGCACCACGAAACTGGGGTCTTTCTGTTCGCCTCGTAAAAGATGCAGATTAATGACTCTCCAACCAACACACATTTGTGTTTTTGAGAGACATGTTGTCTCATGAATTTGATAAGCGGTAGCCAAAATGGACTACCGCTTTTTTATCGGACTTTTATCGGACTTTTATCGGACTTTTGTCGGACTTTTATCGGACTTTTATCGAACTTTTATCGGACTCATATCGGACCAATGTCGGGAGATAGTGAACTATCTTGGCTTGAAAAATCGGCAAAAAGAGAACCGCCTTTCCGGGCGGTTCTCTTGTTATCCGCCAAGTTTGGCGGATAGGGGGAGATTATTCCATGGTGTCCTCCATGGAGTCACCGACGATCTTGCGGTAGAGCTCCTTCGGGTCAGTGGCTTTGCGGATGATCTCATGCAGGTCTTCGATCTTCACGCGGTCCTGGGTCATGGTGTCGCGGTAACGGACAGTGACGCAGCCGTCTTTCTCCGTGTCATGGTCAATGGTGATACAGAACGGCGTACCTACTGCGTCCTGACGGCGGTAACGCTTGCCGATAGAGTCTTTCTCGTCGTAGGCGACCTTGAAATCGAACTTGAGTTCGTTCATGATCTCGCGTGCTTTCTCAGGCAGACCGTCTTTCTTGACGAGCGGCATGATACAAGCCTTGACCGGAGCGAGTACCGGCGGCAGATGCAGAACCACGCGGGTGTCGCCGCCTTCCAGTTGCTGCTCCTCGTAGCTCGAACACATCACAGAGAGGAACATGCGGTCCACACCGATAGAGGTCTCGATTACGTACGGAGTGTAGGACTGGTTGAGCTCCGGATCGAAGTACTCGATCTTCTTGCCGCTGTACTTGGCGTGCTGCGAGAGGTCGAAGTTCGTACGGCTGTGGATGCCCTCCACCTCCTTGAAGCCGAACGGCATGAGGAACTCGATATCCGTGGCGGCGTTGGCGTAGTGCGCCAGTTTCTCGTGGTCGTGGAAACGGTATTTCTCGTCGCCGAGTCCGAGCGCTTTGTGCCAGCGGAGACGGAACTGCTTCCAGTGCTCGAACCATTTGAGCTCCTCGCCCGGACGAACGAAGAACTGCATCTCCATCTGCTCGAACTCCCTCATACGGAACACGAATTGACGGGCTACAATCTCGTTGCGGAAGGCCTTGCCGATCTGTGCAATACCGAAGGGGATTTTCATACGGCCGGTCTTCTGCACGTTGAGGAAATTGACGAAGATACCCTGCGCGGTCTCCGGGCGGAGGTAAATCTTCATTGCGCCGTCGGCGGTAGAACCCATTTCGGTCTGGAACATGAGGTTGAACTGACGTACGTCGGTCCAGTTGCGGGTGCCGGAAATAGGGCAGACAATCTCTTCGTCGAGGATAATCTGCTTGAGTTCGGCAAGGTTGTTGTCGTTCATCGCTTTGGCATAACGCTCATGGAGTGCCTCGCGTTTGGCGATGTGCTCTTTCACGCGCTCGTTGGTAGCTTTGAACATCTCTTCGTCAAAACTCTCGCCAAAACGCTTGCGGGCTTTCTCGACCTCCTTGGCAATCTTGTCGTCGTACTTGGCAATCTGGTCCTCGATCAGCACGTCTGCGCGGTAACGCTTCTTGCTGTCGCGGTTGTCAATCAGCGGGTCGTTGAACGCATCCACGTGACCCGAAGCCTTCCAGGTCGTCGGGTGCATGAAGATAGCGGCGTCAATGCCGACGATGTTCTCATGCAGCAGCGTCATGGAGTCCCACCAGTAACGCTTGATGTTATTCTTCAGCTCCACGCCGTTCTGACCGTAGTCATAGACCGCGCCGAGGCCGTCGTAAATCTCGCTGGACGGGAATACAAAGCCGTATTCCTTGCAATGCGCGACGATTTTCTTGAATGTTTCTTCTTGTGTCTGTGCCATAAAACTATTTACGATTTAATCATTTACGGTGTACGATTTGGCAAATTTGCAAATCGGGTACAAAGGTACTACTTTTTTTGCATATATGCAAATATGCGCATATTTTTCTTTGAAAATTTGTGTATGTGAAAAAAAAATTGTACCTTTGCAGTCGCAAAGGTGTGTATATGGGGATTTGACAGTTAATATTTGACAATTGAAAGCTTAATATAATATATGAGTAAAAAAGAAATCCAATTCTCCCTTGTCTATCGTGACATGTGGCAGAGCAGCGGTAAGTATGTGCCGCGTAAAGACCAGTTGGCGAAGATCGCCCCCGTGATTATCGACATGGGTTGTTTCGACCGCGTGGAGACCAACGGCGGTGCTTCGGAACAGGTGAACCTCCTCTACGGCGAGAACCCGAACCAGGCGGTTCGTACGTTCTGCAAGCCCTTCAACGAGGCGGGTATCAAGACCCACATGCTGGACCGTGGTCTGAATGCGTTGCGTATGAATCCCGTGCCCGCGGACGTGCGCCGGCTGATGTATAAAGTGAAGCACGCGCAGGGAACAAACATTACCCGTATCTTCTGCGGTCTGAATGACCCGCGTAATATTATCCCGTCCATCCAATGGGCGAAAGAGGCAGGCATGACCGCGCAGGCGACCATGTGTATCACCTATTCGAAGGTTCACACCGCCGAGTATTATATCAACCTCGCGGAACAGCTTATCGAGGGCGGGGCACAGGAGATCTGTCTCAAAGACATGGCGGGTATCGGCCGTCCGCACATGCTGGGCGTCATCGTAGCAGCCATCAAAGAGAAACACCCCGATATCATCATCCAATACCACGGTCACACCGGTCCGGGCTTCAGCGTAGCTTCGATGCTCGAAGTGGCGAAAGCCGGTGGCGATGTGCTCGACGTAGCGATGGAGCCGCTGAGTTGGGGCAAAGTGCATCCGGATGTCATCACCATTCAGGCAATGCTGAAAGACGCAGGTTTCCTCGTCAAAGACATTAACATGAAAGCCTACATGGAGGCGCGCAGTCTGACGCAGTCCTTCATCGACGATTTCTTAGGTTACTGGATAGACCCGAAGAACGCGTTGATGACCTCGCTGCTCGTGGGTTGCGGTCTGCCGGGTGGTATGATGGGTTCGCTCATGGCGGACCTCAAAGGCATGCACGCGGCTATCAACGCCAACCTCAAGAAGAAAGGCGAGAAAGAGCTCTCCGAGGACGAACTGCTCGTTCAGCTCTTCGACGAAGTACAACGTATCTGGCCGATGCTCGGTACACCGTGTCTCGTGACGCCGTTCAGCCAGTACGTCAAGAACGCCGCACTGATGAACCTCTTCAGCCGTTCGATGGGCGAGAAAGACTTCACGCGTATGGATCCTGCTATGTGGGGCATGATACTGGGCAAGTCCGGCAAACTGCCGGGTGAGTTGGCGCCGGAGATCATCGAACTCGCCAAGGAGAAAGGATTCGAGTTCTACACCGACGATCCGCAGAAACTCTATCCGGATGTGCTGCCGCAGTACATCAAAGAGATGGAGGAACTCGGTTGGGATCGCGGACAGGACGACGAGGAGCTGTTCGAGTTCGCCATGCACGACAAACAATACCGCGAATACAAATCCGGTATTGCCAAAGAGCAGTTCAACAAGGACCTCGCCGAGCGCATGCAGAAAGCCGGCAAACAAGTGCCGGAGGAACTGCGGAAGTACCTGGCTAAGGGACAAAGTGACCAAGTACCAAGTACCAATGCCGCCGATGAAATGGCAGCAGTGGCGATGGCACTCCATTTGGCGCAAGGCAAGCAGCACAAAGAAGGTATCATCGAGTTGCCGAACGTGCACTCTACCGCTTGGAATAATAAATATTATACACTTAAATAATCATGAAGAAATACAATTTTAATGCAGGACCGAGTATCCTGCCGCAAGAAGTGATTAAACAAACTGCGGAGGCAGTGATTGATTTTCAGGGCGAAGGACTTTCCGTTCTTGAGATATCGCACCGCGCGAAGTATTTCCAACCCGTCATGGACGAGGCGGAGGCACTGATGAAAGAACTGCTGAACGTGCCGGAGGGTTACCGTGTGCTGTTCCTCGGCGGCGGTGCCAGCCTGCAATTTTGCATGGTGCCGTTCAACATGCTGGAGAAGAAAGCCGCGTACCTCAACACCGGTGTATGGTCGAAGAAAGCACTCAAAGAGGCCAAGGGCTTCGGCGAGGCGGTAGAGGTGGCTACCTCCACAACGGATATCCCGACGGATTACGAGATTCCGCAGGACGCAGACTATTTCCATATCACCACCAACAACACCATCTTCGGTACGGAGATCAATGACGACAAACTGGCTCAGATTTACAAGAAGAAGGGCAATGTACCTTTGGTAGCTGATATGAGTTCGGATATTCTCAGCCGTCCGATTGACGTCAGCCAATACGATATTATCTACGGCGGTGCGCAGAAGAACCTCGCGCCCGCGGGTGTAACCTTCGTCATCATCAAAGAGTCGTGTCTGGGCAAAGTGAGCCGTTATATCCCGACCATGCTGAACTACCAGACGCACATCGACGGCGGTTCGATGTTCAACACGCCTCCTGTGCTTCCGGTTTATACAGCGCTGCTGACCCTCCGCTGGCTCAAAGCGAACGGCGGCGTGAAATGGATTGAGGCACGTAACAAAGCCAAAGCCGACCTGCTCTACAAATGTCTCGATGAGTCGAAACTGTTCACACCGACTATCCTCAAGAAAGAGGACCGCAGCCGCATGAATATCTGCTTTGTGCTCAAACCGGAGTACGCCGAGTTGCAGGACGATTTCTTCAAGTTCGCCACCGCCAAAGGCATGGTAGGTATCAAGGGTCACCGTCTCGTAGGCGGCTTCCGCGCTTCCTGCTACAATGCCATGGACCTCGAAGGCGTTCAAGCACTTGTGGATTGTATTCATGAATACGAGAAATTACACTAAATCTTAAAAATCGTATATTTTTTAAGCACTAAATTTCCCCGCTGTAAGTCCGATACACCTCCGAGACAACTCCGACACAATACCGACTTACCTCCGATGGGGCAAAATCTTAATAATCGTACATTTTTATGAAAGTATTAGTAGCAACAGAAAAACCCTTTGCGAAGGTGGCCGTGGACGGCATTCGCGAAGTGGTAGAGGGCGCAGGATACGAACTCGCGCTCCTGGAGAAATATACCGACAAACAAGCTTTGCTGGATGCAGTGGCTGACGCGGATGCACTGATTATCCGTTCGGATGTGGTGGACGCAGCGGTGCTGGACGCAGCGAAACAGCTGAAGATTGTTGTCCGTGCCGGTGCGGGTTATGACAATATCGACTTGGATGCCGCTACGGCGCACAAGGTGGTAGCGATGAACACCCCCGGGCAGAACAGCAATGCCGTGGCAGAGTTGGCTTTGGGACTCATGGTCTATGCCGTGCGTAACCTCTATAACGGTACTTCCGGCACGGAGCTGAAAGGCAAGAAACTCGGTATCCATGCTTTCGGAAACGTAGGCCGTAACGTAGCGCGTATCGCACAGGGCTTCGGCATGGACGTATATGCGTATGATGCCTATTGTCCGGACGAAGCGATGGTTGCCGCTAACGTGAAGCCGGTACACTCCGCCGAGGAACTGTACAAGACCTGCGACATCGTGAGTCTGCATATTCCGGCTACGGCGGAGACCAAGGGCTCTATCAACCATGACTTGGTGAATCTCATGCCGAAGGGCGGCGTGCTGGTCAACACCGCGCGCAAGGAAGTCATTGACGAGGAAGGACTGATAGCCCTCATGCAGGAGCGCGCCGACCTCAAGTACATGACGGATATCATGCCGGCAGCTGACGCGAAGTTCCGTACGCTCTTCGAGGGACGCTATTTTGCCACCCCGAAGAAGATGGGTGCACAGACCGCTGAGGCGAATATCAATGCCGGCATAGCAGCTGCCAAACAGATTGTAGATTTCATCCAAAACGGCAACACCCGTTTCCAAGTGAATAAATGAAACGACTGATATACACCGTTTTGCTGACACTTGCAGTGGCTTATGCCCACGCACTTCCGATGAACGTGAAGTGCGTGGGTAAGGCTACGCAGGTGGTCAACGGAGGAGACACGCTGTTTATTTTTAAGGGCGATATTGAACTGCAAACGAAGAACAATGTTATAGCCGATTGGTATTCTACAACTGACACAATAAAACCAATTCGTACCAACACATCTTATGCCGGTAAGTTGGACGAAGGAGGATATTTTATCAAGCAAAACGGGGAGCGTTACTGCGATTTCTATGTCTTCCAGCTCCGCCCGGAAGATCTCTCCATGAGCATGCGCCCCACTTGCGGCAACACGCTTCTGTATCTTGACGGAACGACGGATGCGTACGTCTATACTCGCCCGGACGGCTCTGCCGGCACGTACGCGCGCACGTGTTCCGTAAAATATAATGCGCTCGCGTGGAATGGCGAGGCATGGGCGGACTCGCTGGTACACGACTCGCTCCGTCTGGCATCTACGATGTACCTCCCGCCGCTCTACGGCGGAACGCAGATAAGTCTTTGCTATGACGCGGAGCTTCGTGAGAAACTGGAGCTGGACTCCGTCTGTATCTCGGACACGTTACAGGCGGATAGCGTCATCGCCATCAATTTCATGCTCACCTCACTGGCTACGGCGCGGGAGAACGACCCGCACGGCAACAACGAGATGAACCGCCCTACCAGGCAGGATATTATCACTTCCAGCACCTCCGAGGACTACAGCGGCGCGCTGGAGGTAGCGTTCTTCAGCAATCCTACGCCGGCGGTGCGGTTCTTCCGGTGGACGATATACAAAGCCAATGAGATTATCGCTACCCGTAATGACCAGGATATCCGTTATACCTTCTCCGAACCGGGCAGTTACCGCGTAATCTGTGCGGTGAACAATGAGTCCTGTGAGGTGGACTCCATGGAGATGAAGGTGAATATCTCCGAGTCGTACCTGCGCGTGCCGAACGTCTTCACGCCGGACGGCAACGGCAAGAACGACGAGTTCCGGGTGTCGTACAGGTCGCTCAAGGAGTTCCATTGCTGGGTGTATAACCGCTGGGGCAAGCTCGTCTATCAATGGACCGACCCCGCGAAAGGCTGGGACGGTACGATCAACGGACGGCCTGCTGCCGAAGGGGCGTATTTCTACGTCATCCGTGCGCTCGGTACTGACGCAGCCAAGGACGCAGGATACACGTCGAAGATCTCCTATAACAAGAAAAAGAAGCTGGCCGACGAGTCCATTATCGGCGTCTATCAGCTCTCCGGCGATATCAATCTGCTACGCAGAAAGAAATGATGCAAATGTGAAAATAAGCAAATGTGAAAATGAAAAAATTACTGACCATGGCTCTTGCCGCAACCGTTATGGCAGCTACGGCTGCTACCAATCCGTTCCTGGACTACAAGAACTGGAAGACGCCGCATGGCACGTATCCCTTCAACGAGATCCACGCCGAGCATTATATGCCGGCTTTTGAGGAGGCCTTCAAGCAAGGTCTGCAGGACATTGACAAGATCGTGAACAACCCTGCCGCTCCTACCTTTGCGAACACCATTGAGGCTTACGAGGCTTCGGGTGAGTTGTTAGGTGTCGTAGCCGGCTGTTTCTATAACCTCACCTCTGCGGAGACCAACGACACGCTCCAGCAGATATCCATGGAACTGAGCCCGAAGATGTCGGAGTACTCCTCCACAATCCGCCTGAACGAAGGACTGTTCAAGCGTATCAAGGCCGTTTATGAGCAGCGCGACAAACTCAAACTGAACAAGGCGCAGTACAAGTTATTGGAGGATATCTATGAGTCGTTCGCCAACAACGGCGCCAACCTCTCCCCGGAGGACAAGCAGACTTACCGCGAGCTCTCCGCCAAACTGAGCCAACTGACTCTCCAATTCGGCCAGAACGTGCTCAAAGCCACCAACGCCTGGACCATGCTCATCACCGACGAGGCTTTGCTCGCCGGTCTGAATGACGACACCAAAGCCATGCTCCGTGCGAATGCCGAGAAGAAAGGTCTGGAGGGCTGGTTGCTGAACCTCAAGCCGACAACCACCATTCCTGTGATGCAGGACCTCGACAACCGTGACATCCGCCGCGAGCTGTATATGGCGAATGCAGGCAAGTGCGTAGGCGGGGAGTTTGACAACACGGCGATTATTGTAGAAATCGTCAATACCCGTCTGGCGCTGGCGAACCTCTTCGGCAAGAAGACCTACGCCGAGAAATCGCTCTATAAGACCATGGCGGAGACTCCCGAACGCGTCTATAGCCTGCTGGACCAGTTGCGCGACGCGTACATGCCTGCTGCTTTGCAAGAGGTAAAAGAATTGGAGGACTATGCCCATGCACACGGCTTCTATGCCGCGCACGTACAGCCCTGGGACTGGAGCTATTACTCCAAGAAACTCAAACAGGAGAAGTACGCTATCTCTGACGACGACCTCCGTCCGTATTTCGAACTGGAGAATGTGAAGAAAGGTGTGTTCGGTCTGGCTAAACGTCTCTATGGTATTACCTTCAAAGAGAACAAGAAGATTCAGGTCTATAACCCCGAGGTAACGGCTTATGAAGTATATGACGAGAAAGGCAAGTTCCTCGCTGTCTATTATGCGGACTTCCATCCGCGGGACGGCAAGCGCGGCGGCGCATGGATGAATGACTTCCAGCCGCAGTATATGAGAGGCAAGAAAGACCACCGTCCGCACATTGTGAATGTGATGAACTTTACCCGCCCGACCGCAGACAAGCCTGCATTGTTTACGTATGACGAGGTGCGCACCTTCCTCCATGAGTTCGGTCACGGCCTGCATGGCATGCTCACCCGCTGTCAGTACTCCGCGCAGAGCGGAACGAACGTACCGCGCGATTTCGTAGAGCTCCCGAGCCAGTTCAACGAGAACTTCATCGACGAGAAAGAGTTCCTCGATACCTTCGCCAAGCATTACCAGACCGGCGAGGCACTGCCGCAGGAGCTGCTGGATAAGATGCACGCCTCGCAGACCTACCACGCTGCGTACTCCTGTGTCCGCCAGCTCAGCTTCGGCTACCTCGACATGGCTTGGCACACGCTGGAGAAACCGTTTGAGGTGAACGAGACAATCGGTACCTTGGAGTCCGTTTGCCGTTTCAGCGACAAGGCAATGGAGCAGGTGAAAGTCGTTCCTACCGTGCCGGGTACGCAGATGGCTACCGCCTTCACGCATATTTTCTCCGGCGGTTACGCAGCCGGCTATTACAGCTATAAGTGGTCGGAACTGCTGGATGCCGACGCTTTCGCAGTCTTCAAAGAGGCGCAGGCCAAGAACGGCTCTATCTTCGACAAGAAAGCCGCCAAGCGTTTCCGCGAGAATATTCTGGAGAAAGGTGGTACGGAGCGTGCGATGGATCTGTACAAACGCTTCCGTGGCGGCGAGCCTACTATCAACGCCCTCCTGGAACGCGACGGTATCAAGGCCGTAGAGATCAAATAGACCGCTTTGCTCAAAGTAAAAAGACTAAAGCCGAAAGGTATAGAAAATCCCGCCACTCGGAAGAGTAGGCGGGATTTATTGTGAGTAGTATTTAAGCGAAAACAGCCGTCATCACGACGTCTGTTTTTCTAAGGTATTAGTCTGTTTATTTAAGGTACAAAAAAGATTGGTCTTGTTTCGTAGGACTCTCGGATGACTACCCTCATTTTGTAAACTGTAGTTGTCATTTTTCAAATCCGCTGCAAAGGTACTGCTTTTTTTCGATATGACCAAATCTTTTTTTATGTTTTATAGCATATTTCGTCAAAAAAATAGGATTTTTCATGAAAAACACCTATTTAGAAACATTTATGTATCATCTTTCGAGTTCTATAACTTCCAAATTGTCTATTTTCGAACCGTCAATCGTAAAGCGCAAGAGTGTCTGACAGGGTTGCCATCCTTGCTTGCCTGCTGCACCGGGATTCATCGTCAGAAACTTATAGGTATTGTCGTACTGGACTTTCAGAATGTGGCTGTGTCCGCACACAAAAAGATCGATGGTATCATTTGACATTTGGTCGTGAAGCATCTGTTGTTTGGCTTCCAGACTTTTTCTGAACCAAGGAATCAACCACGGGTTATAATGCCCGGGATAGCCGCCGATGTGCGTCATGAGCACATTCACGTCCTCTACCCGGAAGCGGTAGAACTCCGAGAGAGAATAGCGCACCTCTCCGCCGTCCATGTTTCCGAATACGGCACGCGTGGGCTTGAACTCGCGCAAGCGGTGCAAGACCGTGTCGCTGCCAATGTCGCCTGCGTGCCAGATCTCATCTACGTCCTTGAAATGCTCAAAGACGCGTTTGTCCAGCAGGCCGTGGGTATCCGATAAAAGGCCGATGCGAGTCATTTTAATGAATAGTTAACAATGAATAATGAATATCTATTTTCTTGTTAATGTATCAATGGTAATGATAGCAGCGACGATGGCGAGGGCGGCGAGCGTAACGAAGAAAGTCACGTCGCGCAGGTCCAGCACACCGCGGGAGAGGGAAGAGTAGTGGTCCTGCAACAGCACCCAGTAGAGCACAAAACAAGCCAAAGCGCCTGTGATGAAACAGACGATCTGACTCTTGCTGAACGTCGCGCAGAGCAGACCGATTGCCATGAAAGTACCCGACAAAAGGATCAAGCCGATAAACGAGCCTAAGAACGCACCGCTGTCGAGGTTGCCCATCGGCTCCGCCATGTACGCCACTACGAAATAATGCACGAAACACGGCAGCAGCCCGATCAGCACCAAGGTCCACGCAGCGAAGTACTTGCCTAAGACCATGCGCGTGAGGGAGACGGGTTTGGTACGAAGCAGGTCCCACATCCCCGATTGCCGCTCTTCGGAGAAGAGACGCATCGTCAGAGCCGGGCAGAGTAGCATAAACAGCCACGGACTCAGTTGGAAGAGCCCGTCCACTTGGGCGTAACCCGAGTCAATAATATTCCATTGCCCCGGAATCACCCACAGGAAAAGACTGATTGCCAGCAAATACAGTCCGATGACGATATACGCAATCGGCGTGGAGAAATAATATGAGAGTTCCTTACGGTACATGATAGTTTAATTACGAATTACGAATGACGAATTACGAATTGTTTTTCGTTGTGATTTGTATTTTTGCAATGATCTTTAATATTTCTTCAATATCATTACTGATGCTTGAAAATTCAAGATCTTTAATATAGCCAGTTCTATGCAATAAACGTAACCAATAATACGTCTCGCGTGCTTCCTTATATGCTATCGTAATTTTAGCATAGAAGTCCGCTTTAGAATGAGCGCCAATCGCTTCTTCGACATTTGCACCAATTGAAGTGCCACTTCGTAATAGTTGTTTGCTAAGTACGAATTCCTTAGTTTCTGCTGTATAGTTCAAGTATTTGTATAAATTTATACAACGAACAGCAAAATCAAATGATTTCGATGCTATCAGGTTATTATCATTTGTTTTCATTAGTAATTCGTAATTAGTAATTCGTAATTAGCAATAATTAGTAATTCGTAATTAGTAATTCGTAATTCGTAATTTTAATCGTGCTTCACCGGTGTTTTCGGGAAGAAGATCCAGAAAGTAACCGCTACCACCAGCGCAAAGCCCGCGAAGATATACCACGCTTCTTTCCATCCGTCCCAAACGGCCATCGGACCTTGGGCGGTTACCTCTTCCGCCATGACGAGCTTGTTGACAATCGCTTGTGCGGAGAGCGTACCTATCGTGGCACCGAGACCGTTGGTCATCATCATGAAGAGCCCTTGCGCCGACGAGCGTTGCTCGGGAGCGGTCTCCTGATCGACGTACAGCGCGCCGGAGATATTGAAGAAGTCAAACGCAAAGCCATAGACGATGCAGCTGAGGATAAACAGCAGTACACCCGGCATGCCCGGGTCGCCGGCTCCGAAGAATGCGAAGCGGAGCACCCAGGCGAACATCGCCATGAGCATGACATTCTTGATACCGAATTTCTTGAGGAAGAAGGGGATAGTCAGGATACAGAGCGCTTCGCAAATCTGGCTGATGGATATCAGGATATTGGCGTGCTGCACGCCGAAGGTGTCGGTGAATTTCTCTATCGCGCCAAAGGAGGTGATAAACGGGTTGGCATAGCTGTTGGTCACCTGCAGGCACATTCCGAGCATCATAGAGAAGATAAAGAACAGCGCCATTTTCTTCTGCTTGAAGAGGGCGAACGCCTTCAGACCCAGTGCCTCCGCCAAATCCACGTCACCTTCCGCCTCTTTGATTTCGCAAGCCGGCAGGGTGAGCGAATAGGCTGCCAGAAGGATACTCAGACCGCCGCTGACTACGAACTGCCACGGCGTAGCCTGGAAGCCCAACAGATCTATACACCACATCGTTGCGATGAAGCCCACCGTACCGAACACACGGATAGGCGGGAAATCCTTCACCGTGTCCATCCCGGCTTTGACCAAGGCGTTGAATGCCACGGAGTTAGTAAGCGCTATCGTAGGCATGAAGAACGCCACGGAGACGGTATAGAGCGTGAAGAGGGTAGCGAACTGCACCTCTGCGGCGGTATAGGCATAGATACCTGCGGCGCACATGAACAGACCTGCCAGCGCGTGGCAGAGACTGAGGGTCTTCTGCGCCTGAATCCAACGGTCCGCTACGATACCCATCAGAGCGGGCATGAAGAGACTGACGATACCTTGGATGGAGTAGAACCATCCGATATTCTGGCCCATGCCCTGCTTGAACAGGTAGGTACCCATGGAGGTTAAGTACGCACCCCAAACGGCGAACTCCAGGAAGTTCATTACGATGAGGCGGATTTGAAGAGATCTGTTTTTCATATGGAAAAATAATTTTAAATTACGAATGACGAATTACGAATTACGAATTAAAATTCCGAGGTGAAATGGAAGGTAATGTGTTTGTAGTCCTGCTGTGCCATGGAGAGGACGTAGGCGCTGTCCGCCATGAAGACGTCGCGGCCCTCTTTGTCCGTAGCCATGTACTGCGCCTTGCGTTTCTTGAACGTGTCCAGCTCCGCATCGTCGTCGGACTCGATCCAGCAGGCTTTGTACATCTGCAGCGGCTGCCATTTGCATTTGGCCTGGTACTCATGCTCCAGACGGTATTGGATCACCTCGAACTGCAGCTGTCCCACCGTTCCGATGATCTTACGTCCGTTGAGCTGGCTCACAAAGAGCTGCGCCACACCTTCGTCCATGAGCTGGTTAATACCCTTGTCGAGCTGCTTCTGCTTCATTGGGTCGGCGTTGTCAATGTATTTGAACATTTCCGGCGAGAAGGACGGCAGGCCTTTGAAATGCAGTTTCTCCCCCGCGGTCAGGGTGTCGCCTATCTTGAAGTTTCCGGTGTCGGGCAGACCCACAACGTCGCCTGCAAACGCCTCATCCACGGTCTCTTTCTTCTGCGCCATAAAGCACGTAGGCGCGGCAAAACGCATCTGCTGGTCCTTGCGCACGTGATAATAATAGGTGTTGCGCAGGAACTTGCCGGAGCAGATCTTGAAGAAGGCGATACAACTCCGGTGGTTCGGGTCCATGTTTGCGTGTATCTTGAAGCAGAACGCGGTGAACTTGTCCTCCATTGGCTCCACGGTGCGTTCTTCCGCCGTCACGGGAAGCGGGGAGGGTGCGTTCTCTACTAAGAAATCCAGCAGCTCCTGTACGCCGACGGTCTTGTACGCCGAGCCGAAGAACACCGGTGCCAAGTCGCCGCGGAGATACGCCTCGCGGTCGAACGCCGGATAGACGCCGTCTATCATCTCAAGGTCTTCCTGTAACTTCGGCGTCAGTTCCTCGGGACGTTTGTCGAGCGCAAAGACCGACTCGAACTTCAGTCCCTGACCGTTCGCCCACGTCACCGGCGTGCAGTGGATGCCGAGCTCTTTCTCCGCCTCGTCCATCAGGTCGAACGGGTCTTTGCCCTCGCGGTCCATCTTATTCATGAATACCATGACGGGTGTCTTGCGCATGCGGCAGACCTCCATCAGACGGCGTGTCTGCGCCTCCACACCTTTGGCGCTGTCGATGACCACGATGGCGCTATCGACGGCGGTCAGGGTGCGGAACGTGTCTTCCGCGAAGTCCTGGTGGCCCGGGGTGTCGAGGATGTTGATATGATAGCCGTCGTAGTCAAAGCCCATAACGGAGGTCGCCACGGAGATACCGCGCTGTTTCTCTATCTCCATCCAATCGGAGGTGGCAGTCTTACGGATCTTGTTGCTCTTCACGGCTCCGGCTAC
>CACYKR010000048.1 GCA_902774995.1 uncultured Bacteroidales bacterium | reverse complement strand
GAGCACATTCCCAAGAAGTACGCGAAAATCATGTTATCCGCAAAGATCGAGCGGACAAATAAACTTAATGCGTGTTCCATTACTTAGCCTCCTTATCATTAATTGAGCGATGCGCCCAGATTACACAACCTACCAAGATAAGCGCCATAGCCGGCATGAGCATCATACCGCAGTTCTCGTAACCATGGTCATAGCACCACTGCGGGATAACCTGGAAACCGAGCAACTGACCCGAACCGAGCAGTTCGCGGATGACCGCTACGATGACCAGGATGAGGGCATAACCGAAGCCGTTGCCCAGACCGTCAAGGAACGAATCCCATGCGTTGTTGGTCATGGCGAACGCCTCTAAGCGACCCATCAGAATACAGTTGGTGATGATCAAACCGAGATAGACGCTCAGCTGCATTGCTACATCGTACGCGAACGCTTTGAGCACCTCGCTGACGAGTGTTACCAGCGCAGCTACTACCACGAGTTGCACGATGATACGTACACGCATCGGGATGGTGTTACGCAGAAGCGACACGATGACGTTCGACATAGCAACGATGATCGTCACAGCAATACCCATGACGAGGGCAGGCTTCAACTGTACCGTTACGGCAAGTGCCGAACAAATACCCAGAATCTGCACTACGACAGGGTTATTCGCGTTAAGAGGACCAAGCAATGTGTCCTTAGTTTTCTGACTCAACATACCTTATTCCTCCTTTGTTTGAACGGCTTCGCCTGTTTGAACGCTTTCAGCTGTTTGAACGGCTTCGCCTGTTTGACATTGTTTTAAGAACTCTGCGTACTCGCCGAGGTTCACTTCGAGCATGGTGCTGACGCCGGAGGAGGTGATGGTAGCGCCGGAGATGGCATCTACCTGCTCCTGTCCGTCGGCATGTTTGCCGGCTTTGAGGACTGCTACAGACACCACTTCGCCTGCGGCGTTGCGGATGTGCTTGCCCTCAAACTGCTCGCGGAACGGCAGTTCCACAATCTTGGCACCCAGACCCGGAGTCTCGGACTCATGGTTGAAGTTGACACCATAGATGGTGTTCTTGTCCGCATCGAGCGCAAGGTAACCGCCGATGCCGCCCCAAAGACCCTTACCGGAAAGCGGCAGGATATATTTGGTCTCGCCGTTGAGGTTCGCTACATAGACTTCTTTGTCGCCGTAGGTCAGCGTGTCGTTGACAAGCACCATGTAGATCTCTGCGGGGTTGCCGGCGGAGTAGTCCACCTTGAGTGCACCGAGAATCTGTTTCTGCTTGTCGAGCAGGATATTCGCCTGCTGCTTCGGAGCGAGTGCCTGGCTGACAACCGCCAAGAGCACAGCTACGATGATTACCATCACCGCTGAATAGATGAAGGTATAAAGATTACTGTTCGTATTCAATTTCATAGCTTCGCCTCCCTTTTAGCACGTTTATTAATGTTAGCTTGTACGACACACCAGTCGATGAGCGGTGCAACGGCGTTCATGAGCAGGATAGCGAGCATCATTCCCTCGGGATAACCCGGGTTGAGGACGCGCACGAGCACTGCTACAAGACCGATGAGGAAGCCGTAGATATACTTACCGCACTCGGTACGGGCGGAAGTCACAGGGTCGGTAGCCATGAAGACAGCACCGAAAGCGAAACCGCCGGAAACGAGGTGCATGTACCACGGGTACTGCGCTGCGAGGTTAGCCTCGGAGCCGAATTGGTTGAAGAGCCAAGCGGTGAGGCCGCCGCCTACGAAGACAGACAGCATCGTCTTCCATGAAGCCACGCCGGTGCAGAGCAGCAGACAAGCGCCGAGCAGGATTGCCCAGCAGCAGGTCTCGCCCACCGAACCCGGAATCAGACCGTTGAAGAGGTCCCAGAAGCCAAGTTCTACAGCAGAGCCGGTACTCATCTGGGTCAACGGAGTAGCGCCGGAGAAACCATCTACGAGCACGTGACCGCCGTCCCAGCCCCATGTGCCACCGGTGCGCACGAACGGTTCGTCACCGGTCATATGGCTCGGATAAGCAAAGAAGAGGAACGCACGCGTGATAAGCGCCACGTTGAAGATGTTATAACCCGTTCCGCCGAACACCTCTTTGGCGAAGATGACCGCGAAAGCCGTTGCAATCGCTACCTGCCACAGAGGCGTGTTGATCGGCACGATGAGCGGAATGATGAATCCCGTTACGAGGAAACCCTCGGCCACCTCTTCGTGCTTGATCTGCGCTACGGTGAACTCGATACCCAGACCGACGATGTAACTTACCAAGATATACGGCAGTACGGCGAGGAAGCCGAAGCCGAACGCTTTCCACCAGAGAGCGGCGGTCATGCCGGCTGCCAACTGACCCGTAGCCAGCAGGTGCTGGTAACCTACGTTGAACATACCGAAGAGCAGCGCCGGAACCAAAGCCAGTACGACAATAATCATCGTACGCTTGGAGTCCGAACCGTCATGGATATGTGTGCCAAGACGCTTGGCGGTAGTCTGAGGCGTGAAGAGGAAGGTATCGAAAGCGTCGTAGAACGAACTGAGCCAGTTCAACTTGCCGCCTTCCTCGAAGTTCTTGCCGAACTTCTTCCAATTTCTATATAACCATTCCATCACTCAATCTCCTTTCTTAAATTGTCCAACGCTTCGCGAACGATAGCCTGCAGCGGCATTTTGGAGGTGCAGACATACTCGCAGAGCGCAAAATCTTCGGGAGCCACCTCATAGGCGCCAAGGGCTTCCATCTTGTCGATGTTGCCGGCAATCATGGCTTTGATGAGGTACTCGGGGTAGATATCCATCGGGAAGACCTTGTCGTACTCGCCGGAGACGATGATTGCGCGGCGGCCGCCTTTGAGACGTGCGTCCCACTGGTAGTGCTTCTTGCCGAAGAGCCAGCGTGTGAAACGGTTGTCAAGCATGGCAGCGGGGTCGGTCTTGCCGAAATGGAACGACGAGAAGCGCGGCAGCATCCATCCCATGAACTCGTGGTTCTCGGAGCCTTCGTCCAGCACCGTGAACTGGTTGTCATAGACGGAGATGATGTCGTCAAGGCTGATCTGACGTCCGGAGAGCACGTTGCCTGCTACATAACGGCAGGGGCACTCGGTGTGTACGTTGCTCGTCAGGATAGCCGAAACCGGCATACCCGGCAGCACGTTGTAGTACTGCTTGCCGTACGCCAGCGGACCGGTCAGCGCCACTTTCTTCTGGTAATCGACGATACCTTTCTGGAAGAGACGGCCGATGATGGCGAGGTCCTGGATGTTGACGGTGAAGACCGTCTCACCCTTCGCCAGCGGCGCGAGGTTGTTGAGCTGTACGCCTACGTTACCCGCAGGGTGGGGACCAAACACCTCATAGAGGGTGCAGTCCTTCAACTCGCGGAACTCGGTAGCTTTCGCGCCGCCCTTGATGCCGACGAACACCGGAGCCAGTTGGCTCAGGGCGGTTACGGCAGCCTGCAGGGTAGGCAGCTGGCCTTTGAGCACCCACTCGTAGTTCGGAGCCACGGGAGCCGTGTCGAACGTAGAGATAAAGATAGCACGAGGAGTCTTGTTCGGCAGTGCGATGCAGTCGTACGGACGCTGCTTGAGCAATGCCCACAAGCCACTCTTCAGGAGCAGAGCTTTCACACAGTCCTTAGGGTCTTTAAAGTCCTTAGAGTCCCTAAGGTCCTTAAAGTCCTCATACTCGATGGTAGCGTCCGCAAGGATGTCGATGGACATGATCTTACGGCGCTCTCCGCGTACAATCTCTTGCACGGTACCCGAGACGGGCGAAGTGAACTGCATCTGCTCAAACGCTTTGTCGTGGAAGAGCGGGCTACCCGCCTTCACACGGTCGCCGACCTTGACGTCCAGTTTGGGCGTGACACCAGCGAAATGGTCGGGCACAATATGAAAGACCTCCGGACGGCGCACGCTACCGAGCGTTTCTGCCGCAGGTCCCTCAAAAGGAATGTCCAAACCACGTTTCAGTTTGATTTGTTGCATAATGTTAGTTATTTTTGTTTGATTTGAAAATCACGGGATAATATACTATGTATATTATAGGGTTTGGTAGGATACGACATTAGTCCGATATAGGTCCGATATTAGTCCGACATTAGTCCGATATGGGTCCGATGCCATTATGTAACATCCTACAAAAAGCCTGCAAAGTTACTATTTTTTTTTGAGATATGCAAGAGAAATTGCATTTTCTATTGTTTTTTTATCCTTTTGCAATATTGTGTTCGCATTAGAGACAGGCATACCTTGACGCAAAGGCAGTCCCTAACATATACAACGCTTCCCGGAGCGATTAAGCGACCGCAGTGTGCGGTGCGCTTGTTCCGAGAAGCGCTGCAAAGGTACTACCCCAATGCAAAATTTATCCGCTGAAAGCGGAGCTATATACTTTATGCCTTCAATTTTCTTGCCCACATGCAGAACCCGCAAAGGCAGCCGAGCGTTACCAATCCAGCTATCGCATATCCGAGCCACCGCAGTTCCGGCGAGAGATTCAATCCCTCCGGCGCAATGAGAATATAAGAACTGCACACCATCGTCATGAACAACGCCGGTATCAGCGCAATTATGTACCCGAAACGGTACTTTCCTCCCTCCCTTGAGGGGAGGGCTGGGGTGGGGTTATTTTTCTTATACAGCCAGACTGTTCCTGCCCACAGGGTGAAGACGGCGAGGGACTGGTTGGTCCATGCGAAATAACGCCAAACGACATTGAAATCGACGAACACCATTCCGAACACGCAGAGGAACAACGGGATAGCTATTATCAGTCGTCTCGGAATAGGCCGCTGGTCCCATTTCAGGAAGTCCGCTACTATCAGCCGGGCCGAACGCAGCGCCGTGTCACCGCTTGTAATAGGCGCGGCAATCACGCCGATGATAGCCAAGATACCGCCTACTGTGCCGAGCCAGCTCCGGCTCACCTTGTCAATCACCAGTGCGGCGATGTTTTCGCCCGGATGCTGAGCCGCAAAAGCCTGCAAGCCGTCTATGCCATAGAGCCCTTTCTCCGGATCCGCGAAGAACGTACCGGCTGCGGCTGCCCAGATGAGCGCCAAAATACCCTCTGCCACCATCGCACCGTAGAAAATCCAGCGGCCCTGACGTTCGTTGGTACAGCACCGCGCCATGATAGGGCTTTGCGTGCCGTGGAAACCGGAAATAGCACCGCAGGCGATAGAGACGAACATCATCGGGAAAAGCGGCAGGCCGTTAGTCTGTCTGTTATGCAGCCCGTCAAACACTTCCGGCATTTCCGAGCTGTGCCAGCCTAACATAACCACCATGATGCCCAAACCCATGAACAGCAGGATTCCACCGAAAATAGGGTAGAAACGACCGATGAGTTTATCTACCGGCAGGACAGTTGCCAAAGCATAGTAACCGAAGATAATCAGCACCCAGACAATAGGAATCATTCTGCCGCTGAACTGCATCGTACCCAGACCTGCCAGGCCTTGCAGCAAGGTAGCCGGACCGCTTAGAAAAGTAGTGGTCAGCAGAATAAGCAGCACCAGACTCAGAATACGCATAAAAAGTTTGGTGCCTTCTCCCAGTTCGTCTCCGATGATGTCAGGAAGCGACACACCACCCTTACGGATGGAGAGCATTCCGGACAGGTAATCATGTACACCGCCTGCGAAGATAGTACCGAAAACAATCCACAGGAACGCCGCCGGACCATAGAAGATACCCATGATGGCTCCGAAAATAGGCCCGAGACCGGCGATGTTGAGAAACTGCACCAGAAATATGCGCCAAGGCGCCATCGGCACAAAGTCCACTCCGTCCGTCTTGGTCAAAGCCGGCGTCTTCCGTTCCGGCTCAATACCGAAGATTTTCTCCACCAAGGTTCCGTAGGTGAAGAATCCGACTACAAGAATAACAAGGGCTAAAATAAATGTAATCATAGTTGATTATGGATAATTTATGATTTATGAGTGCAAAGTTACTGCTTTTTTTTGACATATACAAGAATTTGCTTAAGAAATGCAAGAAAAAAATGGGATATGCCCGTAGAAAGTATAACTTTCGCTTATGCGAGCATAGACTCAGTTATACATAACAAAAGAGAACATCGAAAGATGTTCTCTCACCCTTAAAGGGTTGTGGGCGTTTACGGATTCGAACCGCAGACCCTCTGCTTGTAAGGCAGATGCTCTAAACCAGCTGAGCTAAACGCCCGTCGTTTTACCGACTTTAGAGCTCTTTTTCAAAAGCGAGTGCAAAGGTACTGCTTTTTTTTGATATGACCAAATATTTTTGCAAAAAAATGCATTTTACCCCTCATTTTTTTGTAAAAAGGCGATAACTGTACCATTTTTGACCATTATAACGGCTAAAAACAACATAGCATAGCATAGAAATCACTATTCCTACTACAATGCCTCCTGCAACATCGGAAACGAAGTGCTGGGACAGATAGATCCGGCTGTAGCCTCCTAATGCGGCGAGGAAGAACAAGCAAAGTTGTACCAAAGTAGAGAATACAGGTTTTCCATGATTACCGGAGGTACCGGAATTTCCGTCATATCCGGAATAACCGGTATAGAGGATACACAACACGAACGCCAATGCAAAAAAGGAGGTAGTATGTCCGGAGGGGAATGAGTAATACTTGCTCATCCTCACGCCTTCCACCAACGGCAGCGTCACGTCCGGCATGTTATCGGCAAACCATTTGAGCGGCCGGTCGGTGTCCGCCGCATGTTTGAGTCCTTGCGTAGCCAGGCCGGAGAGCGCCATGCAGGCTGTAGCCAGTACACCATCGCCAATGCGGCTGAAGAGCAGCAGCGCCACGCAGATGACATACGGAAACCATTCCGCCGCCCGGGTATAATACTTATAGAATATATCGCGCGCAGGCGCGTGGCGGTCGCATAAGAGCAGGTGCAACTCCCCCTTGGGGATACATAGAAGGGCTAAGCCCAATGCTACTGCGAGCATCAGGCTTAGCGTGAGGAAAACAGCATTCTGTTTGAATAGATTTTTCACTATCAAATAATCAATTATCAGTTATCAGTTATTGCACCCGCTGTCCGTACGCATCGTACATCTTGTCCTCCACAACGATGTACATATGGCGGTTGATGAGTTTCTTGGTTGCCGCCGGGGCTTTCTTAGGCGTGTAGTCGTCCAGTTCCTGTTCGTCGGGGACAACAAACTCACCGCAGGAAGGAATGGGCACGTTCTGCATGTTGGTCAGCTCTACGTAGTAGATATCTCCCGGCGTGAACGGAGCTTCGGTATAATAGACCGCCGAGGTGGCTCCTTCGATCTTCTGTCCGTTGCGGTACCACTGGTAACCGGTGAAATCATAGTCCGTATTACCACCGTAGCCTTTCTGGTAAACGGCCAGAACATTGTTATACTTAAAGGCAAAGATATCATCCGGATACCGGACTACGAAATCATAGTGCTTGTCCAGCACCTTTTCGCAAACGGTATCTTCCATACTGATGACAGCATGGTGCACACCGGGAACGAGCGTCTCGGTAGGCAGTACGGCAGTACCGTCACCGCGGGTGGTATGATTCAGAGAGAGTTCCTCCGGTGCTTGGTTGTCAATGGTGAAGGTGGCACTGATAATCTCACCTTTCTTCACCGTGTAAGGCACTTCCAGTTGGCGTCCCTGGCAGATATACTGCGTCTCGGCGCTGGTGTTCACCAGTTCGACATCGAGACAGGAAAGAACTTTCAGGTTGCAAGTGATGATAGAGTCGCAGCCGTACCGGTTGCCATCCTCCAGTGTCCAAGTGACTTTGCCGTCCGTAGGAACGGTCTCGGGATAGTACCATGTACCATTGACGAGCGCGCTGTCTTTCTCCTCAACGGAGTAGGAATAGGTGGTCTTGATTCCGTAGGTCTTGATGGTGAACTCCACCGGATCGTAGCAGTTGACTCGTTTCTCCCAGGCGGTATCGTTGGCGCCGTAGGTGAGCATCTTTTGAATCTCTTCGGCTGTCAGTTTGACACCGTTGTACGTACTGTCCGCCTCGATACAGTCATGGGCGGAGCCTACAGGTATCGTATCCGCCTCCACCACGCGGAAGGAGAACGTTACTGCCTCTTCCGGATAAGAAGAGTAGGGGCAGTCCTTATGGGCGGATATATATGCGGTCATGTCATACCAACCGGGGGTGGTATATGTGTGTTCCGCTATGATACCATCTTCGATAGTGGTCGTTAGGCTTGTTCCGTCGCCGAAATCCCATACAACTTTGTCTATCACGTCGGTGCTTACCTGCGGGTTAAATACAAGCGTGTTGTTGATACAGAACGGCTCATCGGCGCGCATATGATCCACAAACTTCACACCGTCAATGTTCACACCTCTTTTGACCGCGCTGGAGCCTACGGAATAGGCGTAACTCTCGTCATCGCCGTTACCATAAACGGTAGCTATGAAACCGTTTTTACTCTTCAGGTGATAGAAGGGGTTGGAGCCTCCGGGGGTTGTCTCACGCAGTTTGATACGTGCGTAGGAGTATTCCGGATTATTCTCGGTTGGCTTAAAATTCGATTTCAAGGATACATTGTTCAGCGTCACATTGGGAACATCGGAGGTGTTGACGATGATATTTACATAGTGTACGGTTGTCATATCTGTTCCCATGACGCCGAATACAACTTCGTTAATCATCTGTTCAATAGGGCTCACCCAGGTCATAGCAGGAGCACCAAGCCAATTCTTCCCGTCGTTGTTTTTAGACTCAAGTTCCGTGTTGTCTTTGCGTTTGTAACTGTTTCCCGAATCGTATGACATTACTGCACAAGGGCATGAGGTTTTGATATACGCGGTGGAATCAATGACCGTGATTCCTTTCAGATTCTCGCGTTTGCTATCCCATCTTTTCTCTTCGTATCCGGCAGAGAGTTCAAACTCATAGGATTTTCCGGCATCCAGTGTCAGCGTGTAATTCTGTCTGATGGTATGGTCGCCATTTTGGGATGCAGAGGGGTCATATTTACCATAGATGGTCACTTGGGTATTATCTTCTTGGGCTGTTATGATTATTCGGTTGGCATCCTTATGCGCGGAGCGCGTTACAATAAACTCCTGTCCCCAATAATCAATAGGGAAGATTTGTTCGTATAATAAGTCTCGATCGGAATAATCGTTAGGTACACGTGCAGCGGGAGAACCGACGAATATGGCAATCTTTTTGTTGTCGCGTGCCTTGATATGACTGCCGCTCAGATCTTGGTCGGTAGCACTCATTACATAATATGTCTGACCTTTTTTGAGTGAGACGTTAAAGGTGGTGTTGGCCGGTTTGCCGCCACCGGTATTTACAGATGGGGTAATATCCACCACGCAATCCTCTGCGGCCAAGATACCAAACAGGCACTGGTGAAAACCATTGCTGGCGCTTGTAGTTCCGTAAATTTGAACGATATACTCACTTTGCAATGCCGTAACCGGTAGGATATTCGTTGCGTCGAACGACTGCTTCCATCTCAGACTGCAATATACAGAGATTTCTTCCGTTGACTCCACTTTCAATCCATAGTTAAGCGGGGTTTCCGTAGCCGGTTTTGAGGTGTTATTGGTCACGTACCATTGTTCCTGTGGAATCTGGATTTGTTTCCACGATTCTTTGGCTACGTTCTCCACAATAGACCATCCCGTGTTAGGATTGCTAATCTTTACCACACACGCTTTCAGCGAGGAAATGGCAATGTATGGGTCGAAACCTTCACCTTTGTTCTCGGGATCTTGGCTCGGGATAAGTGATACCCAGAATTCCTTTCCCTGCGTGGAGGTCTGCCCCCATGCTGGGATAGCCATACCGGCAAACAATGCAATGAGCAATACGAATGTGCTACTTCTTTTCATATGAATATGTTTTATTTCTATCTTATGGGCATTTCCACTGGGTTATGATAGTATTTATATCGTCTAGGTATGGTCTAGGTATGGTCTAGCATTCTCCTGACATAATTCCTGCGGAAATGCAGTGTACTATATTCTCAATCCTAAAGGATCTCGATCTGCTTGAAAGCGGTTCTCGATACTAAAGTATCTCGATTTCTACACGTCTGTTGTTCTGGCGTCCCTCTTCGGTATCGTTGGTGTCAATCGGTTGGCTCTCGCCGCGGCCTTCCGCTTGAATACGCTCGGGAGCTATACCACGCTCGATCAGGTCTTTCATCACCTCATTAGCACGGCCCTCAGACAGTTTCTGGTTGGCTGCATCTTTACCGACATTATCGGTGTGACCTACAATCCGGATATGTACTTTCGGGTTGCGTGCCAAATACATATAGAGGTCTTGTAGTGTTTCTTCCGACGAAGAGAGGATGCGTGTCTTGTTGGTCGCGAAATTGAGATTCTTCACGATGAATACCTCACCTTTCTTAACCGGCGAGAGGGCGATGTTGAGCGAGTCGCCGATATTGGAAATCGGCATATGGATGGTGTCGTATCCCATCTGCGCAATGTGGAGCGTATATTGCTGGCCTTCTAACAGCATTTGTTTGGTAGAACCGGTCGTGGAGTCGGTAGCCAGACTGTAAGCCGGAGCCTCTGCATCCGGGCGGAGAATCTGAACCGTAGCCGGAACGACGAGGCCTGTCTCCTTGTTATATACGCGTACGCGAAGGACGGGACGCGGCTGCATGTCAATCGTGATATATTCTGTAGAACCTACTTTCTCTATGTGGAAGAACCGGGTAGCAGGGTAGTAGCCTTCAGCTTTCGCTTCGGCAGTGTAGTTACCCAGCGCATGTTTCTGGCGGAAACCTTTCGGACCGATCTGTTTCTCGCGCATAGCAATCTTGCCGGATTCCGTGCCGCGGGTCTCTACGAAAGCTGCTTTGAGCGGTTGTTTCGTCACGGCATCCACTACGCTGTAGATAGCATAGGCAGGGGGAGGCGGAACAGGGCGGGCCGTCTTACCCGGTACTTCGAACTGAACAACAAACTTAGCACCTACAAAGAGGTTGTTGAGTTTCGTATTGCCGTTCATGGCGAGCATCGTATTGGATTTCTGTACGAGCGGGTCTGTGCCGGCGAACTCCACCGGGTTGGCAGCCGGAGTGCTATTCGTGTTCAAAACACCGTATTCTGCAAAGAGTGCCACGCGGTAATGGATATGCTCGCGACCGAAAGGCAGACGCTGACCCGGTTGGATCTTCTTTTTGTTCTTGTCCTCCGCCGGCTGTTTCTGCAACCACTCGTCCAGGTCTATACCGAACTCGGCAGCTACGCTGACATCCGGTTGTTTGAACTTCATCGGGGCGTTGGTCTCGCCGTTCAGCTCATGAATACCCATACCATAGGGCTCGAAATACATCGGGTCGTCCACCACGATATCGTATTTCCCGCTCTGGCTGTAACCCATCGGGAGTCCGTAATGGACTTTTGCTCCCACGAGGAAATAATACCTGCTGAACTGTGCACCGAACATCACCGGCACACCGATCTCCAGCATATTACGCATTTCGTGTGTTTTATCAAAGAGGTAGTAGTATTTCGCGTTGGTGTTCTGCTCCAGCTGCATGGCGGTGAAGCCGTACCGGGAAGTGGAATTGAGGAAACGGAAGTCCAGACCTGTCTCAAACAGGAAATGGCCGTACTCCAGGTTATAAGTCAGATTCAGACCGGCTCCGGGTCCGCCGATGAGCTGCTGGAGTGCGTTGCTCTGGTTCAACGTGCCGGCACCCCATAACGAGCCGTCTTCTGCGGCTTGGAGCTTGTCCATCATAGCGGCGTAACCGAGGCGCAGACCTAAATTGAAATAGGATACCACTTCTGTCTTCGGATTCTCCAGACTCTCCTGATATTTCTCGTAGTCACGTATAGCCTTCTCCTCTTTGGCTTTTATTTCGGCTTCTTTTTGGGCTTTCTCTTGTGCGCGTTCCTCTGCTATTTTGGCACGTTCAGCCGCTTCTTTCTCGCGCTGTGCCTGAGCCTTGGCGGCAGCCTTGGCTGCCTCTTCGCGTTTCTGCTCGTTAGCTTTGGCGGCAGCGGCACGCTGTTTCTCTGCTTCCGCTTTCTTTTGCTCGTTGGCTTTGGCGGCAGCGGCTTTTTTCTTCTCCGCTTCTTTCTTCTTGGCCTCTGCAGCCTTGGCTTTTTCCTTGGCGGCTTTGGCTTTCTCGGCCTCTTTCTTTTTCTTCTCGGCTTCTTTCTTCTTGGCTTCAGCGGCTTTCTTCTTGTCCGTCTGAGTTGCCGGAACAGGAGCCGGCATGGCGTTGGTCACAGCGGGTGCGCAAGTCAGACTAAGAACAACACTTGCAATCAGTATATTTCTAAACATCTTTGTCATATCTGTGTTCTCCTTGTATTAGTGGTTGATGATGAATTTGAAACTGCGTTTAGCGCCGTCGGTCACCACGCGTAAGATATAGAACCCATTCTCACTCGGAACAGGAATCGTGCAACCGCCGTCCGGGAGATTGAATTTCTCGCCGTTGACTACATCGCCGCTGACGTTGATCCACTGGGCGTAGCACTCAATGTCGGTCTCTCCGTTCCAATCTGCATTTACAAACACTTTCTCTCCTTTCCAAGCGTAGGTGGCTGTGATGACAAGCTGATCCGGGGTACCGAAACTGCGCGTCATCTCCGATGTCTGGAAGAAGGTAGGGCAGGTACAATCATCCTTGTCGGGTTGCCCCTCTTCGTGGATGGTGTAGCATACTTTGTACTCGCCTTCGGTAGCCGGGTTAGTCTCGTCCAGATAGAGCACCGAGGTGGTCTGGTCCGGCACTGCCTCACCGTCGTGATACCAGACGAAATCGCTCAGCGTCTGGTTGGGGAAGGAGTCTTTGATCAGCCCCAACACATTATTGTATCGCTGTTCCAGCAGTTTCTTGGAGAACTTGAGGGAGAAGGTCAAATCTTTGTCCAGCACGCTGTTCGGACATTCGGAACCGATATGCAGGTGCAGACCGTAGTCCTTGCCTTCTTTGGCATCTTTTGTCAAGTGAACGACTAATGTGGAATCATTGACGATGCTCAGTCTGTCGTTGGTCAATCCGTCTTCTTTGGCTATTTGGTTGAAATCAATTTTGACGCTGTCGCCGCTGAGGTCCACATTTGACTCATTGTTCAGATAAATGGTCATGTCCACCTCGGTACCGGCAATCGTACAATCTGGCATGTCCACGCCTTTGACATCCACTTTGTAGTTACCGATAGTGACGGTGATAGGAATGGAATCGATGGCATTTTGTCCTACGCAGACGTTGCTGCTGTTGCGGTAGATGAGCACATAGGCGTTATAGACACCGGCCTCTTTGTATTCGTGGGGTATTGAGTCGAGGTTGTCTTTGTTCGACGTGCCGTCGCCGAAGTACCACTCGATCTTCTCATAGTCGTAATCCGGGTGGCAGGCAAACTTGATGGTATCGTCGCCGCAAAGGGTGTTCTTTGAATCAGGGGTGAAGATATCGCCGTTGATGGTGATATATTGTGTCAGCGGCTTGGTAGCTCCTCCGGCGGAGTAGCCGTAGGACTCATTTCCCGTAAATCCATATACGTGGGCGATGAATTTGCCGTCGGTGCTTTTCAGTGTATGCGAAGATGCTTCTTCGCCCAAGTATATTTGTGCATAGAAATAGGCACTGTCAGAGCATGATACGACTTGGAACGAGTCTTTGATGGACTTGTTGTTCAGCATCATGGACTCCGGCTTTTCGGTCACGATATTCACATAGTGCCGGGTGGGGTTGGAGGAACTGGCGTTCTTACTCTTGTAGGTGGCAAAGGTCACTTGGTCAATCTGTTGCTCTATCGGATTAACCCACAGCATGGACGGATCGCCGAAATGTTTCTTGTTGCCATCCCACATGCGTGAGGCTGTAAACAAATGTACTGCGGCGGGGCAACTGGTTGTTATGATACAGTTATTTCCCTCAATGGTAGGAAGCGGTCTGGTGGTTAGATTGGCTTCTTTTTCCGTGTCGCCGCCTTTTACGGTTTTGTCTCCTATCTCGAATTCCCAATAGTGCTTTTTGTCTGTGCTGAAATCGAACTTGTGAATCAGGCTGTCAACGATAGTGTTGCCTTGTTTGATTTTTACGCGCACCTCCGTCTCGTCGTTCAGGGCCATGATACGTACAAAATCACGTAAACGGCTCTCGCTGCCTGTCAGTACAAATGTGTTTCCCCAATACTGGGTAGGCATAGCTTGGGAGTAAACATGGTCACGGTCTTTTACTTTCGCCGGTACATTCGTGTGAGGGTTGCCTTGGAAGACTGCTATTTTTTTGTCAGCTTTGACAAATGTACCGCTCAAGTCGTAATCTTCTCCTTCGCCCTCTTCTGTCCATACATAGTACACTTGTCCGGCTTGCAGAACAACGGAATCAGTCTGTTCGCCAATCTTGAAATTGCTCCATTTGATGGAGTCTGCTTTTACTTGCTCAGGATCCGCAAACGGGTCATTCCGGTTATTGAGATACGTGCGGTACTCGCTGTATTTAGGTGTCAATACAGACGGTGTGTACCATACTTTTGTGTTGTCTTCTACGGCAACAACAGCGAAATGACTGCCTTGAGCCGTATTGCTGTGGTCGGAAGGAGTATAGGTCTGGATATAATACTCGTTCAATAGAGAACTGGTAGGTAGCACGTTCGTTGCATCGAAAGTGGCTTTTTTGTAGTTGGTGGCAAACAATGCAATGTCCTCTGTGGAGGTTATGTGCAGTGCGCAAGTGTCCACCGTCTCATTATTGACGGCGTAACACACCCTCTTGGAATTGGTCATGGCTGCCCGGGCTGCCGTGGTCAGAGGGCTGCCGTTATATACTTCTACCAATTCTCTTTGGTTGGCGGTCACGTTTACGGTGGTGTCCCATTGGGAGTAGGGGTTTTCTATCTTTACCGAGCAATCCTTGCGGGAAGAGATAGAAAGCGACAGGGTAAGAGTGTTGTAGTTCCCGTCCCAGTCTCCGTTATCGCTCTTGTTCTGGTCTGCTTGTAAAAATGTAACCCAGAAGTCCTTACCTTCCGTGGACTGGCCGTTCTGAACCGTGCTCTGCGCATGAATATCCGTCAGCGGGATCAACAGTAAGCTGCAAAACACTACTCGAAGAATTTGTTTTTTCATATTGATTTTTGTGTTAAATGATTTACGTATTTTCACGGTGCAAAGTTACGCATTATTTATTACGCGCGCGTGCAATATTCCGCGAAAAATGTGTAAAAATTGACACAGTTACTGAATTTGCTGTCCTAAAATGGAATAAATGCTCTGATTGCGAATAACTACTATCCGCCCTTGGCGTATTTCTTTGCGCGTCGAGGCGTTTTCCGACGGAGCAGTCCTGATTCCGGTAGGGGTGTCATCATAGTTATCCCCGTAACTCTGGATGAGCTTGCGGAAATCAACGGGAGTGCCTTGTTTGTCCCCCCAGATATATTCCACCAGCTCCGGATAGTCGATAAACGGGTTGCGGTTACCCTGAATCTTGTTGACCTGCACGGCACGGTCGAGCTCTTTCTTGCTCACCGGGTCCATCCGGTGCCATTGCAGCAGCAGGTCGCGAAGCCACGGTCTGAATTCCTGCCATCCGGTATTCGTCATGGCTGCACCCGGTTCGCCTGTTTCTATCCATTGCAAACTGTCTCCATAGCATGTAGCGATATAGAAATAAGCGCGTGCAAAATCACCCTTGTATTCGTCCGCCGGGCAGAACACTTTCTGCAAGCCGTACTCTGCGCCGCTGCCGGTTGCAAAAGAACCGTTCCAGAAGGTAGTGTCGGAAGGGATACCGGGGGCGTGGTTGGACTTTGACCGGTTGGCGGAGTAATCGCCCGGCACCAGATGATACAGGTCGCAGTACGCCTCATTAACCGTTCCGCCCCACCAGCTCTTGGGAAGCATATGTTCTATATCGAACTCCGCCACGCTGGCGGTAGGGGTCTCTGGATTGAAATACCGCACGTTATCGGAGTACATATCCAGCACCCGGTTGGTATTCGTATCGCGGTCGGTGTAGAAGAACCCGTCCCATGTCTTGCGGTTGCCGCTGCCGTATTTGTAACGCACTCCGCAATAGATAATCTCGCCTAACTTGGATTTCAAAACGGAGTCTCTCGTCCCTTGTGCGCGTTCGTAATAATCGCCCGGCATGGGACCGATGGCCATGCAGGAGGAGTCCACATGGAACGTCGGCGGGGTATATTTGTAGCCGTTGATCTTGAGAGGAATAGTCTGTGCTGTCGTCTGCCCGTCCATACCTTTGGCAGAGATGTGCAATTCGTCTTCTACTGTGCCGGTGTAATTCAGACGGAAGGCCAGATCCACCTCGCCGCCGATAGAGGGGAGGGTATTGCCGCCTAAAGAAAAGACGATGCCTTTTTGCAGTTGTAGGTCAATAGGTCCATTGACATGCTTGGCTGTGATGGAGATATTCACCACATCTTCTGTGTATTCGCCTGTCTCGATGGGCACGCTGCCACAATCTATGGCATATGGGGTTCCGAAGGTCGCTTTCTCAGGATTAGGATCTGCGGCTTCGAATTCAATCCGTTGTACGTACCACCGGTTGTTGGAGGCGGTCAGTGCTGCTATCGGGAGACTGCTGTAGTTCCCGTCTAAAGAAAGTGCGTAAGGTCTGATCTCAGCCTTGTGGTTGGTCTCCCAAA
>CACYKR010000047.1 GCA_902774995.1 uncultured Bacteroidales bacterium | reverse complement strand
TACTCATCAACTATGTAATTTGTTCCATGAGTCAGGTGAGAAGGAAATAATTTTGTTGTACTCCATGCTTTAGATATCCATCCTTCTATAGTTCCTTCAAAATATACATCATTTAATGAACAACCATTAAAAACGGTATTTCCGATATTACTGATAGTTGTAGGTATAGTTACAGAAGTCAAGGTTGAGCATCCATAAAAAGCTTGATCTTTAATCATTGTAACTCTGTATTCCATTCCTCCATATGTAACAGTAGCTGGAATCTCAGCAGCTGTCAAACCAGCATACGGTCCATAAGTCACGAAAGCTTTTTTTTGTACACCCGGCGTATTATTTGTATAATAACTTAAATCATAATACAAATCACCGATTTTGACATGGTCATTTTGGGAGAAAATCGTTCCAGTACTTGCTACAAGTGCGAGGAATAAAGAAAGTAGTTTTGTTTTCATTGTATTTTAAATATTTTATGTTATTCTGTTACCAAGTATGAGGACGAGTTAAAGCAGCAATCTGTTCTGCATTCATTCGCTTCTCATATTCTTCAGGTGCAATAGCATCTACCAACGTACCATTATTAAAATACCCACATTGATAAGGAATACCATTTTTTGAAATCGCGCCAAATCCATTAGGCTGTCCATTTCCCCATTCTCCATAGTACGTAATTGATTCGTCTTCAATACATGTTGCCGATCTACGTCCAGAGGGATCGTTTCCACCGTTATAACTCCATGTCATTATAATATCCCTAAATTCGTGTCGGGCGCAACTTTTATGTGGTTGATATTTGATTTACATATGCACAAGAAAAGCGCGAACATTATTCACGCTTATTCTCTACTATTAGGCTCTAGCAAAACCCTTGACCAAGAACAAACAATAACGTCCACGCCCGATATGTTTAACCCTCCCGCCCAGTTCGGGCGAGGACTGAATATAACATATCCACGAGGACGCTTATTGCACTATCTTGTTTCGGGGTCAAAATTTGCTAGATTTTAATAGTACCAAAACAAGCGTCAATAAACGCCTTTTATGTCGTGCAAAGGGTTTGATCACCCATATATGGTCGATGCTTCATCGGACAAGAATGGGCGGCTTGCACCTTTGCGGGTGCAAAGATAGAGAAAATTTTTGGAATACACAAATTTATATGCGTAATTTTGCTAAATTAGCGTGTTTTGAGCGAGTTTTGCAAAGTTTGTATGGTATGCACTTGTTTGTGTGGTAAACCGCGGGGCTTTTCCCCTGAAAGAAGAAAAGCAAAAAGAAAGAAGAACCTATTTCGAAAACCTTTCGCCGACGAAGCCGTTGCTGACCTCACCGCTTATCAGGTCGAAATGTTTGAATACAGGCGGAGTCGGATTCAAGTCATAATAATCCATTTCCGCTATCGGAAGCACGAAATATACGAGTTGGTCGTAACGCTCATATAAGCGCGGCAACATCGGATTATTCTCAAAAATCCAGCGTTTTACATCCTCCTCAACCTCAAAACTGACTGCCCCTTTGCAGCGGACAGAGATACGGTCGGCACTCGCCAACAGTTCTATATTCGGGTTGTCTTGCAGTTGTTGCCAGACGGCCTTCTTGGGCGAAGTGGCGAAATACAGCCGCACGCCCTCTTGTTTCATTATTTGGAACACACGGAGCTCGGGTTTGTTGTTACAAACAGTAGCCAAAGCCACCTCATTGTGTGCTTGCAGAAAATCCAATGCTCTTTGCATGATTAGTGGTGATTTAGTTGTGAAATGATACGATTGATGTCTTCGGTGAAGGGGATAAAATGCTCAATACCTGCTTGATACGGCTGCGGGTAGTCGCGGTTGAAACGGACGAGCGTGGTGTCGGGGAGCTGCGCTGCCATCCTCTCAAACGGCATTCGGATGATCACCGGTGTATTGAACCCCACGCCGAACTCCAACAGTAGCAGCCGTTTGTCAGCAGCCTGTTGCACAAACGCGCTATACCGCTCCTCCTGTTCGTGCCACCGGGCATCCTCTACGAATGTGTTGTCGCACCGCAGGTTCATTGCCACCGGCTCGCCGTCCGGCGTGTGCGGAACCATTTCCGACGGAATACGGCAATCGCGTATCTTAGGCAGCACGCGCTCTACCCATTCGCGGTTATTATAAAGCTCTTTCGGCTCACCCGAAGCCGGCTGGAAAAAGGCGTAGTCTCCTTGCGTGGAGAAGATCCGCTCCGCCGCAAAACCCGCCATCTCAAACTGCGCGTCCACATTGGTCGTCAGCACGAAATAATCCTTCTCCCGCACGACCTCCAACAGCTCTTTGTACAGCGGCAGCGCACCTGTGCGATACCGTGCGAACCATATATGCTTTGCCCAGTAAGCCCACCTCTCTTCCTCCGTCTCAAACGGGTAGAACCCGGCGGTATAGAGGTCGGTGAACCGGTAGCGGGCAATCCACTCGCTGAACTCGCGCCGGAAATCCTCTCCTGCGTAGTCCAAGCCGGCAGCGGTAGTCAGTCCTGCTCCGGCTCCGATAAGCACGTAGTCCGCCTCCCGGACGAGCCGCCGCAACTGCTCCACGCGCTCAGAGAAGGGCGCGATAGATGGCGTAATCTTTGTCGAGAAAAACATTGAATACAATCGTTTTGAGGTTTTTTCTTGGAAACTGTTTCACCGTGCTGACGGCTATCTCTGCCGCCCGTTGGTTGGGAAAACGGAACACACCCGTGGAGATGCAGCAGAAAGCGATACTCTCCAAACCGTTCTCCTCCGCCAGTTCCATACACCGGCGGTAACACGATGCCAACTGCTCCTCTTGCTGCTTGGTCGGCCGGTCGTCCGTTACAATCGGTCCGACGGTGTGCAGCACGTACTTGGCAGGCAGGTTGTAGCCGTGTGTGATGAACGCATCGCCTGTCGCCAACAGCCGCCCTTGCATGTGGTCGTAGCACGCCTTGCGCAGTTGCAGACCTGCCGCCGAATGGATGCAGTTGTCAATGCAGTTGTGCAGCGGCGACCAGCAACCTAAGGCCTGCGCGTTGGCTGCATTCACGATAGCGTCCGCCTGCAAACGGGTGATGTCGCCCTGCCAGAGCAGAAAAGGACTGCTCTCGGCGTTGGATTTTAGACTTTCTATTGTCACCTCTCCTTTGTTTGCTGCCTGCGCTTGCAGTTCCGCGTCCTGCATGGCGAGGAACTCCTCAGGCAGTTCTTTCGGCTCCCACACATTCATCAACGCCCGCAGCAGCCGTTGACGCTCGCCCGGCGAAGACGGTATCCGGCAACGGACTTGCTCGTCCGCCGCCAGATACGCAATACTCTTTTCTATGTTCGCCTGTCTGTCCATTATTTCTCGCTGCGTATTTTCTTCATAATGTTTATAATTTAGTTGGTTGTTTTTCAAAATCCGCTGCAAAATTACTGCTTTTTTTTCATTCCCACAAGAAGGCACAAGAAAGTGGCTTACTTACCAAAAAGTAGGAATTGTGTAAATACACGCCAAACTGCCATGCAAAAAAATGCATTTTTTTTATTTTTTTTGCAACCCCTTCCGGATTGTCATCATTTTTGGCGTTTTTTTTGCCCTTTTTGCTTAAAAAATGTCCTTTTCTCTTGCATATATCGCAAAAAAGCTGTACCTTTGCAGCCAAAAGTTGCAAAGGTTCATGAAAATGGAGCAGTTACAGATTATACATAGCGAGTATTTTGCTGACTACCAAGCACAGCAACCGATTACGATTGAGAAGCGCGTCAAGAAACTTGCTTCTAAGCCGCTCACGCCACAGAACTTCAAGTTCTACTTGCTCAGTTCGTCCTGTAACTCCAGCCTTATTGAGGGCTCGTCGATGACCGAAGATGATTACATGAAACTCAAAGAGGCGAAAATCATCAGCCGCGACGTGCAAGAGATAGATGACATGATTGCTGCTTATGAGTTTGCCGCAAAAAATGCTATCAATATTGGCTCATTCCTCGAAGCGCACAAGATTCTTTCCAACAGTTCCGGTATTGCAGACAAATACAAAGGCGCTTTCCGTGACATGCCTGTTGGTGTGTTTGGCGGCGGGGTAAAAGTCTATACTGGCGCAGAGCCGAGTATCGTAGCGGGCGAAATGGCCAAACTCATGCATGATATTGACATTCTCGTAAAGACAGACTTGTCCTACGATGAGATTTTCTATTATGCGAGTATGATTCATCTCGTTTGCGTAAGCATCCATCCGTTTGCGGACGGTAACGGACGTACTTCTCGTTTGTTGGAGAAATGGTTCTTAGCGCAGAAACTCAATCATGTGGCTTGGGCTATCCAGTCTGAGAAATTGTACTATAGCAGAAGAAAATCGTACTATGAGAATCTTCATTTCAAAGGAGATAACTACGCAACTATCGACTATGCAAGAAGTGTTCCCTTCCTCTGCATGTTACCGATGGCATTAAACATGAGGTAATCGTGCCCTTGTGGCAATATCATAGGGTCCCCGATGTAACTTGTAAAGTTGCAGTGGGGAGAGCGTAGAACAAGACATAGTGCCATTGAACGGCACAGCCGTGAGTCGCACGTAGTCTTAGTTTAAGCGAGCGTCCCCTCTCCGAGACGTTAAAACCAGAGAAATAATCTATCGGCCATATATGACCGATTAAAAAATATCAAATCAACCAACCACCGCCTATGGCATAAAACAACAGACAAACAACATACATAAATAATAGCGTAATAAGCCCAACTTGATTATCTGGAACTTCGACAACTTCAGTAATCATTATTAGTTCAAGTACGGTTTATGCACGCTCACGTATCAGCGTGAGTTTTCCGTGCGTAAATTTGAACTAATAAAGGTAGTCGAAGACCTCAGATAATCAAATGAAGCGAACGAAAGCGCACGCTTTTTAGTGAATATCGTTGAACAAATAAAATATAACTATCATGGAAGAATCAATTAGACAAGTTGTTATTAGTTTCGTGAACGGCAATTCGCGATTGTTTACATCGCATGACTTTATCAACAAGTTAATTCTTGAGGATAGAAACACTTATGATGAGGTTTTGCGACTTTTTCATGGTCGCAGGGCTCTTGCTCATGCTTATCTCGCCAACTATTTGCGTTATCATACAGAGGAGTTGGGAATAACCCGTGACGCAAATAAAGCAATGACCTTTAATGTCAATAGTAATATAACAGAAAGCAGAATTTGGAACCACTAAACAGACCATAGTTGTAATGAAAAAGATTATTGCTTTTATATTGGTATTTTTCTGCTGCCAAGTAACTTTCGCAGAGAAGGCTCTTATTGACCATATCGTATACTATCTTGATTTAAAAAGTCTTACGGCCAGAGTACTAAATTTCCAAACAAGTAAAACAGATTTGTGCGATGTTACTATCCCTTCTACCGTTGAGTATAAAAATGATACTTATACTGTAACTGTCTTGAGTTATGAGAGGTTTACTTGGGATTCTGAATTTTACTATGATTATGAAAAAGCGAGATTGAACATTGAGCATGTTATTTTACCGAACACCATAAAAGAAGTCTGGTATCAGGCTTTTTGTGGTATGGCACGTTTAAGAGAAATAGAAATCCCTGAATCCGTTAAATTGATTTATGTAAGGAACTACGGTGGTGGATTGTTTGGCAGTTTATCAAAACACACTCTTGGTGTTAAACTTGAGGATGAACTACCTCGTCTTGAACGTATCATCGTAAATGGGACTCCCGATTGTTTATGGGAGAGAACGGATGGATCAACTAAATTTACATTCACATCTCGTTGGGACTATCGTAATAGACAGTGGATTGAGACTCCTTATAATATGGCGAGTTATAACTACATTCTGCAAGTTGCGTTCACTATGGCTGGCATAAATTCTTTAGATAGTCTCTCTTGTGATCTATGTCCTAATTTAAAGACTTTTTCTATGCCGGACGCTGAACGAAAAATAACTCCTATTAAGCAATGTTATTCCGAACTTCGCACGTTATGTAACACCTATAATGCTCAATTGAAAGATAATCCATTTTACGATGGATCTAAGATTACATACAATTTAACGTACAAAGGGAGTCTACCTCAACTCAGACGAGATTGTGATTCCATAAAAGCCGCTATTGCTGAGCAGTATGATAGTCTATCGAAAGGACAGATGGAAAGCAATATGCGTGAGAACGACTTGGATAAATATATTGACATCTATCAAAATCTTCATCCTGAATTGATGCGAGGGATAGATAGTATTCGTTTCGAATATCGGTGCGAAGTTTCTTCGGCTCAGGATAGTACGATATTATTATTCGTTGAACGTAAAGAGTTGCCTTTATCTTGCCGTGAAAGACAATACCAACAATGTCAAAATCTGTTTACTGATAAGGTTGAGTTTGACGCGATATATAATAGTAAACAAGCCGAGTCTTTTCAATCAGAGATTGATTACCGTTTAGAACTTCGCCCTTGGTTGGACAAGTTCATTGATCTTGTTAAAACCAATCCTGATGCCAAACTGCAAGGAATGATTGAAGCTAAGGGCGGTTCTATCCCTTATAGAATATATTCTTATTTAAGAAAATTTGCAGCTGACTATAATACTCCGGACAAACGAGATCACTTCTACAATGAAGCTGTAAATGCGATTTTTGAGTATAACGTTAGGGTGAATGAAGAGTATACTAAAAACGAGCATTTATTTAAAAGTCGCCAAGAGTTTTTTGACGCTTATATCACAACAGAATATAAGAAGATTTTGAAGACTAAAAAAATAGAACTGGTTTCTGTAATTCAAGAAGACTATGATTACAATAGAACAAGCACGAGATATCATTGAACAAATGGAAAAAGATATAACAACATCCCATATGTAAAAAAGCGCGAGACCAATAAAGTCTCGCGCTTCCATTCTCCTTGTTCAAGCCGTGAGTGATTCTTAGCAATCATATACTTTTCAACTACCTTATAAAAGCCTGCCAAACAGCATATCTCGCGCCACCCTCGCGCGTCTATTAGGTAGATGTAGAAAAAAGTTGCAAATCTTAATATTCGTACGCTTTGTCCCATACCTGCCACGTACGGGAGACATACGACTCGGATACGGGAGGATAGCGACTAAGAACGGAAGGGCATCAAAAAGTCAAAATCCTCATCCTCCGCGGGGATAAAACCTATACTCTCCAAGGTCAAGAGGTAAAGTAATCATTTCTGTTACAGACAAAGAAAGTGCAGCACTTGTTGGTGTTGCACTTTAAGTATCTCTATCTCTCGCTTCGCAAAAAAGAAAGCCCCTTTATTTTCTCTAATTGCTAGCCCCCCAAAAAGCAAAAAATGATGACAAAGTAACTTTTTTAGAGCGAATTTCCGAAAAATATTTGGTTACTTTCGGAAATTTTTGTAATTTTGCAGTCGCGTTCGGCAAATATGTTTTTTATGTTTATTGCCTCGGGCGTTTGTAACTCCGCAAGGAGTGTAGATTGGATTGATTAAGCGTACTGGAAGCTCGCTTACAAGGACGATTAAGCAAGCAAAACTACATCAGCCCGGCAGGGCTTACAAACGGCAGAGGGGTTTTGTAGGTTTTTGTTTCATAGTAAATAAGGAAATAGAAAAATGAGGAAATTGCAGAAGGAGGTGGATCCTCAATACTTGAACTGTCCGATTCGGAACGTGATTGAGAAATTCGGCGACAAATGGTCGCTCTTGGTGTTGTACCATCTGAACGAACATGGCACGCTGCGTTTTAATGAATTACACCGTGATATGTCCGATTGTTCCCAGAAAATGCTCTCGCAGACGCTCAAACGGCTTGAACAAATAGGGCTTATCAGCCGGCAGGTTTATCCCGAAGTGCCGCCGAGAGTTGAGTACAGCCTCACCGCCCGCGGTCAGTCCCTCATGCCGCACATCTCCGCCCTTATCGGCTGGGCTCTGGAGCATTTTGAGGAGATAGCAAAATAAGGGCAGTAGCGGCTTTGGCACACGATTTGTAATAGATAAAATAAACAAACATGTATCACATTATAAATCATCGCCTTATGAAAACCAAACTGCTTACTCTTTGCTTCGCCCTGATGGCAAGCCTGACGATGTCCGCGCAGTATGTCGTGTCGGACAAGTACGACCTCTGGTTCGAGGACACGAACAACGAGTTGACCACCCGCAAACCGGAGTATTGCACCGAGCACTACCAGGACTTGCGCAACGGCTGCCAGGTGCGGCTGTCCGGCAAAAAGGTCTATATCTACCGAGGTGGCTATTCTATCCTCTACGGCGATGAGATCAACGTGCTCTACAACGGCTATTACCGCGTCCGCCGGGGCAACACATGGTACCTCGCAGACGAAGACGGCGACCTCGTCAGCGGTATCTACGGCAAGGAAATCAGGTACTATCCGTTTGGCTATGTGACAGTACAACGCTCTTCCGGCTACTGGGACATCTATCATTGCTCGGGGCGCAAACTGGAGACCTATTCATACGAGCTTCCGGCAATGTTCGGAAACGGCTTTTTCTGTGTCAAACAAGGCAAATGGTGGTACGCCGTGGACCAGGACGGCGACAAGATCTCCGGCGTCTATGGCGACGATATCTTCCTCCTCAACAACGGCACATGGAAATGCATCCGCGGCAGTTACGTGACGTATGTGGAATAAAGTGCAAAATAACAATGAAAAAAGTAGTACTACTCATCTTCCTTGGTCTCGTGACCTTTTCGCTGTCCGCGCAGGATGCGGATACGCATATCGCTTCGTTGGTGAACAACGAGGAGTGGTTTGCGCTGGCGGAAGACCTGCCGCTGTACAGCGATTCCATGCAGGCGGATTACCTGCGTCTGATAGCCGAGGCGATGCTGCAGGCACGCACGAACCGCACGGAGGAAGCTGTGGCTGCTTTGACCAAACTGCTATCCGAACATCAGTCGGAATTAGGCACACAAACCGCCCTTAGTTTTGCACTCTTGCGCTTGCAACTCATTGGGAAACAGGGACATTACGCAGAGGCGGCAGACGGCATTCAGCGTTTTATAAATCAGTTGGAATCCTCCGGCGTGACAGAAACGCAGGCGCTTCGGACGCTTCAGAAACACTATGCCGTTTTGCGCAACTATGCTCCTTTGTCCGTCTCGCGTCCGGAAAAAGACATAGCGGTGCCTTTCCGTCTTATCGAACCGCAAGTAACCAAACGCGAAGAATGGATGCGCGGCGGAAAGAAAGCCTATAAAGGAAACCTCATGACCATCCCTGTGTTGGTACACGGGAAGGAATATCCGTTTATTTTTGATACGGGAGCAGGAGCCACTTTCCTATTCGAGAAGACCGCTCGGGAAATGGGGCTTACCATCCTGCCGGACACCGTCACTGTCAACGGTTCGCAGAAAGGTCTGCGGGCATGGATAGACAGCCTGCAAATAGGCGGAATCACATGTCGTAATCTTGTTGCGTATGTGGGGCTGTCGGACGCAATTGACACGCTGATGACCGGGGTGGACGCCATCCTCGGAATGGATATTATAGCAGCCTTCCCGGAGACACAGCTGCATATGGACAAGCAGCAACTGGTCTTTCCTGCACACCCGACTCCCATGCCGCAAGACACAAAGCCGAATCTGCTCATTGACGGAAGCCTGCTACTGAGAGCCAAGAAAGATTCCGTCCCCCTGACCTTCCATCTGGATACAGGCTGCTCTACCGCAGAACTATACAGCGGTTATTATCATAAGTTCGCCGCCGAGACCGGCAACACGGCGCAGAAAGATACGATTTCCACGCTCTCCTATGGACAAATTCACAACATGGAGGTGCTGCTCCTGCCCGGTGCATCTTTTATGGTTGGTGACCAACCTGTAAGCATGGAGGAGGTGTATCTCTATCCGTCCTCCGGCGAGTACCTGCATCAGCATGACGGTCGCATGGGCATGGATTTCCTCCGGCAGTTTGACCGCATAATCCTCAATCTGAAGGATATGTATCTGCATGTGGAATAATTCATCTTTATCTCATCTTTAACTCATCTTTTACACCCGTCCTCTTGCATATCTCGCAAAAAAGCAGTACCTTTGCAGCGGATTTGGTGGTAAGCTTACCACTAATCAAGGTGGCAAATCATAGTATCTATGGATAAGAAACTTCAGACAGCATTGGACAAATGGCAATGGCAGGAGCCGGATACGGCATGGAAAGGTGCCGGGCTGTACCATATCACGCTGACCATCCCCTCTCGCGAACCCTTGCTCGGCACCCTCGTCATCCCCGACGGCGATGCCACCCAAGCGAGGGTGGAAATTCGGGCGTTGGGGCGAATGCTCATCAATGCTCTTTGGGATGTGCCAAACAAGCACCCGGAGATACAAATCCTGCATTATTGCCTCATGCCCGACCATCTGCACGCGGTCTGGTATGTGCGCCGAAAAATGAAACGGGGGATAAGAAGTGCCGTGCAAGGTTTCTGGCAAGGAATAAAACAGATAGGACGTGCATATTCTTCTATTGCCCCGACTGCCAGTCGGGAAAACTACCAAGAATTGCTCCGCTCTCTCCAGACGCTAACGCCACAACTCCGCGGACAATTGGGTGATGCGGCTTATTATGCCCTCCCTCCCATCTTCACCGAGATGCCCTTTGTCCGTCCGATGGGGCAGCGGCGGCAGCTGCCTGCCACGCTCCGTTATATCGACATGAACCCGCAGCGGCTGGCTACCAAGCGTCTCATGCCGGGTTTCTTCCGCGTGCAGGAAGGGATAGAGCTCGCCGGGCGCACGTATAGCGGCGTGGGGAACATAGCCCTGCTGCAAGCAGAGCACTACGCGCCCGTCCATGTGCGGCGGATGATGGTGGAGGCGGCGGAACACGGCGAGCCGCAGCAGATGCGCGATTACATGAACGGCTGTGTGCTGGCTGCCCGCAAAGGCACGGTGATGGTCTCGCCCTTCATCTCGCCGCAGGAGAAACAGGTGATGGAGGTGCTGCTGAAAGAGGAACTACCGTTCATTTATATCGCGGAAAACGGCTTCCGCGATTACTACAAACCGCAAGACGGCTTGTTCGATGTCGTAGCCGCCGGGCGTGTGCTGATCCTCTCCCCGTGGGAGTACGATGCCGATAAACGCCATGTCACCCGTGCCGACTGCGTAGCCATGAACCAAATGGTAGAAGAGATTTGCAACCACTGTTCCCTTTCTTCCATTACGCCGGATATTATCCGGCCCCGACTACAAAACAAAGAAAAATTCTTCCATTGCCCCGACTGTCAGTCGGGAAAACAACAGAATAAACAAATGAAAAGAACTGTTTTTTACATATTAGCCCTTGTCCTCTGCGCGTGCAAGCCTTCCATTCCTTTCCAAACAGCCGTTAATAAGGCTGATTCGTGCTATATGGCACAAGACTACAAGCAGGCTAACAGTTATTACAAACAAGCCTTCAATGCCTCCGATGCAGCGCCTCAAAACTACCACTATTCCAATGCAGCCGCAATCGCAGCTATGGCAGGAGACGAACAAACGGCATTCATGCGCCTCAACCAATTGATTAGCAACGACAAAGAATGGTACACTTCCAACTTCGCGGAGAATCCGGACTTTCTGCCATTACATCAATACCCCGAATGGCAAGTGCTGAAAGACACGGTTCAATCCCGGCAAGAGCGCATAGAGAAAGAATATAATCATGAATTGATTGCACGCCTGCGAACCATCTTCTTGCGCGACCAAGAACCGAGACACGCGTTCTTGTATGCTTGTCAGACGGAGCCGGATAATAAAATCCTGCGTGATTCACTCGTTCACGCCATGCAACAAGCAGACGACATCAATCTGCAAGAAATACGGGACATTTTTGATACGTACGGTTTTCCGTCTAAAACAATAGTAGGATCGGCGAACGCTGTTATATGGCTTGTAGTCCAGCATAGCGGTCTTGATACGCAAAAAGAATTCTATCCTTTCTTGCGCGAAGCGGCAGACCAGGGCGAACTGAGCATGGAGGATATGGCTTTGCTGGAAGACCGTATCGCCCTGTTTGAAGGCAAGCCGCAGCGGTACGGATCGCAGATTGTAGAAGATTCAGCTGGAGAGCGGGTTATCTACACATTGCTCAATACCGATAGTGTGGACATATGGCGAGCTGCTGTAGGGTTAACCCCATTGGAAGAATATGCAAAACGGATGAACGCTAAATGGAATAAATGATTTTATAGGAAAAGCGTGCAATATTTTACGCTATTTTATGGAAAAAGCGTACAAACTCTTGCATATTTCAAAAAAAAACAGTACCTTTGCAGCGATTTCTGAAAAGTGAAAATAATTAAAGTTTTGGAAATGAAGCTAATTGAACGCACATTATTACTGGACCAATTAAAAGAGGCAAAAGGTACTCTGGATTTGAAAATTATCACCGGCGTGCGGCGTAGCGGTAAGTCTAAATTGCTAACTGCATTCATGGAATGGGTGCGCCGGACGGATGAGCAATCCAATATCATCTTTATCGACTTCCGCATGTTGGATACAGAGCCGTTCAAAGAGTACCATGCCTTGCACGAATATATAGAAAGCCGTTTTATACCGGACAAAAACAATTATGTCTGCATAGACGAGGTGCAATTATGTCCCCATTTCGAGTGGGCAATAAACAGTCTTCATGCTTCGGAGAAATATGACATCTATCTGACCGGATCCAATGCTTTCTTGCTCAGTTCGGATTTGGCTACCTTGTTTACAGGCCGCTATATAGAAATTCCTGTTCTGCCATTCAGCTTTGCGGAATACCGTACCTATTACGGAGAAAAAGAAATACAATCCCAGTTTGACCAATATGTGTTGGAAGGAGGGTTGAGTGGTAGTTATCCTTATCCCTCAGACACAAAACGCAGGCAATATATCCGAGACGTATATAATACCATTTTGCAGCGTGACTTGGTGGAGAAATACCATCTGGCGGATTCCGAAGTACTGCCACGATTGATGGAATATATGATGGACAATGTGAGCAATACCTGTTCACCCAACGGAATAGCTGAGATTCTGAAGACACAAGGTATTGCGACCAATAATCACACCATTTCGGATTACCTGGATTACACATGCCGTGCATTTATGCTGTATAAAATCAAACGCTATGATGTGCGCGGAAAGAAATATCTTCAATCGCTCCATAAATATTATCTGGTGGATAGCGGATTCCGTTATGCGCTGCTCGGCACACGAAACATGGACTACGGACGCATCTATGAGAATCTGGTGGCTTTGGAATTGTTGCGGCGAGGATATGATATCTATGTCGGCAAACTGTACCAGAAAGAGATTGATTTTGTGGCGATGCGCGGGAATGAAAAGATATATATTCAGGTGAGCGACAATATCAGTTCCAAAGAAACTTTTGAGCGCGAGTACTCGCCCCTTTTGCAAATTAAGGATGTGTACCCAAAATTCATCATTGCCCGCACTCGCGTACCGAAATACGATTACCAAGGTATCCAAATCATCGATTTGGCAGAGTGGCTGCTTGATAGATGAATTATTCTTTCCCTGCCATCAATGCCCTAGATGGATACCATTACGCCGGATTGAATCCGCACAACCGTTTTTCGTACAATAGAATAAAGGTATAAAAATATAATGTTTGACACTCAAAAGTAAAATTATGGTATGAAAATACAATTAGTTTCTTTCCCTGCGTATAATCGTTTATCTACTAAGGAACGGTTAGACAGGTACAGTGCAGTTTTAGATATTCTCTCAAATACTGACGCTGACTTTGTTATGTTTAGTGAATGGGTCTTGAAAAGTCCGTCCGACTTGACTTCCATGGAGCCTGCTTTACGCAAATTTCGCAAAAAACCTGTTACTGCTCTTATAGAACTGAATGAGAAAAAGGGGTTGAAAGGAAATCAAATGTACCTATTTAAAGATGGCGTATGGCGGAATATTGGATGCCAAGTTTTTGCAGAGAGTAGCAAAGTTAATGAAGTTAATGTTGAATTGTTATTAGACGAAATAGAAAAGTATAGGCTTTTTGAAGTTAATGGCTTACGTTTCCTTTGCTTGCAGTGCGGTGAGAACAATATAATGAGAAGCGTCAAGGGAGAAGAAAGAGCAGTTTTTCGCTTGCAGAAATGCGCCAAATTAAAGAGACGTTTTGATGATATTCTTTCAAATGTAGATGTTGTGCTTAATCCTACGCACACACCATGGCTGGGACGTTTCAAAGAACCCTTTGAGAGTAGAATGAAGACGTTCAGCGAGAAAAAGCGTTATTGCTTTACTTGTACACAAATGAAGGGGAAGCAACTTGAAAATGCTCGAAATAATCCTAAAGACAATTCAACAATGAAAGGAATGCATAGCAGATGGTTAATGAAACCTATTTTTACCAACCATGATAAGGATTATTTAATACAATCATACGAAATAGATTGAGTTATGAAGTGGATTTTTACTATTATTCTATGCCTTACGGTGGGGATGTATGCGACGGCTTCAGATGTCGAGATTGACAAAGAAAATTGCACGATTACCAAAGACGGCAAAACCTATAAATTGTACGGCAAAGTAAAGATTGTCGATTCGTTTGAGGACATTAAAGTGAAAATAGTGGATTCTTTTGAGGACGTAGATATCAAAATTGTGGATGCCTTTGAGGACTCATGCGGCAAAGTGAAAATAGTTGAGCATTTTGAAGATGTCAAAGTGAAGATAGTGGATTCCTTCGAAGATGTAAAAATCAAGATAGTAGATTCTTTCGAAGGAGTAAAGAAATAATATGAACGATTTTATTTATCATATACCGATACCACCAAAGTGAGGGTGCAATCTTTCTTCCATTACACAGGATACTATCCGGCAAAAAAACAAATGAAAAGCCCCATATTCTACATATTAGCCTTTGCCCTCTGCTCCTGTGCGGTACAACGGGCAACGACGAGCGAGGAGTTTGTGAGGGACGTGCAGAAAGACATCCCCTTCAAAGTAACCGGACTGAAGGCGGTTAGCAACCATGATAACACCTATTCCTTCCACAGCGACGGATATATCAGCTTGCTGCCGGACTACGAAGTGGACAGCGAAGGGGCAAGCATGATTTACCAGACTACTTTCGCGCCAACCCACCACACACAGCCGTCCAATGTCATCTGGCGGAACATCGTCATCAACAAACGGGACAAGCGTGTCCTCTGTATCGACCGCCTCGTTAAGGACAACAGGACTTTCGGTTATGTCTATGTGCTGCAATCGGAGACGGCGCGGTACAGCGACTCCGGCACGTTCCATTGGGATGTGAGCAACCCCAAACTGCTGCTCAACGTAAGCGACGCCATAGAAGGCATGAGCGAGTTCTCAGTAGTAACGCTGAACGCATTAACGAAATAAAAGACAGAAATATGAACACTGCAACAAAGAAAGGATTGATATTTACATTTATTGCATACATTAGTGTATGGCTGTTAGTCGGCGTGTTCCGGTTGAGTGGCAAGACGACAGATTCACCCGTATGGGCATTAGTTACTTCAGCATGTATGTTCATGCCGTTTCTGGCTGCCGTCATTACCCAGATACTTCATCGCGAGCCAGTCTTGGGCGGCATCGGCATCAGTTGGAAAATCAACCGTTGGTGGTTTGTTGCTTGGATATTGCCCGTGGCTATGACGATAGGCATGATAGCAGTGTCATGTCTCATGCCCGGCACACACTTTATGAAAGAAAGCCCGTTACTCATGGATGCGCTGGATAAAGTCAATTCGGTCTTGCCGGAGGGTAAGCAGTTATCATATTCCGTCCTCCTGATTTCGCAGATTGCCAATGGTTTTATTGGCGGTATTACTATCAATGCTTTGTTTGCTTTCGGCGAAGAAGCAGGCTGGCGGGGATACTTGCTCCGGCAGTTCTCAGGGAAAAACTTTCTGCTGACTGCTGTAGTTATCGGCGCTATATGGGGGTTATGGCATGCTCCGCTCATCCTTATGGGGCACAATTTTCCGGCTCATCCGGTGACGGGAGTGTTTATGATGATCGTTTTCTGTATTTGCCTTGCTCCTATTGCGCAGTTCATACGCGTCAAATCCGGTTCCGTCATTGCCGCCGCAATCTTCCATGGCTCTTTCAATGCTTTTGCAACATTCGTGCCTGTATTCATTGACGGCACCAACGATTTATTAACCTCTCCTGCCGGTTTGGCAGGTATTATAGCATGTCTGATTGCACTCGCCTGCCTGCATCTGACCGACCGCTCAATACTGTCATCAACACTTGATTTATAACTAAGATTATGAACATTGAGGATTACAGAGATTACTGCCTGTCGCTGGGCGCGGATGTAGAGGAGAAACTGCCGTTTACGGCGTTCAGGTATGCGTCGAACGTGCTGGTGTTCTATGTCTGCGGACACATGTTTGCGTTTCTGGACATCGACCATTACGGCATTGTGACGCTCAAATGCCAGCCGGAGCGGATAGACGAACTCAAGGCACGCTATGACTGCATCGGCAAACCGTTCAACCTGCCGTCCAAATACTGGATAGGCGTGGATGCCAACGCCGCAGAAGATGCCTTACTCCGCGACCTCACCCGCAACTCCTACGAGATTGTCAAAGCCAAATACTCAAAGAAAAAACAAATCAATAGATGATGCAAAGAAACCCAAATAAAAAGCCCTCCAAGATCGCCCAATGGTGGCAACGGTTGCGACAAAAAGCGCAGCAGGCGCGTACCTATACCCAAGAACACTACGAGGAACTGCACCGCAAGCAGAAGTATTACGATGCGGACGCGTCCGAAGAGCAGGAAACTACTCGGCAGCCCGAGCGAATAACGATGCTGACCGCCGTCCGTATTATGCTGGCGGAATTAGGAGAAAAAGAGTATTGGCGCACGCTCTGGCACCTGATTTGGCGACCCGGCTATGTGATAGCAGACTTTCTCAACGGCAAGCGCAGGAGGTTCTTGCGCCCCTTCCAACTGCTCATTGGCACCAGCCTCTTATTGGCTATAGTCCTCTATATTGTGCCG
>CACYKR010000046.1 GCA_902774995.1 uncultured Bacteroidales bacterium | reverse complement strand
AAGAAGATTTACCATTTGGTCATTTACCATTTGGTCATTTTTTCCTATCTCGGTTAACTGACCATTGGAGCGGACGGCGAAGAGGCGATTGTCCCCGCTGACAACCAGACCGATAAGTTTGCGGTTGGCAGGCTCCAGCGTGAAAAGTTGCTTCCATTTACCAATTTTCTCATTTCCGCATTTACTTATTTTCTCATTTAGGATTTCCCGTACCCACGGCATTCCTTTGACCATCTTCAACTGGTAGAGTTTGTCCTCGTTGTCGGTGAGGAGAAAACCGTTGTCGTAGTCCTTGCGGGTGGTGCCGTTGCCCCAAATGAGACGCACAGGGAAGACAAATCCGTGTTTGGCCAGTTCGCGGGAAAAAGAGAGGGACTTGGCTCTATTGACGGTGTTCGTTTCGCAATCAATGAACTCCAAGCCTTCGTCCGTCAGGCGGAACACATCGGGAGGAAGCAGCAAGTCCACATTGCCCGAAGCGGACTCGAACATCGTATAGAGCCCCACGGCGGGTTTGTTCAGCTGTTTAGGCGAGGTCTTGAAATGGAAGGCGTTCTGCTGGATCAGTTTGGGAGTAAGCGCAATGCCGTAGAGCGAGTCCGGCAGGCGTCCTTCGGCTACCAGCTGGCGGAAAGAGAACAAGGGCAGCAGGCTGTCCGCCTCGGCTTTGGTGAACTCATGTCCGCGGAAGTCCACATAACGCACCTGTTTGTTCTCCTGCGTCTCAAAACGGATAAACGTACTATCCAGACACGAATAGACCACAAAAGGCATTTTGCCCGTACGAGGAAAAACTATTTCATAGAGCGCAGGCAACAGCCATGCAACAACCATGACTGCCAAAACAATGATAACATATTTGAGTCTTTCTACTTTCATCATAGTCCCTTCCCCTGTTTGAAGCGATAAACACTATAGAACGGCAGCCAGATGACGGCTACGAGCAGCACCACCAACCACGGCAACATTGTAGTATAGCACGCCGGTTGGGCGGTGAGAAAACAGAGCGCCACGAGCGGTGCGCCAATCATGCCGTTCACGCACCGCATTGACCATTGCGGTTCCACAATACACCATGACACCACGTTATACCCCAGTAGTCCGCCTATATACCACGGCAGACAGGTGAGGAAAGTCCGCCATACCAGTTCACGCGGCAGCCAGAGTTGTTCCACTACCGCTAATACAACCGCATCCATGGCAAACAGCACACACAAGCCGGCCAGCGAACTCATCAGCATAGCACCTATACTGAGCGTGTAATCAACCGGCAGATGCAGCGTGAGGCGGATACGTTTCTGCTGCATCTCCGGCAGCCATTGACAGATAGCAAGCACTACGCCTGTCACTAACGGCACATACATCAGTTGGTTCACCATCAGCACGTCGCGTCCGATCATCGTCGCCCAAGTCTCCACTACGCCCGAAGCCATCAGCGTACTGCGCAGAGACAGCAGTATATACGCCACCATTCCTATATGCACCGCTACTGCCAGCCCCCAGAAGATCCGCAGTTTCAGCCATTCCTTATAAAAGATTGATTGTATCATGTGATCAATATTTTCCGGTTAAATCTATAAAGGTATCTTCCAGCGTCTTGCCCGGCGTGATGAGTTCGGACACGGGACATTGTTTGAGAATGCGTCCGTAGTCCATGATAATACAGTCGTCCACCAGCCGTTCAAGATCCTGTATGATATGCGAGGTGAGGAATACCGTTTTCTCTCCGCGCTTGCAGAAATCCCGCAGGTACTCTACAAAGAGCCGTCTGTAACCCGGGTCAAGCCCCAGCGAGAAATCGTCCAATATCAGCAACTCGGGATCCTGCGCCATCAAGAGCCCGAGCGCCACCTGCGAGCGCTGACCGTTCGACATCTGGCTCAGCAGCTGGTAGTCTTTCACCTTCAGCAACCGCATCAGTTCGTAGTAAGCCTCCTTGTTCCATCTGGGGAAGAAAGGCGCATAGAACCGCTCTATCTGCGCAATCGTCATAAATGGGTATTGCACGTGTCCCTCCAACAGCAAGCCTATACGCGCACGTTCCTTAGCAGGCATCGTGCGCGTGTCGTAACCTAACAGCCGGCATGAACCGGCATAGGGCTGTATGAAGCCCGACAGGATATTGATAGTGGTGGTCTTGCCGGTTCCGTTCTTGCCCAGCAGGCCTAAAATCCGTCCGTGCGGCACCGAGAACGACAAGTCTTCATATATCAGCCTTTTGCCGTAAAAGTGCGTCACGTGGTCAAAACGAATCATCTCATCATTTGCCATTTGGTCATTTACCATTTTGTCATTTTACTCATTTGCCGTGCAAAATTACAAAAAAAACTGCATATATGCAAATATCTACCATTTAAATCCCCACAAATGGGGATTGCCTATTCCTGGAAAAAGCAGTAATTTTGCACTCAAAATCAAAGTGTCATTGAAAATAAGAAGCTTTTTCATAAGTCTGTTATTGACTGTACCAGTTCCCGGCACGGTTGCGTTGCCGTTATCTTCCCCGGATTCGATGCGGTGGAACAGCACCCAGCAGGCTATACTGGACAGTGTCGAGCAGATGTTCACGTTGCAGGAAGTGGTGGTGACGGCGCAGGAGCAGACAGCCAGAAGCAGTGCGTCGGTCATCGGCAAGGAGGCTATGCAGCACTTGCAGCCGTCGTCGTTCACGGATATTTTACAGACCCTGCCGGGCGGTACGACCAAGGACCCGAACCTGACCAACGCCAACACCATCCGCCTGCGCGAAGTCTCCAATGGAGCGGGCAGCAGCGAGTACGACGCTTCGTCGTTAGGCACGTCGTTTGTAATTGACGGCGCGCCGGTGAGCACGGACGCCAACATGCAGTACGTACAGTCGGACGTGAGCGGCGCGGACTCCAAACGCAACAGCGTGGGCGCGGGCGTAGATATGCGTACCATCTCGACGGACGACATCGAGAAAGTAGAGATCATCCGCGGTATAGCGGGAGCCGAATACGGCGATGTAACATCCGGCGTAGTGCGTATCGAGCGCACCAGCAAGCCCACTCCGTGGCGTGCCCGCTTCAAAGCCGACGGGTTCAGCAAACTGCTATTCTTCGGCAAAGGTATCGGATGGAACAACGAACAGACGGTACTCAATTTCGGGCTGGACTACCTGAACGCCAAAGCCGACCCGACCAACACGCTGGAGAACTACCAGCGCATCACAGGCTCCGTGCGCCTGCAGCAGAAATGGCAGGCAGAGGGCTACCGCATCCGCTGGCAAAGCCATCTGGACTACACCGGCAGCATGGACAACGAGAAGATAGACCCCGACATCCATAACAACCGCGAGGACAGTTACCGCAGCCAGTACCATAAACTGAGTTGGAACAACACGGTGGTCTTTAGTCCAAAGTCGAGAGTAGAAAGTCAAAAGACCTACTTCGACTGGCGGCTGAGCGTACAGGCGAACCTCTCGGGCGAGATTGACCGCATTGACCAGACGCGTTTTGTCCAGCTGACTACGCCTAAGAACCCGGCTATCGATAATATGCAGGAGGGCGAAGCTACCGTAGCATTCCTGCCTTATAAATACACAGCGCAGCACACGGTAGAGGGTCTTCCGCTCAACGTGTTCGTGCGTCCCAAAGCGGAGTTCTATTTCTCCACTTGGCGGCTGGACCACAAAGCGAATATCGGCATTGAGTGGCGGTACGCAAAGAACTTCGGCCGCGGACAGGTCTATGACCTCAGCCGTCCGCTCAACTACTCGTCGCAACTGCGTCCGCGGGCGTACTACGACATCCCTGCCACCAACCAACTGGCATGGTATATCCAGGACGACATTACCTTTCCCGTACACGAGCATGTGAGCCTTGACCTTAATATAGGTCTGCGAGGCACATCGCTGCTTGGCCTGGGGAGTACGTATGCCGTCAGCGGCAAGTGCTATCTCGACCCGAGGGCGAACCTGACCGTCAATTTCCCGTTTGCCAAAGGCAAGGTCTATATAGCCGCAGCGGTCGGTCAGCACACCAAAATGCCTACCCTGCTGCAACTGTCGCCCAACCTGCTCTATATGGACTTGCAGGCACCCGACAAGGCCATCGCTCCGGCAGACGAGACCATGCAGATATACACCCACATCGTCAATCCGACCAACTACGCCCTGCAGCCGGCACGCAACCTCAAATGGGAAGTGCGGGCAGGGCTGGACATACAAAGACACCGCCTGAGCGTCACCTATTTCGAAGAAGACATGCAGAACGCGTTCCGTAGTATGATGCAAGTGGAGCCTTTCCGTTATACTATCAGCGAAAGCACATACAACCGGCTGCTACCCTATTCCTCGACAGCCAACGGCAGCCGTGTTTACAAACGCGGCGTGGAGTGGCAATACCAGAGCCCGCGTATTCCCGCTATCTGCACGCGGTTCACACTCAACGGAGCCTGGCTCAGAACGGTCTATAGCAACAGCGAGCAGATGTTCTCCACAGAGAAAAGCCCCGGCATCATCGACGGCGTGAATGTGACCGACCATTATATCGGTCTCTACGACTGGACGGAGGGGTATATCCGCGAGAGTCTGAGTTCCAACCTCGTGGCAGATGTGTATATACAAAAGATCGGTCTGACAGTAAGTGCCACATTAGAGACTACTTTTTACACCGCCTCGAAAACCATGGAGAAGAACGGGAGGCCGGTAGCATATATATCATCGGAGGACGGAAAACTCCACCCGTACGGCAACGCGGAGGCGGAAGATGCGATTCTCAAGACCCTTATCTTCGATTACAACACCGGTCAGTTCATCCGCCGCACGGTGCCGTTTGAGGGATACCTGAACCTGCGGGTACAAAAGAGCGTCACACGGTTTGCCACTATTGCCTTGTATGTCAACCGATTACTGGATATACTGCCGGATTATCAAGTGAGCGGCACCAACGGAGGAATGGTAACTATCCACCGCACCTCAAGCCCTTATTTCGGAATGGAAATCAATCTGAATATATAAACAAAAGTCGAAAGACAAAAGCAGATATGAAAACAAACTATAAAAATTACTTCGTTCCTTGGTACTTGGTACTTTGTCCCTTGGTACTTGGAACTTTCGTTGGCTGCGAGCAGCAGACCGCAGAAAACACAGCGCGGCTGACTGTGCTGCTCCATGCGGAGGGCATTGACAGTATCAGCAACATATCCCTCACGGCGCATGACATCAACATGAACAAGGATTACAAGGACAGCACCCTGAGCCGCACGCTGCCGCAAGGCTACTACGACCTGTCTCTCTCCGCTACCGGCGACGGACAACCCATCCGCGCTTACAAACGCGGCGTAGCCCTGACCGAAGACTGCACCGTAGAACTCAAAGCGGATTTTGTCACCAAGGGCAATGCCGGTTTTGTGCTGGCGGAAATCTTCTTTGCCGGCACCGAGACGCCGGAGGGCAAACGCTATGTAGGCGACAAGTATTTCGTTGTATTCAACAACTCCGCCGACACTCTTTCGGCAGACGGACTTATACTGGTAGAGGCGGATTTGAACTCCGTACAGAAATACAATCTCGACAACGATTTCCGGGACAAGTATTTTGCCGTGGACGCCATGTACCGGATTCCCGGCGAGGGCGACACGTACCGTGTAGCACCGGGCGAAGCTGTTCTTATTGCCGATAATGCGATGGACCACACGGAGGCGAACACCAACTCATTTGATCTGAGTACTGCGGACTTCGAATGGTACGACCTCTCGTCCTCTGCAGGCGTGACGGACGTGGACAATCCGGAAGTGACCAACCTCGACAAGCTCTATTGCTATACCTATACTATCCGGGTGCCGCATAACCAGGGGCACAAGTCCTTCGGCTTGGCGCGTTTCCCCGAAGGTGTGACTGCCGAGCAGTATTTCGCCACCGACTCGCTGTACGTACAATATAACTACGAGTTAGTGACCGCTGCGGGGACGTTTTCACAGTCCAAGAAAAGTTATATGATCCCCAACGAATGGATTGTGGACGCCGTCAATCTGGCGCCGTCCGAGACCTTCCAATGGCTCACTTTCAGCGACCGTCTGGATGCCGGCTACACTTACGTGGCGCCCACCGGCAGCGACAAGACACGTTTCGGCAAAGCCGTACGCCGCAAGACCCTCGGAATAATGAACGGCAGACGGCTGCTGATGGATACCAATAACTCAACCGATGATTTTGAGGCAGGCGTAAGCGCCGACCCGTTCTATTTCAGGAATTGATAATTAAAAATTGAAAGGTGAAAATCTTATTAGCCATAATAACTGCATTGGTCACGGACACGGCCCGCACCGACCTTACCCTCTCCGGCTCGTTCGGCAGGGGTACGCAGGTCATTGAGGGCAGGCAGAGAGGCGGTTTTGCCGTTCAGGCGCAGTCCGTGTATGATTTCAATGAGGTGAGCCGTGTTTTTGGCGAGGCGTCGTACCGGTGGGAGGACAGCAAACAGACGCGTTATGTGGACAATGCGGATTTCCGCCTGACTGCTCCGTACCTGACGGTGGACACTATCGGCGGGGATTTGCGGAGGGAGACGTATGCTTTCTACGGCGGCTACCGAATGCGCAAGAACCACCTTCTATGGCACGCCGCACTGCAGTTCCGCGCCGAACAGAGTTATCGCATGCGCGACCCGCGTGCGAAGAATAAGGTATCCGACCTGCGCATAGAAGCCTCGGTAGGCTATCAATGGCAACGCTATGCCCTGTGTCTCATGGCGTACGGAGGAAGGTATAAACAGAACAACGAGGTGCGGTTCTATTCGGAGTTGGGGGAGACGACAATCTATCATATGGCGAACGACACGGAGCCGTACACGCGTTTCTCGTCGAACAACAAAATCAGTTACTACAGCGGCTATCGTGCCGGCGTAGGTATCCAACTGCTGCCTACAACCGGCTTCATGGCGGGTGTGCAGTACGACTGGATTCATCTGACGAAAGAACTGACCATCAACACCCAGGTTCCTATCGCCGGTCTTCACACCCACACGCTGACGGCAGAGATGGGCTATGCCGCTGAGCGCTGGCGCGTACTGGCTACCGCAGCGCTCGAACTCAAACGCGGCAGCCAGTATCTCTACGGGGACAATGCCAATAACTATTACCAGCTGCTGTTCATCGCTCCCAATTACCGCCGCAACACCGTGCTGGCGAATGTATATGGCGACTACCGTCTGCCGCTTCCTGTGGGCGATTTGCTGTTTGCCGGAGAAATGGATTACGACGCCTTTATGCAGCATGTACAGGAGTGCGTACATCTGCAATACACCTTCCCGCTGAAAGGCAAGTTCTCCTGGCTCGTGGGTGCGCAGGCGCGACTGCATCAATACAAGAACGCACATGCCTGGCAGGTAGGTATCGAAACAGGATTAACTTTTTAACCATTATAACAATGAAAAAGATTCTTTTGATTATGGCAGTAGCGCTGGTAGCGTTTACTGCGTGCCAGAAACAGGCACAAGTGCAAGAGACCGTTTATTCGGTTGGTGACGTACTGACCACAGGCGACTCGCTCGCAGGCGACACGATTCTCGTGGAGGGTTATTGCAAGTATTTCGTCAATGCCCTCTCCTATGAGATTATCACGGAGTAAAAAGTGTACAGCATATAAAGAAATACGGCCCGCATCACTGCGAGCCGTATTTTTTATCTTATGGCTTACCGGATTCTTAGAATCCTAATACATTGTACGTTCTTCCGTTATAGCGGATATAGAGTTGACCGTCCTTGATGAACTTAACCGCTTTGCCGTTCGCTTCCTGCTGTACCGTCTCTACGCCGGTCGGCGTTTTCTGACCTGCGGTATTCAGCACGGCTAACACGCTGTACCAGTTGGTTTTGCCAGCAAAGTTCATCGTCTCGCCCAGCACAGTGAAATCAGCCTTTGTGCTTGCACGGAAACCCACTGCGGTATGATCGCCGTCAGCGCTGCGTCCTACTACCGAGACGGTCGAACTGCCGCCACCGGTAGCCAGTGTATCGGTGCTCACCAGATTCATATTTTTGTCATAATGAAGAGCTCTCAGACTTCCAAATTCATAGTTGTATGCAACAACTCCATCATTGGATACGAAAGCTGCAATCGTAATATTCAATGCATTATTTGCTGCCGAATATACTGCGGCATCCACTACCGAACCGTCTTCCATGTTCATTACATAAATCAGACCATGATTGAAGTTTCCGTTGGTAGCCAGTGTCTTCTCACCAACGGTGATACTTCCTTTGCTCAGACCGCCGCAAACATAGATCTTGCCGTCCTCGAACTTGGTCTGCTGGAACTGCAGCGAACCGTTTACCGGGTGATATTGGATATACTCGCGGTGGAGGTCTTTGTCATAACGTGCGGCGTAGATACCGGTCTCTGTGCCGTTGCTGTACGTACCGGCTACATACAGTTTGCCGTTCTCGTAGTGCAGACCGAGCGGACGGTCATATACCAGCTCGTCGCTGTTGATGACTGCGCCTACATAGTCCAGGTCATGAAACTGGTTGTATTGCGCTTTGTATTTCAGGAGAACCGTATTACAGTTGCTGCTCATGGCGCCTTTGGTGTTCCAAGCCTTACGCGGGAAAATCGAGTCGTTCCATACCGGCAGAAGAGTGTCCGCCTGAAGACCGGCTACATACACGAAACTGTCCTCGCTCAACGCTACGCCTGCCCATGAGAAAGCCTCTTTACGGAATACTTTCTTGCCGTCCACTACGATAGAGTCGTAGTTGGTGAACGACATGTTATTGCTGCCTACCACGTTTCCATTCTTGTCATACACATTGATAAAGCCCATATACACGCCCTTGCGGGTGCGGAACTTGTCGGCATAAATCACACCGCCGTCCGCGGTAGCAGCCACTGCCGTATTCGCCAAATCATAGTCGCCCGTCGTGTCGGCGCGAGCCCACAGCAGATCGCCGTTGGCGTCAATCTTGGCAAGGAACGAGTTACGCATGTTGGAGTATTTCATGTCTCCTGTGCGCGAACCCCACTTGCTGGCAGTGGCTCCTTGGTATGTACTGCCATTGAAAGTCATACCTACCTCTTCGGCGGAAGCCGTCTGGTAACTGGATAGCAGATACAGACTGCCGTCTGTACTATACTCCAGCGCGTACAACTGTGTCTGCCCCTTGGTCGCGTCTGCCTGCTCGTCTATGAGCGTTTTCATAAACTCAGGCGTTGCGGCCTGACTCATCACACTCAGCCCTAAAGCTGCTAAAAAGAACATTTTTCTCATAAACTTGTTTTTTTTTATTGTTAATTGTGTATTGTAAAATTTTGTGCAAAATTACAAAAAAATCTCCTTTCCTGCAAGCCAGGAACGCAATTTCACCACTATTGGGGAGAGAATTCATGAGACAATTACGCAAGATTTTCAGAAGAAAAATCAATTCTGCACGGCATTTTGGAGATTTTTATTTGCACAATTCAAAAAAATGCACTACCTTTGCAGCCGGATTGAAGAACATGTACCATCTGATAGGAACCGGCATAGAGGCGGACCGCGAGAAGCGGGTTGTCCGGAAGGACGGCAGGGAGATACGGTTGACCGGACTGGAGTTCGGGCTGCTGGATTACCTGTCTTCGCACGCGAACCATATATGCACGCGCGACAAATTGCTGGAGCGCGTATGGGGTGAGCGCTTCCGGTACGACACGGGGACCATAGACGTGCACCTGAACGCCCTGCGGCGCAAATTAGGGTTTTCCAAATCTGCGCCTATCGAGACCATCACCGGCGCGAGCTACACCAGCACCCGCGGCACCTACCCAGACTGCACCTACGCCGGTAAAATCACCCAAATCAAGAAATAACAATGAATTACGAAGGACTGTTATTAGGCGCCGGTGCCTTCCTGAGCATCGGCCTCTTCCACCCGCTAGTGATCAAGGCGGAGTATTATTTCGGCGTGCGCTCGTGGTGGGCGTTCCTCATCGTAGGACTCATCGCCGCCGGCGCGTCGCTGTTTGTAACAAACACGTACGTATCCATCTTCCTGGGTATCTTTGCCTTCTCCGCTTTCTGGGGCATCGGGGAGGTTTTCAAGCAACGCGAGCGGGTTCGCAAAGGCTGGTTTCCCAAAAATCCCAAGAGGAAATACTGAGTACTGACAAAAAAAGACATTTCGGTGTCTTTTTTTTTGCATATATGAGAAAAAAGCAGTATCTTTGCGCCATAATTGGAAATACAGACACGCAATGATGACAAAAGAGAGACCTACTATTATTGATTTTGTAGAGTATTACACGCGCCGGTACAGCGAGCATGTGTTCCTGCGCGAGAAGATTAACGATACATGGGAGACCACTACGTTCCGCGAGACGCGCGAGGCGGCGCACCGTATAGGCGCCGGCATGATGGCACTGGGCTTGCAGAAAGGCGAGCGCGTGGCGCTGTTGAGTCAGGGACGCAACCTATGGGTCACGGGCGAGTTAGGAATCCTCTACGCCGGAGGAGTGAACGTACCGCTGAGTATCAAGTTAGAGGAAGCGAACGACCTGCTCTTCCGTATCCGGCACTCCGACGCACGGTTTATCATGACCTCCGGCCAGCAGCTGCCGAAAATCCGGAAGATCATCGACGAGTGCCCGTTAGTGGAGAAAGTGATTGTATTCGACCCCCTGGAGGAATATGAGGACAAGGAGATTTCCATCGACGCGGTACTTGCTATGGGCGACAAACTGTTAGAAACCGCCCCGGCTTCCTTCCAAGCCCGTTACGAGTCCGTCGGACCGGACGACTACGCCAATATCAGCTACACCTCCGGTACCACGGCTGACCCGAAAGGCATCCTCCTCACCCACCGCAACTACACGGCGAACGTGGAGCAAGGCAGTTCGGTCATCCATTGCGATACAGATGACGTGATGCTCATCATTCTGCCTCTGGACCACTGTTTTGCGCACGTAGCAGGCTTCTATACAATGATGAGTTACGGAGGCTCCATAGCTACCGTGCCGGTAGGCAAGACGGCGATGGCAACGCTCAAAAACATCCCTGTAGCCATCAAAGAGGTGCGCCCCCATGTGATGCTCTCCGTACCGGCGCTGGCGCGTAATTTCCGCAAGAGCATCGAGACCGCCATCCATGCCAAAGGACCGAAAGTGGAGAAACTCTACAACTTCGCCCTCAACAACGCCATTGCCTACAACCGCGAGTACTGGAACCGCGGCGGATGGCGGAACGCATGGCGATGGCCTTTAGTGAAACTCTTCGACCGGCTCATCTTCAAAGCCGTACGGGAGAACTTCGGCGGACGGATGAAGTTCTTCGTAGGCGGCGGCGCACTGCTCGACATTGCGTTGCAACGCTATTTCTGCGCAGTAGGGATGCCTATGTTCCAGGGATACGGGCTGAGCGAGGCTACCCCGATCATCTGCTCCAACTCCCCCGACGGAGCTATCTTCGGGTCGTCCGGACGTATCGTCCGACCGATGGAGCTGAAGATTTGCGACGCGGAAGGGCACACCGTGCCGGACGGCGAGCGCGGCGAGATAGTCATCAAGGGCGAGAACGTCATGGCGGGTTACTGGAAGAACCCCGAGAGCACCGCCGCCACCGTCATCGACGGATGGCTCCACACGGGCGACATGGGCTATGTGACCCAAGAGCACCCGGGCTACCTGTGGGTAGTAGGACGGTTCAAATCGCTGCTCATCCGCGCCGACGGAGAGAAATACAGCCCGGAGGGATTCGAGGACTCGCTGACGGACGGCAGTGTATATGTCGATCAGTGTATCCTGCATAACAACCAGGACCCTTATACGATTCTCCTCATGGTGCCGAACAAAGAGGCGCTGCAGGCGTGGGCAAAGAGCCAAGGCAAAGACCCCGCTACCCGCGAGGGTAAGGAGTGCATGCTCCTCAAGATACAGAACGAGGTGGACTCCTATCGTCCGGGCGGAAGCCGGGACGGTATCTTCCCCGAAGCCTGGCTGCCTGCCGCTATAGCGGTACTGGACGAGCCATGGACGGAACAGAACCACCTGGTCAACTCCACGATGAAGGTTGTACGCGGAAAGGTGGAGACCTACTTCCGAGACCGTATCGACTACGCCTACACGCCGGAAGGCAAGGAACTCATGAACGAAAAAAATCTCGCTGCTTTATAGCGAGATTTTTTTATGCCCTTGCCCTTGCGGTCAGGGTTAGAGACGGTAGTTGTTGCGGAGTCTGCCTTTATAATGCGCCTGATGGGCCCGGCTGGCTACGCCGCGGTTAGCTACATAACGCTCATAATAACTGATAATCAGCGTAGTCACAGGCAGGGCGATAATCATTCCTATCACGCCGCAGAGCGCGCCCCAGATACTGAGGCTGAGGAGTATTGCCGCCGGACTCATCCCCGTGACGTTGCCCATGATTTTCGGCGTCAGGTAGAGGTCCTGGATCGACTGCACCACCACGAACACAGCCGCCATCATCAGGAGCGTGAGCCACACCGGCTGACCGGTCTGGGCAGACTGGATGAGGCAGAGGACGATACAGGGCGGGATACCCAATGCCTGCATGTACGGCACCATGTTCAGCAGACCGATAATCAGTCCCATGGCGATACCCATCGGCAGCCCCGTGACGGTGAAGCCGATAGCGAACAGCACACCCACACAGGCAGCTACCGTAGCCTGGCCACGGAAATAGGCGTTCATATTCCGGTCAATGTCACCCATGAGCGTCACTACCTGCGGACGGATCTTCCGTGGTATGAACTTGCTGTAACCGGCACGGATATTCGGGAAATCAATCATCAGGAAAATGAGGTACATGAACCCGATGAAGACTACCATCAGCTCGCTCATCCAACTCAGTCCGCCGGTAATCCAGTTGCCTATCTTCGGTACCAGTTCCTTGAGGGAGTTGGACAGCTCCGGATTAGCGAGCACCGAGTGCCAATCCCATTCGGACTGCCATTTGAGCAGTTTCTCCTGGGTCTGAGCCGAGACATAGTCGTTGATATTGAACGCTGCAATATAGCTCTGGAACCCCGCCCATGCGCTGTTCACCTGTTCGGTGACGGGTTTGCGGAGCGCGGCTACGGCACCCGCTACGATGCCTACCGCCAGCACAAGCGTCACCATCACGGCGAGCGCACGGTTACGCACGCGGCATTTGGTCTGCACGAAGCCCACTACGGGATCCAGGATATACGCCAGCAGAAAGCTGACGAAGAACGGCAGCAATACGCCGTATAGACGGGAAAACATTTACTTGCCTATTTTACCGGTTATCCATGACCATATACGGGAAGCGAGGGCGGCGTACATGTTCAGTTCACGGGTGGCGTTCTCCACCTTCGTTTCCAGACGGATATACTGGATCTCCGCCTTGTGCTCCGCCTCCATGGTCTTGAGCGCCAGCTCTTCCTCCGTGTTAATCTCCTTGCTCATCAGACGGATGAACGGATGTATGAACAGAGCCTTGCGGCAGGCTACCGCAACGGCTATGAGCACGATATAGATACTGCCCATCATCAGCGAGGCGGCCCAAACAGGCATGATTGCGGATAGCGCATCTATCGCCGCTACGGCTCCGAACAGCAGCAGTGCGGAAACCAGCAGCACCACCGTGAAGATCAGCAGAAACAGGCCCAGCACACGGCTCGCGATACCGATGAGCCGCAGTTTGCCTACGTTGCCCAGGGACTCACCGCACGCGGTGACGTCCGCCTTGAGTTGCTCCAATGTGTCGTTTTCCATGCTTATGCCTCCTCGTTTGCGGGTTGTGCTGCGGGAGCCTGCGCTTCCGTCAGGTCTTTCTTCACTTGCTCGCAGTAGTCCTGCGCGCGTTTCTTAGCGTCCTCGGCGAGGTCGCGCAGTTGCGTACGGATCTCTTCGCCGGTCTTCGGGGTGAGGAGCATCGCTACAGCGGCGCCTACGGCGGCACCGGCTGCAAAGACAATCGTGGTCTTAATCAGATCTTTCATTGAGTTAATAAGTTTATGGGTTTATTGCAAAAAACGCCTGCGCAGCAGTTGTATATCCTCGTGGGAGAGAAGGAGCTGCTCTTGCAGGTAACTCATCATCCCTCCGAACTCCCGGTCAATGAGGTCGAACGTACGGATGAAATTAGGTGTGGAGACCCCCATGAAGGCGAGCACCACTTCTTTCTCCGCCTCGCCCCCTCCGCGCGCATCTATCTCGGCGTAGAGACTGCTGACCAGCTCCCGATACGCCTCGTTAGAGAGGTCGAAATCCGCGATAATCGCTTCCCGTGACACCCCCAAGGCGGAGAGCAGATAGGCTGCGCCCCACCCCGTACGGTCCTTGCCCTGGAAACAATGCCAGAGGACTCCTCTGTCTTCAGGAGCCTCCACGATAAGTCTGAGAAAAGCGGCGTACTGGAGTTGCGAATACTCGCTGCGGATTAGAGAAGGATACATATTCGCCGCCATCTTCTGCACCTCGGGATAGAACGAGTAATTGACGATATGCCGCTCCAGGTCCAGAAACGCCTCCTGCGGGATAGGCTGTTCCGTCAGTTTCTCCGCCGAGAGATCAATGGTCGGCAGAAGATGATGAGTGGCGCCTTCCACCTCCTGGTCGGGCAACGCAGCCGCCTCGCCCAGCGAGCGGAAATCGAAGATCTTTGCCAGGCGGTACTCGTCCCTGAGCCGTTGCAGGTCCGCCGGCGAGGCGTCGTGCAGGTGCGCCGTACGCAGCAGCCGATGGGGACGGATGGTTTTCCCGCCCGCGCCTACAAGCCCGCCCAAGTCGCGCGCGTTAACTATATTGTCGAACAGGACGGTCATTGCGGAAATACTTCATCAATGAGACGGACGAACTCCCGGTAGGCGAACGTGTCGCCCAGCTCGGAGAGGGAGGCTGCCAAGCCGCGGTAATGCCAAGCATGCGAGGCTTTGTCCTTCACATGGAAGATAGACCAGAGCGCGTCGCCCTTCGTCTGATAGTCGCGCCAAATAGCGCGCATGTTACTCAGTTTGTCGCCCATGGCAACAATCTTCGCGTCACGGGAAGCCGCCGCCAGACGGTCTATCGCCGCCTGCTTGCGGTCGTGCCAGCTGTCTTCCTCGGAGACCCCTTCGGTGAAGCGGTCGCTCTCGGCGTGTACCAGTGCGGCTACACGTTCGCCGAACGCCTCGCGCAACTCCTCCACCGTCACGTCGGTGTCCTCTATCGTGTCGTGCAGCGCCGCTGCCGCCAGCAGCTCCTGGTCGGACGTGATGGTAGAGACGATTTCCACCGCCTCCATGGGATGGACGATATAGGGAAAACCTTTGCCGCGGCGCTCCGTATCGTGGTGCGCTTTGACCGCAAAGACTATCGCGCGGTCCAGCAATTCTGTGTCAAGATATTTATTTGCCATAAAGCATCAATCAATACACCGTTCCTTCCAGCATTGCTCTGAACTGGGGCATCGGGCAACGAGTATCGCGCTCCACCATCAGGGTCTTGATACCGGCATACACACGCACCTCTTTCTCCACCTGCTCCAGATCAGCCTCCGGGCCGAAATACTCGCGGGCGAAAGCGTCCCAGAAACGGCGTGCGGTAGCATTGGACATGTGATTGACCTCCTGCGTCCACTCCTCGTTATTGAGGCAGCAGCAGAGATACACCATACCCAAGTCGAACATGTAATAGCCATAGCAAAAATCACCCAGGTCAATGAAATACTGTTTGCGGACACCGTCTTTCTCCACAAATATACCGTTGCCGAACTGCAGGTCTCCGTGCAAAGCCGTGTCAGCGTCCGGAGCCGCAGCGATGAACGCACGTATCTTCTCTTTCTGCTCCGGCGTGAAATCCGGGTTGTCCGACAGCATCTTGTAGTAACGGTCTTTCACGTTTTCGAATTGGGCGGTGTCCACATGGGTGGCGTGCAGCTGCTTGCACAGCCGCGCGAACTCGCGGGCGTACTCCTCCGTATTCTCCGGGTTGTCACCGCAGGCACGGGAATAGGATTTCTTGCCTTCTATACGGCGGAAACGGATACCTATCTGCTTGCCGTCAGTGATGAGGTCGCCGGGTTCGGGCGTAGGGATGCCCATTGCATATACTTTCTGCGCCAACTCCAGCTCTTTCTCCGCCGCCTCGAAGTTGCGGAAATAGAGTTTGAGCATGACGTTGGGGTCGGTCTTATGGTTATAACTGGCGCCGTTGGCTCCTTCGCCGCTGCGCACGTAGTCGTTCAAGTCAATCAGTACTGGTTTCATATCTATTTTTTCATAAAGGGTAAATTCGATGCTTGTTCGAAAGTCAGAGCGGCGAGTGCGTCGTTCTGAGTGTTATGCCCGTTGATGGCGTCGAAGAGGCGCTCCAGCCCTATCTTCCCGCCGCCGGTAGAGAGGATACAGACGATACAGATGTTCTGCAGCCCTACGGCAGAAGAGATGATATCGAGGTCGGTGTTTCCCAGCTGGTGCCGCGCCAGACGATAGGCGTCATCCTCGTATTTGCGGATGAGCCGGCTCACGTCTCCGAGCGTCTCGCAGCCGAGGGCTTTGAGCACCCGCAGATAACGGATGAGCGGCACCTCCTGTATCTCCGCCTGATTGATAGCGGCGATGCGTCTGTTGAGCGCTTCCAGCGGCCGTGCCTGCAGATAGGAGCGGAACGTGTCGCCGTCCAGGAGCACGTCGTCCAGCTTGCCGTTCTGCACCAGCTGCTGCACCCTCCGGCGGTAGTCGTTTATCTCCGTACGGATACGGCTGAACTCGTCGTCAGCCATCTCCAGCATACCCGCCAAGCGGTTGAGCTGACGGATATACTCCCGCGGGATCTCCACGCCGGATTTGTAACCTGTGTCGTGGTTGATAGCCGCCCAGGCATGCTGCAAGGTGGTACGGAGCTGCAACTCGAACCGGAAATCATAGCCCGGCAGGCGGCATATATAATGCAGCGAGTTATAGCCGAAGCTGTCCAGCTGGTGGAGCTTGCGTTTGTCCACGGAATTCTCCCAGTCGATGTCGAAGAGCTGCTCCGCCATGGAGGCAATGCGGTCCACGTCGTCGGTATAGAACGTGATTATACGTGCGCCTACAAGGTCTGTGATGTCGTTCAGCATGGCGTACTTGGCCCCCTTGAGCGCCAACTTGCCCGCCAGACTCTCCTCGGTCTTCACCCGTGCCTCGACAGCCGTCACCACCAAGCCGTTGCGGTCAAGAGCCTCGCGCAACTTCGTGAGGATCTCCGCTTTCATGCGCTGCAGCGTCGGCTGCGCCTCACGGAAATCCTCCAGAATCATCTGGCAGTGTAAATCCAGCCCGTCCATCACTGTATCTCAAAGAGGCTGATGAATCCGGTCATCATGAACACCTGACGGATATCGGCGTTGATATTCCGGACAATCACTTTCGAGCCATGAGCGGCTGCTTCCTTACGGATGGAAAGGAAAAGGCGCAGGCCT